>CAZJEK010000238.1:0-9283 GCA_964545005.1 uncultured Pirellulaceae bacterium
CCATATTCTCATGCCCCGTAATACATTACTGGTCCGATTCCAGATCACTGCATTGATCGGCTGCATCTGGTTATCCGTCACCTGCCCGGCAATGGCTCAGGACTTGGCCGACAAACGCGATCCGATTTCGTTTAATCGTGACATCCGCCCAATTCTTTCCGACAAATGTTTCCAGTGTCACGGGCCCGATGAAGAATCGCGCGAAGCCGATCTTCGGTTCGACCTGCGCGAGACTGCGATGTCGATGATCGAGCCTGGCGATCCAGAATCCTCCGAATTGATTGTGCGGATCACAGCCAAAGATGAACCGGGCTATCAGATGCCGCCTGCCGAAGCTCATAAACCATTGACCGACGACGAAATCAAACGGTTGACGCAATGGGTCAAAGAAGGCGCCAACTGGGATCAGTTTTGGGCTTACCGGGAACCCGTTCGGACTCCAATTCCGACGATTGAAAACGATGACTGGTCGGTCAACTGGATCGACAAACTGGTGCTTGCACGATTGAAGGAGAATGGGCTGCAGCCTGCACCTCCGGCCGATCGCGTTACCCTGTTGCGTCGCTTGTATTTCGATCTGGTCGGATTGCCGCCAACTCCGGATCAAGTTCAAGCATTTCTGGATGACAATTCTGATGACGCGTATCAACAGCAAGTCGACGCGTTGCTGAACTCTCAGCACTTCGGCGAACGATTGGCCATGTACTGGTTGGACCTGGTTCGATACGCCGATACGGTGGGCTATCACGGCGACCAGGATCAAAACATTTCGCCTTATCGGGACTGGGTGATCGATGCGTTTAATGACAACATGCCGTTTGATCAGTTCACCCGCGACCAGCTGGCTGGAGACTTGGTCGAGTCGCCGACGCTCCAACAGAAAATTGCTTCCGGCTATAACCGCTTGCTGCAGACAACTCACGAGGGTGGGCTGCAGCCGAAAGAATACCGATCGATTTACGCGGCCGATCGCGTGCGGAATGTGTCGGCCGTCTGGATGGGAGCCACGGTCGGTTGTGCTCAGTGCCACGATCACAAATATGACCCTTACACAACCAGGGATTTTTATGCACTGTCAGCTTTTTTTGCTGACATTGACGACGAGCAACACTTCAAGAACGGAACCAACGCCCTGCCGACTCGTCGCTCACCCGAGTTGTTGGTGATTTCGGAACAAGACCGGGCGTTGCTGGACGAGGCCCAGCAGATTGCTGGCCAGCAACAATCCGTAGTGAATAAACTGAAGCATCAGGTCAAACAAGCTGAGCAAACCGCCATTCAGGACCAGCAGGCGAAGCCTGCAACTGGAGATCCAGCAGAAGGCCAAACGTCTGAGGAAATCACTTCCCTGGAGGACCTCCGTGAGGAACTCAAGTCAGCGGAAGCGAAGTTAAGGCAACTCAACCAGCAAGCCAAAGAAATCGAAAATCGAGGTGCCTGGACGATGATTTCCCAGCCGCTGGAAACGCCGCGCGAGGTGAGAATTCTGCCGCGCGGTGATTGGTTGGACGAGTCCGGTCCGATTGTGCAACCAGCGATTCCAGCTTTCATGGGCCAGCTCGATCAAGCGTCCCGCGCAACCCGTTTGGATCTGGCCAACTGGTTGACCGATTCGTCGCAAGTCAATGGTAAGCTGACGGCGCGAGTGTTTGCCAACCGGTTTTGGTATTTGTTCATGGGCGTCGGTATCTCTCGATCATTGGATGACTTTGGCGGACAGGGTGAAGCGCCTGCCTATCCCGAGTTGCTGGACAACCTGGCACTCGAATTTGCCCAGGACTGGGATGTCAAGCGTCTGATTCGAACGATCGTGACCAGCCGGACCTATCGCCAATCGTCACTGGTGGGTGACGAGCTGCGGCAACACGATCCATACAATCAATTGTTCGCGCGTCAGACCCGGTACCGATTGCCGGCTGAAGTGGTTCGCGATACGGCATTGGCCATCAGCGGGTTGTTGAATGTTGATAAAATTGGAGGTCGCAGCATCAAGCCTTATCAGCCGGCTGGCTATTATCGTCATTTGAATTTTCCGCCCCGGCGTTATCACCACTCAACCGATGCCAGCCAATGGCGGCGTGGTGTGTACGTGCATTGGCAGCGAATGTTTTTACATCCAACGTACAAAGCGCTCGATGCGCCGACGCGAGAAGAATGCACTGCCCAGCGATCGCAATCCAACACACCGCTGGCTGCGCTGGCGTTGCTGAACGATCCTTCGTTTGTGGAGGCCGCACGAGTCTTTGCGGCTCGGATCATTGAAAATGCAGCGACCGATTCGGTCGATGACCGATTGGACTATGCGTTTGCGTGGGCGGTCAATCGGTCACCCAACGAAACGGAACGTGAAGTCCTGACCAAATTGCTGGCCGCCATGCAACAGGATTACGCCGACAACCCGGAATCGGCTGGGCGGTTGATTTCAACCGGGCAAGCGCCCACTTCGGCGGAACTGGATCCGGTTGAGCTGGCCAGTTGGACCAGCGTTGCGCGAGCGATCTTGAACCTGAATGAAACCATCACTCGAAACTGATTGGGAATAAGATGTTCAATCCTGGAAATGATTTGGACTCGATCGCCAACGGCGTCAACCGGCGTACTTTTTTGCGTGGCGGTGGCGTCGGGATCGGAGCGGCGGCACTAAGCGGTTTGCTATCTCGAGATGCGTGGGGGCATATCACTGGCATTGGAAAGGCTGCTGATCAGGCACAGGGTTTGGCGGGCTTGCCCCATTTCCCACCGCGAATCAAGCGAGTGATCTTCCTGTGCATGGCGGGAGGGCCGTCCCACCTGGAAACGTTCGACTACAAGCCTGAGCTGGAAAAGCTTGACGGCAAACCGATGCCGGAATCGTTTACCAAAAGCCAGCCAATCGCGCAATTGCAAGGGCAGGCATTGAAGTGCCTGGGGCCTCTGACGAAGTTTTCCCGGCACGGTAAGAACGGCTTGGAGTTCAGCGATTTCATCCCCTGGCAAGCCAAGTTGGCCGACGACATCTGCGTCGTCAAGTCAATGGTAACCGAACAGATTAACCACGACCCGGCTCATACATTCATGAACACCGGGACCGCGATCAGTGGGCGACCGTCAATGGGGTCTTGGATCAATTATGGTTTGGGAACCGAGTGCGATGACTTGCCGGGTTTCGTGGTGATGACCAGCGTTGGAGGACGCAACCCGCAGCCGATTGCATCGCGACAATGGTCGGCCGGGTTTTTCCCCGGCGAGTACCAGGGCGTTGAATTCAGTTCGGCCGGTGAGCCGGTCAACTTCGCCGGTAACCCGCGCGGTGTGACTCGTGCCCAGCAGGCGCGTTTGGTCGAGTCGGTCAATCGATTGAATCAAATTCGGAACCAGCAGGTCAACAACCCCGAGATTGAGGCGCGGATCAAGGCGTACGAGCTCGCTTTCAAGATGCAGATGTCGGTCCCCGAGTTGACCGATTTCTCGGACGAACCGCAACATGTGCTGGACATGTATGGGGCCCAGCCGGGCGACGGGTCGTATGCGTCGAATTGCTTGCTGGCCCGGCGGTTGGCTGAACGGGGCGTGCGGTTTATCCAGCTGTACCATCGCGGGTGGGATCATCACGGTGGATTGGTCAAGTACATGAACACCTGTTGCAGTTTGACGGACAAGCCGACCTGGGCGTTGGTCCATGATCTGAAACAACGCGGGTTGTTGGACGATACGTTAGTGATCTGGGGCGGAGAGTTTGGCAGGACGCCAATGTTTCAGGGGAAAGGCGGTGCGGGCCGCGACCACCACATCAAGGGTTTTTCAATGTGGCTGGCCGGCGGTGGGATCAAGCCGGGCATCAGTTACGGTGAAACCGATGAACTGGGATACAATGCGGTTAAAGATATTGTCTACGTGCGAGACCTGCACGCCACAATCCTGCACCTGTTGGGAATCGATCACGCTCGTTTTTCGGTCAAGTTTCAAGGCTTGGACGCGAAGTTAACCGGAGTCAAGCCAGCGCGTGTCGTCAGCGATATTCTGGCCTGAGTGTTTTCTGACTGGCCATCGGTTTTTAATGGTATGTTGGTCGAATCTTCACATGCGAAAACTAACATTCGAGCATCAAACCGATGGTTGAAATGCAACGATGACTTGTTACCTGGCAATGGAAAATCAACCCTGGTTTGTTGGAGTTGGCTTCGTCTCGAAGCTCCTCGATTGACTCCCTGACGGCGCCGGGCAGCAGACTTATTTGGCTAATGTATGAGTTGCCCATCAGCCGAGAGACTGGCCACGATATTTGAAAGCTCGGGATCGCATGCGGTTCCGGGCTTTTTTGATACACAGAGCCGGTTAACCACAGCCAGTTAACCAATAACCGAATGAATCCAGTTGACGATATCGTCTTCCCCCCGGGCCCCCGAGGCTCGTTGGGTTTCGCTGCCGTTTTGAAAGACGATCATTGTGGGAATTCCGGCGATATTGAACGGCTGAGCAGGTTCCGGGTACGCTTGGGTATCGAGTTTTGCCAGGATCACTTGGCCCTGCAGTCTGGCGGCAGCTTTGGCAAAATGGGGGCCCATCATCTTGCACGGTTGGCACCACGGTGCCCAGAAGTCAATCACGATCGGCAAGTCGCTTTGGGTCACAAACTTGTGAAACGTTTCCTGGGTCAATTCGATTGGAGCCGCAGGCAGAATTGGCTGTTTGCACTTTCCACACACCGGGCCATCGGCGAGTCGATCGGTGGGGATCCGATTCCTGGACAGGCAATTAGCACAGACAACATGTTTCAAATCGTTGGACATGGTTTCACCGGAAAAAGTTGGATGGCTTGATTTTGGCGTGTCCAAGTCGAATTTTCAATCGGGCGGCGCGTGGAGAAGTGTCAGGAATAGCCACAATGGTCACCAAGAGCACTGAGGATCGTGTACAGAATTTCTATGGCCTGCGGGATCCAGTAAACACTTATGCTAAATTGGAGACAATGCCAGTTGTTCTCTTACAAAAAGCATGAACGGTTCAAATTCCGATGCGAAACGCAAGTCTGCCCCGTGGATGGGTTGGTCGGCGCTGTTGTTGCTTTCGCTCGCATCCAGCTTCTGGGCGTTTTGGGGTGGGATTGAAGCGTTTCACGAGGGCTGGTGTCGCCCTACCCTGGCTGGTCGTTTGCTGCAAACGTTGTTGTATGTATTGCCGGCGGCGGTGTTGATGTTCCTGAACGGAGTTTCATTGGTACGGCCCAAGTTGGGGGCGGTGGGGTTGGTCACGATCGGTGTCGGCATTGGCGGTTGGGCTTATGCCACTGGAGCCAGCTTTTCCTGGTTTATTCTGGCGACGATTGTGTTGATTCCGATCGTGGTGGCAGCCTTGGTCTGGTTTGGTGAAGTTCGATCCCGCAAAATAGCGTGGGCGGTTGCAATCGGCATTCCGTTGGCAGTTGGCATCCTGGCCGCGGCGGAACCGATTTATCGGGTTAGTCAGCGATATGACGATGGCGATCGAGGCCTGCGAACGATTGTCGGTAATGGAGTCAGCTTGGTTTGGGCGCCAACCGGTCCAGGCTGGACGCGCGACGGCGGAGTCGGCTGGGATGACGCGATGGAGCAGGTGCGGTTTCTGGCCGAAGACGGTTTGACGCTGGAGGAGGAGCCCGTCGATATTTGGCGGTTGCCGACCCGCGACGAAGTCATCCGTTGCCTGACACGGCGCGACCAAAACGCGGGTGGCGACTGGGACCCCGAGACGGAACAAGCAACGTTTCAAGTGCGTCCGGATAAAGAGTCGCCGATTTGGGATCCGCACGCGTCGCTGATTTACTTATGGACATCGGAATCGATGGATGACGATCGAGCCTGGATTGTGGTCTACCACGGCGGCGTGTTCAGTAAACGAAAACGGACCGGTTCGCCGAGTCTCGGTTTTCGGGCGGTCAAGGATGTTGAACCATCGGAATCGCGACGCGATTGACGATGAAATACCGTGGGTTGGGGCCCGAATGTAGCAAATGGGTAACGATCCCCCGGGCAAGCCGGGGGCATTTGTGCACTGGAGAGTACTGCAAATCGCTGTTCGGACTACGAACTTAAACCTAAACCTAAACTTGAACTCGAACTCAAGGTTGAAGTTGAAGTTGAAGTTGAATGGGTTGCGCGTCGGCTGGATGGATCGTTACTAGCAACAAGGTAAGTATCACCCCGGGCAAGCCGGGGGCATTAACGTGGGTTGGCGGCTTCAGTGTAGCTGACAGGTAACGATCCCCCGGGCAAGCCGGGGGCATTCGCACGCTTGAGCGTTTGCAATTCGCTGGCCCGACTTGAAGTTGAAGTTGAAGTTGAAGTTGAAACCAATGCCCAAACTAAACTCGGCGTTTAACCCAGCCGAATGGGCAGACCTTCAGCGGGGCGGGCAGACCTTCAGCGGGTCGGCAGACCTTCAGCGGGTCGGTATCAATTGTCCTCATTGCGAAACAGGTCGAGGAAACGATCTTCGTATTCGCGGAACACATCCAACTGGTCGAGCTCGCGTTTGAGTTCAAACGCTTTGGAGCGATCGGTCTTGGCTTGCTCAAACAGATGTTCAATTGTGGCTTGATCTTCCGGGGACAGAGTATCGTTGTCAGCAGGGTGAGGCCGAAATTCGTTGTCGTACTCTTCGGTGCCGAACTCGGGAGCTTGCTCGGGGTCCTGCATTTTGTTCTCCAACCGTCGAAGTTGATCCATGGCCTGTTCCAGGTGGGCTTCCATTCGATCGGATTCAGCCAACAGTTCGGTCAAATCGATTTCGATATCGGTCAACTTGCTGATCGCCTTCAGCACCGAGACCGAGGCTTTGGGGTACGGCACATTGACGAACACGCCGGGCAATTCACCTAACAGGCAACCGCCCCGCAGATGACGTTCGGCGGCAACCCCCAGGAGAATTCCGTTCATACCGGAAATATGACCTGCATTGAGCAGCGGGATCTGGTGATCGATCAATTGGTCCAGTGTATTCTGGTCGGTCGCCGCTCCAACGACGCGGGGGTCATCGGTCAATTCGCTGTTGCTGGCCATGGCCGCGAACGTGAAGATCGAGTGCGCGTTTTCTCGTTGCGCATAATCGATCAATTTACGGCAAAAGTCATAACGTCCGTGGGGCGGTTGGGCTTCGCCGATGAACACCAGCAGGTCATGGTCGCCATCTGGGTTACGCCACGAGAAGACCTGGTTTTTGGGATAACGGAAAGGCTGCACCAAGCCTGATTCAATCGAAACATGGTCGGCATCGAAAAGTTCGCTGGCGGCATATTCGGCTCGAAACTGCATTTTCAACTTGGAGATCAAGTAGTAGCAAGCGGTGATCGAAACGTGTCCCATGCCGGGCCAGGCAGCGATAAAAATTGGGTCTTTCAGTTGATTGGAATCAACGGTATTCATAATGTCTCCTGGTTTTCCGGCGGCATCCAAGTCGAGCGAAACCGCTCGTCGCGACGATTGTCGGGATGCAAAAATCTTCGGTTTGGGGTGGAAGCAAACAATCTCAGCTAACGTCAGCCTGGTCGACAAACTGTCAGGATGTCACCTGCATTCACGCAACGAAGCTACGAAAACTGCGGCAAACCTCGGTTTTTCCGGGGTGGCGGCTTCGCCAATGGGCTTCCACGAGTTTGCTTGGCATATCAATTGCAAGTGGCGTACCAAATGAGTGATGTTGGCTGAGGGAAAGTAGTTGGATTTCAGAAAGTCGGTGGCTGGCGGCAAATACCGCTGGATGTTGCCGCTGTTAGCGAACTTTCGGAGAGGAATTTTTGGTGGATGAATCGGAACAACGAATGCTTCCTCTGGGTGATGCGGACCGATCTGGTACCCAGCAAGCGTCCGAGCCGGCACCGCCGGACAATCAACAGTTGGCCGACAAGTTGGAGTTAGTTTCTCGGCTGTTGACAACTCAAGGAGCCAATCGATTTCGAGCTTCTGCCTATCAGCGAGCCGCCGATAATCTGCGGGCATTGGACAAGCCGGTTTGGCAAATCTATGCCACCGGCGGGATCCCCGCGCTGGAAGAGATCGAGGGGGTCGGGCGGACCATCTCTCGTGCGCTGCAGCAGTTGGTGCGGGGCGGTCGCTGGCCCTTGCTGGAACGTCTTGAGGGTAATGATGTCGTCGAACATGCGTTCGCCACGGTACCGAGTATCGGTTTGGAACTTGCCAAACGGATTCACGAAGCGCTGGAGATTGAAACGTTGGCGGAACTGCAAGCGGCGGCCTGGGATGGTCGGTTGGAGAAGCTGGAAGGGTTCGGCGAAAAGCGGATTCGGGCGGTCCGCGAATCGCTTGATGCACGCGGCCGAATGTTGAAGTTGCCCAGCTCCGAACCACCGAACGATTCGAATGCCGACCACGACTTGACCGCGGTGATTCCGGTGTCAGAAATACTGGACATCGATGACGAATATCGGTTCAAGGCAGCCAACGACCAATTGCCGCGAGTCGCACCGCGGCGAAACAACCCGGCGGCGCAAGCCTGGTTGCCGATCCTGCATGCGGACCGAGCCGACCGACACTACACCGCATTATTTTCCAACACCGAGCGGGCTCATGAGATGGGCACGACGCACGATTGGGTCGTAATCTATCTGGAGGATCATCGCAATCGCGGTCAGCAGGGAAGGTGGACCGTGATCACGTCGAGATTTGGCTCCTTGAAAGGCAAACGTATTGTTCGCGGGCGGGAGGCGGAATGTGCTGAATACTACCGGGACCGGTTGTGAGCGGAGGTCGGCTATTGAGTTAAAAACCAGTCATTGGGGCCAGGAAAGCCGATGAAAAAAAACTGCCGAGATGTGAAGGAAAGTTGTCGCAGAATCGTATGAAAAAACCGCAGAGGCGCAGAGAACGGGTAGCTTGCAGAACTTTGAAGAGAGTTTGCGCGTCGTCAGCGAACGCGGCGTCTCAGCGGTTTGTTCTGCGCACGCGATGGTCGACTACGAAGCGTTCGCCGAGAGGCTGACATGTTTTAAGTGGAGGGCCGTACGTAGAAACTCTCCCTCGGCCGAGTCGGCCTCTCAGGGCCGGAGAGGGGATTCGTAAACCGTGCCCTCGCTGTGGCTCGACGCTCCCGCCGAGCGGGAGGGTGTCGGAGATAGCTTTCGTGGAGCGAACTTTGAATGTTTAAGAACTCGTGCAACAGATATTCAATTCAACAAATCGCGTGTCGGTTCCTACCGCCAAGATGGCTTACAAGAAACTGTTATTTCAGATAGCACCGCGTCAAGTGTTGATTTTAGGGTTGGCACTTCAATTTAGCGATTGGTTTTTCGGGCAGGATGAATCGCCGATCC
>CAZJEK010000239.1:0-9194 GCA_964545005.1 uncultured Pirellulaceae bacterium
TACGCGTCTTGTTTCCCAAAGCGTGCAACTACTAAACACTCAGCGTTGACATTGAGCCTTAAACCTCGAACCGGTTCAAGATATAGACTAAGCGTGTGACCAAACACGAAGACTCAGGCTGCCATTCCATGTTCCAGGCCGACCAGTACCAGTTGCTCGATTTTGCAGATCACTGCAAGCTGGAATCGTTTTCTGGCGTGCAAGTTTCGCGGGATACACCCTCGGTTCAATCCTGGGGCGATCCAGCCGGTTCCGATTGGCCTGAGGCTGACGTGACGTTCAATCGCACAGGGCCGCAACAAGGCGACTGGCATGGTATCGCTCCGGACCCCTGGATATTGGAATTGGGAAACACCGATATCCGCATGGAATTGAAACTCACTCCCTCCGGACAAGTCGGTGTATTTCCAGAACAGGCTGACAATTGGGAATGGTTTCTGCAGCAGGGGAAGCATTTTTCGGGTCGCAAGGGACTCAACTTGTTCGCTTACACTGGAGGAAGCACGCTGTCGCTGGCCCGCTGCGGAGCCGAAATGACGCATGTGGATTCTGCCCGTAGCGTCGTCAATTGGGCACGCCACAACGCCCAGCTCAGTGATCTGGGAAACGCCACAATTCGCTGGATTGTTGAGGATGCCGTCCGCTATGTCGGCCGGGAATTGAAGCGCGGCAACCGCTACGACATCTTGATCGCCGATCCACCTTCGTTCGGACGAGGTCCCAAGGGAGAAACCTGGAAACTGGAAAAAGATCTTCAACCGCTGCTAAATTCGATGGCTGCGTTGGCGTCGGATGAGTTAACCTGTATTCTCATCAGTTGCCATACGCCCGGTGTGGGCCATCTGGACTTGTTCGACGCCTGCTTTGAAGCATTTTCCGGTTTGCATCGCTTTCGGGCTGGAACCGCCGAAGCATTTGAGTTGGCAATCCCCTGCAGTCGAAAATCGGACCACCTGAAATCAGGTGTCTGTTTTCGCTGGTTTTCCTGATCGTTGCTGCCGTGACCAAACATCTGACCAGTCTCCAAAATGCTCACGTCAAACAGGCGGTGAAACTGCATTCACCGCGGGGACGAAAACAGCAGGGTCGGATCATCATTTTCGGTCGCCGTGAAATCTGTCGCGCGGTCGACGCTGGGCTGGCAATCCAAGAGCTGTTCCTGCCGGTATCCGAACGCGAGATCGACAATCTCCCAACTGCTCGTGACGTGTTCGTCTGCGCCGACGAAGTGATGCAAAAGCTCCAGTACGGCCAGCGTGACACGGGTTGGGTTGCGACCGCCCCCCGCCCAGCAACCGACTGGAAGACGTTTAATGATCGATTGCAATCGCAAGATTCCAACAACAAGCTGCTGATCATCGTTTTGGAAGCCGTTGAGAAACCGGGCAACCTGGGAGCGATTGTTCGCTCGATCGATGCCGCGGGAGCCGATGCTCTGATTTTGTCGGAACCGTTGACAGACGTCTTTCATCCTAATGCGATTCGTTCCAGCACCGGCGTGTTATTTGGACTGCCGATTGCGACTGGCTGCAATCAGGATGTGCAAGCCTGGTTGAGCGAACGTTCGCTGCAGGTCGTGACGGCGCGATTGCAGGATTCCACCGACTTCTACGATCTCGCCCTGACTGACAAGCTGGCGATCGTACTGGGAAACGAAGCCCAGGGATTAAGCGAGACCTGGTGCGTCGATCAGTATCAATCCGTGCGGCTCCCGATGCAGGGACAAGCCGACAGCCTGAATGTCTCGGTCACGGCATCGGTAATGCTGTTCGAGGCCTACCGCCAACGGCGACGCTAAACTTGCACTTGCCGCGAAATTCTGGCGAGCTGGGACGATTAAACGGTTTGCCACGTACCCGTGGCTACCGGTTTTCGCATCTCGCGGATCATGATAATCCCGCTCACTTTGTTACAATCTCGTTTTTCGCATTCCATCAACTCCCGAGATAGCATGCCTGATTCGTCCCCATCCAAACCTGTGACCGTTCCGCGATTTGTGAACATGAAACGCGATGGCAAGAAGATCACGATGCTCACCGCGTATGATTTTCCCACCGCCAAACTGCTGGACGAAGCCGGGGTCGATGTGCTGCTGGTTGGTGACAGTCTGGGAATGGTGGTGCAGGGCAAAGCCAATACGCTGCCGGTGACGCTGAACGAAATGATCTACCACGGGGAAATCGTTGCCCGGGCTGCCCAGCGGGCGATGGTGATCGTCGACATTCCCTTCCCAATCAATCATCACGGGGTTCGTGATACCGTCAAAGCTGCCGGGCGAGTTATGAAACGCACCGGTTGCCAGGCCGTCAAGTTGGAAGGTGGGGCTGATCAGGCCGACGTCATCGCAGCGTTGGTCACGGCTGGAATTCCCGTGATGGCACATGTTGGACTGCGCCCCCAGGCCGTGAATGTGATGGGCGGCTACAAGGTCCAGCGAGACCACGAGCAACTGCTGACCGACGCCCAGGCGGCTCAAAACGCAGGCGCCTTTGGGATCGTGCTGGAATGCATTCCGGCCGATATTGCCAAATCGTTAACGGATGAATTGGAGATTCCGACGATCGGAATCGGCGCCGGAAAGCACTGCGACGGGCAGGTCCTGGTGGTCAACGATATGCTGGGCCTAAACTCGGGGTACGTCCCCAGTTTCGTCAAAGCGTATGCCGATTTGAACTCGACCATTTCCCGAGCTGTCAGCCAGTGGTGTGGCGAAGTCCGGGACAACACGTTTCCCGATGACGATCATTCGTTCTAGTGCAGCGTCTAACTTAAGAATTGGGGTCGGCGAGTCAATCTTGCTCGAAAAACCAATCGCTAAATTGAAGTGCCAACCCCAAAATCAATACTTGACGCGGCACTAGAAAGCGCTTTAGTTGATACTTTCAATCTTTGCAGCAGCCAACTTCGATAGCCCATGACTTTTATTGACGACGATTTCCTGTTGACTTCCCCGGCGGCCAAGCGGCTGTACCACGACTACGCCGCGGACCAACCGATCATCGACTATCACAACCATCTTTCCCCCCAACAGCTTGCCGAAAATCAGCCGTTTGAAAACCTGCACCAGATGTGGGTGGAAAGCGACCACTACAAATACCGCGCGATGCGCGCCAACGGGATCGATGAGGCCCTGATCACTGGTGGCGCCAGTCCGAAAGAAAAGTTCGTGGCCTTTGCCAGTACGGTTCCCAAGACGATCCGCAACCCGCTGTACCATTGGACTCACCTGGAGCTGAAGCGGTTTTTTGGAATCGATGAATTGTTGGGCCCAGACAACGCCGACCGGATCTGGGATCAGTGCAACCAGCAAATCGATACTCGTGATGACCTCCGTCCACGGCAAATTTTGGAATCGTTTCGCGTTACCGCCTTGTGTACAACCGATGATCCCACCGACGATCTCAGCTACCATCGGCAAATTGCGGCAGACGATGGATTCGCGATCAAAGTCTACCCAGCGTTTCGCCCCGATTGGGCGTTGTTTGTGCACCGTCCGGATGAGTTCAGGCCGTGGTTGAACAAGTTGTCAGCCGTAACTGGCCGAGATCTCAATACGATCGATGATTTGTTGGGAGCACTCGATGACAGGCACCAGTTCTTTCACGATCATGGAGCGAGATTATCGGACCATGGTTGTGAGTATGTTCCGGCTTCCTTTTGCGATTCGGCCGAAGCTCAATCCATTTTTGAAACGGCACTCGCCGGAGCTCCCGCAACGGCTGACGAGCATGATGCGTTCTCGACATTCATGCTGTTGAAACTGGCCCAGCTCGATCACAAGCGGGGCTGGACCAATCAATTTCACACCGGTGTCTGGCGAAACAACAACACGCGATTGTTTCGAAAAATTGGTCGCGACATTGGCTGCGATTCGATGGGCGATACGCCGCAAGGACGCTCGTTAGGCCTGTTCCTCGATCGGCTTGACCAGCAAGACTGTTTGCCGAAGACGATTGTTTATAATCTCAACCCAACCGACAACTATTTGATCGCGACCATGCTGGGCAACTTTCAGGATGGACGGACTGCAGGCAAAATGCAGTTCGGTTCCGGCTGGTGGTTCCTGGATCAAAAAGAGGGGATGGAATGGCAGATCAATACGCTGTCCAACACCGGATTGATTTCACGGTTCATTGGAATGCTGACCGATTCCCGTAGTCTGATGTCGTTCGTCCGTCACGAGTATTTTCGTCGGATCCTGTGCAACCTGTTTGGACGCGACATGGATCAAGGCGAATTGCCGCAAGACTTTGAGCTGATTGGCGAAACCGTCCGCGATATTTGTTATCGCAATGCTCAGTCGTTTTTGGGGCTGGAAGGAGCGTAGAGATTCGCAGGCGGGTACAAAAAGAACTTTCCGCTAGATCGATTGCAGACCAAATCTTATCATGGAAATAATCGTGATAGCGCGAGGACTATTCGAGAGCAGCGCATGGGTCGCCTGAAGTTGGACGAGTTGACTGGGAATGGCAAACACACCAAACTCAATGATAACACTTCACGCTTGCTAGAGGCGATCGAATGGAAATACTATGGTTTGTACTGGCCCTCATCGGCCTGTTATTGTTGTTGGCGCATTCTCCGGCCGGATCAGCGATGCCCTGGCTAAACTCAAAACGATGGCCGCCGATCGATGATGATGAATTTTTGCGCCGTTGCCGTCCGGGAACCGATCGTGAAACTGCATTAAGGGTTCGACGAATCGTTTCCGAGCAGTTGGGTGTGCCGTACGAGCAGATTTATCCCGAACAGAATTTTGTCAAAGACCTCGGGTGTGATTGAGGGGAAGCAACCTCGGGCACGTTTCGAATTGCCGATATCCAGTGATTTCGCCACAACCCTGGCCAAACAGTCAGCCGTTCCGCGGAGGTTTTGGCGATAGTCGGCGGCATCCAGCGGTTTTGGCGCTAGCCACCGACTTTCACACTTCAAGTGACTATTGTCCGGGGCCAGGTGGCTGGGTAGCGCCCAACCGACTGAAAAAAAAGTCAGCTTCTCCACGAAAAAGCCAGGCCGATGCAAATGGCCAGGCCTTCGGCCCTAACAGGGATCTTGATACCTGTCCCCAGCCCTGCAGGCTGGGCTTGGCAAACCAACGGGCCTTCGGCCCAGAAAAAAGCCAATTCAGATGCAACTCAAGAAGTAAGACTCACCTGAGGGATGCAGTTGCATGCGTTCAAAATGGGTGTTTGACAGGCACTGCCACAATCTCCTGACGACGTCAGGGAGCAGACATCGTGGCACTTTCAGCACTGCTAAATCACTACAGAGGCACAGAGGGCACGGATATTTCCAGCAGGTTCTCTGTGGACTCTGTGTCTCTGTGGTTTTTTCAGAATAGTCCTGCCCCAAGCTGAGATCAAAACGCTTGGCCGGTTTCGCAAGTCGAAACTCGCTACACGTTGAACAGGAAATGGCAAATATCGCCATCCTGCATGATGTAGTTTTTGCCTTCGACTCGCAATTTGCCGGCCTGCCGGATAGCAGCTTCGGTTTGATGCTCTTCCAGGTCTGCCAGTGTGTAGACTTCGGCGCGAATGAAGCCGCGTTCGAAGTCTGAGTGAATCACACCGGCCGCTTGCGGAGCCGTATAGCCTCGGTGGATGGTCCAGGCACGAACCTCTTTTTCGCCCGCAGTAAAATAGCTCTCCAGGCCCAGCGTCTGGTAGGCTTGCCGCGCCAACACATTCAGCGCAGGTTCTGACAAGCCCACTGCCTCCAGCATCTCGCCACGATCGGCCGGATCGAGTTCTGCAATTTCGGCTTCCAGTTTGGCGCAAACGGTGACGACATCGGCGCCAATTTCTTCGGCGCGTTGGCGGACTTTGGTGACCAGTGGACTGTTACCTTCCAAGTCGTCTTCGGCCACATTGGCGACAAACAACACGGGCTTGGCCGTTAACAACCCGTAACTTTTGATCGCCTTCAGTTCGGCATCGTTCAGCCCGAGGCTGCGAAGTGGCAGTTCCTGTTCCAGATGCGCCAGGCATTTCTCACAAACGGTGACCAGGAATTTAGCCTCCTTGTCTCCTGACCGGGCCGTGCGGCTGGCTTTGGACAACGCGTTTTCCACGGTTTCAATGTCGGCCAGCATCAGCTCCAGGCCGATGACTTCCATGTCGGCGATCGGATCAACCTGGCCGCTGACATGAATCACATCATCGTCCTCGAAACAGCGAACGACTTGTAGAATCGCATCGACCTGCCGAATGTGGCTGAGGAATTTGTTGCCCAGTCCTTCGCCTTCACTGGCCCCTTTGACGATGCCGGCGATATCGACAAGTTTCAATGACGCGGGAATGGTCTTTTGCGGCGTGATGTATTTCGTGATCCGCGCCAGTCGATCGTCGGGCACGCTGACGATGCCTTCGTTCGGTTCAATCGTACAAAACGGGTAGTTCTCACTGGCTGCTGACTTGGACAAGGTCAGGGCATTGAACAACGTACTTTTGCCCACATTGGGCAGTCCAACAATACCGGCTTCCATGGAAGATACTTTTCGGGTTTGGGGTGGATCGATGGTCGTCTTTGGTTCCGCGAGGGTTATGTCGACACCCTCCCGCTCGCGGGAGGGTCGAGCCATAGCGAGGGGAGGGTTTGACAATCCCCTCTCCGGCCCTGATAGGCCGACTCTCCCAAGGGAGAGTGTCTGCTTCCAGCGGTTTTAACGTTAGCAACCGACTTTCCGAAATTTTCGCGTCAACTGGCTTTCGTCCGAGGCTAGCGCCAAAATCGGCTGGACAACAAATGTCAGCCTCTCCGCGAAAGCTGACAATATGCAACTTCAAAACTTACGCGTCGGGCTTCGATTTCTGAGGCCTCGCTTACGCGTCGGGTTTCCCGTTTCCAGGCAATTCCGCGGGCGTGCCCGTTCAGCAGGAAAGTCAGGCTTGGGCAGGTTTTTTACGGGGTTTGTAGATTTCCGTCGCCGTGCCGAAGAAGACTTCACTGGCATTCATCATCGTTTCGCTCAACGTGGGATGCGCGTGAACGGTTTCGGCGATGTCACGGACTTCACAGCCCATCTCAATCGCCAATGCCGCTTCTGCGATCAATTCTCCGGCTCCCGGTCCGACGATCCCACAGCCGAGGACTCGTTCGGTTTCGGGATCGACAATCCATTTCGTCATCCCGTCGGTTCGCCCCAACGCCTGGGCTCTTCCGCTGGCAGCCCAAGGATAGGCAACGGCTTCGTAATTCACGCCATCACGTTTGGCTTCTTCTTCGGTCAATCCTGCCCAGGCAATTTCGGGATCGGTAAACACGACGGCCGGGATGGCGCGTTTGTCAAACGTTGTCGCATGCCCCAGGATGACTTCCACCGCATGGCGACCTTCGTGGTTGGCTTTGTGAGCCAGCATCGGTTCACCGGCTGCGTCGCCAATCACAAACACGTTCGGGCAGGCGGTGCGAAGTTGATCGTCATGTTTGATAAAGCCTCGTTCGTCGACTTCGACACCGGGCAAGTTGTCCAGGCCCACGTCCTTGGTGTTAGGCCAGCGACCCACAGACACCAGGACCCGGTCAAACGTTTCGGTTCCAAATTTCCCTGGGCCTTCGAAGGTAACTTGAACTTTGTCGTCACCATGTTTGGAGAGCGAGCCAACTTTGGTGTTCAAGTGGATTCGATCTTCGAACAGTTTTTTCAAACGTTTCTGCAATGGTCGGACCAGGTCGCGATCAGCACCCATCAGCAAGCCATCCTGCAATTCGACGACGCTGACTTTGGTGCCCATGCTGGCATAGACCGTTCCCATTTCCAGCCCGATGTAGCCGCCTCCGATCACCAGGAGTGACTCGGGAATATCCGCCAGTGCCAAGGCTCCGGTTGAATCCATGACGCGATCGGTGCCAATCTTGAATGGTCCCGGCATCGCCGGAACACTGCCAGTAGCAATGATCGCGTGTTCGAACGTAATTCGGTTGCCAACTGGAATGGATTCGTCGTCGCCTTCGAGCAGCAAATTGTTGGCGTCCTCAAACCGCGCGTGAGCTTTGACGACGGTAACGTTGCGTTTCTTGGCCAGCTGAGACAGACCGCCCGTCAACGTCGAAATGACTTTTTCCTTGCGAGCGCGAAGCTTGTCGATTTCAAACGATGGTTTGCCAAAATCAACGCCCCAGTCGTGCTGCATTTCCTCGGCTTCGGAAACGACCCGAGCCACATGCAGCAGGGCTTTGGATGGAATGCAGCCGCGTAACAGGCAAGTGCCTCCCAGTTTTCCTTCAGATTCGACCAACACCACTTGCATGCCTTCGTCGGCTGCCAAAAACGCTGCCGCATAGCCTCCAGGGCCACCGCCAATTACGACCAGTTGAGTTTGCATCGGTTATTCCACTATCAAAAAATCAGGTCTCGATCCAGCTGTTTCCGTCAGGGTTCCCTGAGGATGGGACCAATCCAGGGGTTCGAAAAACTCACAGTTTAGCAGAAACAACGGTTTTGCTAACGCCCCGTTTGCCGCCGCGGAATTGCGAATGACCGTCGTAATCGATCTACCAGTTATGACCTGTTCGGTACGCATTTCCACCAATCACGATCGTTTCAAGTGGCTCATGAGCAGCCTGAGCCAGAACCGAACTATCATGAAGAAGGTGACCATAGGATCGATGGTGCCCAATTTTCGTTGAAGGCCGGAATTTCATGACCCTGGATTTGACAAGCATGCCCTCGGACTTGACCCGAAACGACGTCCACGACATCATCTCGCTGCGGATGAAAAATAGCCGTCCGGTGGCCTGGGAGGACGATATCTCGCGGAATACTCTCGACGATGCTCCGTTCGAGAATAATCCCGCCCCAGCCGCTCGTGAGGTAGAAGGGTTTGGCAATCCGGACATGCTGGCCCGGGTAAAACCGTGGCTGGGTGATCGCAACATGGAAGACCTGATCAAACAGGATACTTGCGAAATTCCGATTCCCGTTGACCGCGAAGGCTACTTCCCCGACAGCGACGCGGGGTACTGGTTAAGTGGTTTGGAAGACTATTTGAAGATAGAAGATGCGGTGCAGCGACATGGCGTCCAGCCGGAAACCTACTTTGACTTGGGCTGCGCCAGCGGGCGGGTGATCCGTCACTTTGCCGCTCAAACCCAGCTGCGGGAAATCTGGGGCAGCGATATCAATCGTCGCCATATCCGTTGGTTGCTGGAGTACATGCCGGACAACGTGATCCCGATTTTTAATCACGCGA
>CAZJEK010000240.1:0-9160 GCA_964545005.1 uncultured Pirellulaceae bacterium
GGTATTGGGATGACAGCTTAACATTTGGGGAAAATATTCAAACCCTTTGTCCAGGCTGACTACATTGTGACACGCAAATATGGAGGAACCGGGCTGGGGTTGGCAATCAGTAAACGGATCGTCGAATCGTTGGGTGGCCAGATTGAGGTCACCAGTGACTACGGCAACGGTTCTACCTTTACCTTCCAGATCGAAACGGGCTCGGTTGACGATGTTCCACGCATCGATTTCAAACAATACCTGGAAGAAACCAAAACGGAACGTCGATCAGGAGGCAAATCAGTTGTTCAGCTGCCGCCAGCCAGAATCCTGGTCGTGGACGATGGGCAGGCCAACCGCCGCCTGATCAAACTGATCCTGCAGAAAGCCGGCTGCACCGTCGAAGAAGCATCTAATGGTCAGATCGGATTTGAAAAAGCGATCAATCTGCCTTACGACATCGTCTTGATGGACATGCAGATGCCGGTGCTGGATGGTTACCAGGCAACCGCACAGTTACGATCAGAAGGCTATACCGGCACGATTATCGCGTTGACCGCGAACGCGATGACTGGGGACCAGGAGAAATGTTCTGCCGCTGGGTGCGACGACTTCGTGGCCAAACCGGTCGACATTGACAGATTGCTGACAACGCTGGCCGGTCACCTGGAGCATCTGGAAATGCCAGAACCCGTTGCTAAACCCGAAGCGAAGCAGTCAGCCGAAAAGGAGCGTGAAGAACGACAATGCGAAGTGGCTGCTCGAACCGAGTTCGAGCAGGATGTCGATTTCAATTTCGTCTTCCAACAGTATCTTCTTGAATTCCAGCAGGCCTGGGAATCGGAAAATGATTCGGTCATGTTGGCCACGGCTCAGGAGTTTCGCCAACAGGCTCACGAGTGCCAGCAGCAGGCGATGGTTGCCTGTTGCGACGCCGTGATTGAGGCCTGCCAGTCCGGTGACATTAACGCGCTGAATAACTCGTTCGGTCAATTGTTGATGACGGCAAAACAGGAAATGGAATCGAATTCCAGCTGGAATCGTCCCGTTTCCAATTCAAATGCTGGCGCTGCCGATCAGGTCAATGCGAACACCGATTGGATTTACTCCGAATTGCCAGACGATCCGGAATTCGCCGAGATCATTGTCGAGTTCGCGCCTGTTTTGGACGAGAAATTGGAGGAGATGAAACTGACGCTGTCGGCCGGCGACTTCGACGAACTCGCCAAGCTGGCCCACTGGTTAAAAGGAGCCGGAGGCACTTGCGGATTCAATCAGTTCTACGAACCATCCGTCTCGCTGGAACAGGCTTCCAAGGCCTCCGATGCCGGAAACTGCCAGCGACACCTGGAAGTATTGATCGGGCTGCGTTCGCGGTTGTGGATTCCAGAAGTGGTTTAGAGGTACAGGATGTGTTATCAGTGGTAGACACTCTCCCTTGGGAGAGTCGGCCGAGTCGGCCTGTCAGGGCCGGAGAGGGGATTCGTCAACCTGGTAAACCCTTGCTTTGGCTCGACCCTCCCCTCGCTGTGGCTCGACCCTCCCGCGAGCGGGAGGGTGTCGACGATACTCTCACGCCCCGAAAACCTCTAAATTAAATCCATGCCCTACCCTAACTCACCGCCCCGCACTGACTCAAACACCGTCGTGCTGGGGTTGGTCTGGGCTTGATGAATCTGTTCTGCTTCGCGGAATAGACGTTCCTGTGCGCGGTAGGGATCGTCTTTCTTTTTTCTGGACACCGGCAGATAGTTGCCGTCAGATTGCAATTCCATCGCAGCAACGTTGTCTTTGAAGTAGCTGTTCAAAATTCGATTCAGCCGGTTTTTGCAGTCGGCATCCTGAACCGGAACCAGTAATTCAACTCGGCGATCAAGGTTGCGCCCCATCCAGTCGGCGCTGGAAATCAAGAGTTTCTCATCACCGCTGTGTCGGAACCGAATGATCCGCGCGTGTTCCAGTAGCCGATCGACGACACTGATCACACGGATGTTTTCACTTAAACCCTTCTTACCGGGGACCAGGCAACAGATCCCCCGGATATTCAAGTTGATTTCGACGCCGGCCTGGGATGCTTCATACAATGCATCGATAATTCTCTTGTCGGCCAGCGAGTTGACTTTGGCAGTGATCGCCGCCGAAGCGCCGTTCAAAGCCGCTTCGGTTTCAACTTGAATCAAATCGAGCAACGTCTCGCGCAAGTTCAGCGGAGCCCCGGCCAGTTTGCTCATTGGTTGCGGAACGGACAGGCCGGTGATGGCATTAAAAAAATGAACCGCGTCGGAGCCCAATTGTTCGTCACTGGTGAACAAGCTGACGTCGCTGTACAACCGAGCGGTTGATTCGTTGTAGTTCCCGGTCGCAAAATGAACGTAGCGTTTGATGCCTGTCCTTTCGCGGCGGACGACCAGGCACATTTTGGCGTGGGTTTTCAGGCCGCGAACCCCATAGACGACATCCACGCCTGCCTGTTCCAGTTGCCGGGCCCAGAAAATATTTTGCGCTTCATCAAATCGGGCCTTCAACTCGACAATCGCCGTAACGTTTTTGCCCTGGTTGGCAGCCTGTTTCAAGGCTTCGATAATCGGGCTGTTTTTACTGGTTCGGTACAGCGTCTGTTTGATGGCAATCACGTCTGGGTCGGCCGCCGCTGCCTGGACCAATTGCACCACCGGATCGTATTCCTGGTAGGGGTGGTATAGCACTCGGTCGTCTTCCGCGATCACGTCAAAAATATTGCCGCCCAGGAACTCGGGGGCCGGTTGCGGGGGCCAGGGTTTGTCTTTCAGTTCTGCAAAACCGCTGATCCCCGACAAAGCAAAAAAATCAGAAAGTGCCAACGGGCCGTCGATGGGATACACGTCCTCAGCGTCAACGTCGACGGCTGTTTCCAGGTAACGTCGCATGATTTTGCTGCAACCGGCATTCAATTCCATGCGGACACAGTCGGACGTTTTGCGGGCCTCCAGAATCGCACGCATTCCAACCAGCAAGTCGGCTCGTGCGTCTTCCACCAATTCAACGTCGCCGTTGCGGGTGATCCGAATTGCGGCTGATTCCACGATTGTATCGGGATCAAAAAACTCGCCCAGGAACATCTGGACCACGTCTTCGATCAGGATATAACGGAATCCCGATTCGCTGGGCAACGTCCACATTCGCGACTGTGACTGGCCCAACGCCAGCAGTGCGTACCGAAACTCTGGCGGCGCGGTGTCTTGTTCAGATTGTTCGATGGCTGACCGCAGGGTCGTTTCGGGAGTATTTTTCAGCCGCACGCAGATCGCCAACCGGGCTCCGCGAAACAACGACATTTGCATCGTGTTTTCAAACGCCGTGGGAGCGATGGCTGAAACAGTTTCGTCTTGGAATCGCTTTAACAACAGCTCACGCTCGGTATCGGTTACTTCGTCCGGCGAGACACGGACGATCTGATGCTTGCGCAGCTGTTTTTCCAGCGAAGCCAGGCACTCCGATTGGGACTGATACATCTCGCCAACGCGTTGCCGGATTTTTTTCAGCTGCTTGTCGGCATTCCAGCCAACGATATCAGTCGTTTCTACGTTGGCTTCGGAAAGAATCTTCAGTCCACCGACACGGACCATGAAAAACTCATCCAGATTTGCTGCCGTAATGGCCAGAAACTTGACTCGCTCCAATAAGGGATGCCGATCGTCCAATGCCTGGTCGAGCACGCGTTGATTGAACGCCAGCCAACTTAGTTCGCGATTGATATAGGATTCGTTGGTCGTTTTCATTTCAAGTTGTCCATCGCTTCCAGCGTCACTTCAACTCCAAAAATATCTTCAAACAGTTCGGAAACTTGACGTAGTTCCATTTTCTCCAGGGCCAGATCAGCCACGTCGGAGGTTGTCAATTCCAACTGATTGCCGCGCAAATCACATTCGATTTTGTTGATCCGTTGCCCATGGCCGACATCGATTGCTTTCGCGATTCTCAAGATTGCTGCCAACTTGGCAATCGCGACTCGATCGAAGCGATCCAATTGAGCGTAACCTTCATGTCTGGGATTGGGAGCAGCGCCGCGGTAGTAACGGGCGACCAGCGAAATCAAGTTCTGGTCGCGGGAACCGACCCCAAAGATCTCCGAGTTAAGGATCAGGTACATCGAGTGCTTGTGTTTGGACTTGGCACTGACAAAATTACCGATCTCATGCAGCAGTGACGCTAGTTCCAGAATGCGGCGGAATCGAGTGGGCAGTTGGTGCAAGAACTCCAGTTCATCAAATAATCGACAGGCAATTTGCGCCACGTGAATCGCATGTGCCTCATTGAATTTGAATTTTCGTCCCAGTTGGATTGCCGATCGCACGATCTGGTTTTGAATCGAGTCTGTCCAGCTACGATCGAGCGCCATTTCCTGAATCAGCCCATCCCGCAAGTTGGACTTGGCGACCAGGAATTTCTTGACTCCCAATTCGCGCGCGAACATCCATTGCGTCAACAGGCCCGGCCCGAGTGATTTGGCTTCCGGGATGCTCAGGTGATGTCGGGCAGCAATTTGATCCGGGGTCAGTTGCAGAATCTCGTCGGCCAGTTTCCCCAGTCTGCCAACCTTGAGTTCAACCAGTTTATCGCCGACCGGTTGTTGGTTGATTTCCTGGGCCGCGAATCTGACGTCGCTGCCCATCGCGATCAGAAAACGGGGTTCGGGATGTTTGGCGGCAAAGTTGAATTCGTTGATCGTTTGCGTGATCTGCGTTTCGATCAGATCGCGAGTCTTGGAGATAGGCCCTTCGAATTGCTCCATCGAGTACCGTAGGCGAAGTGAGCCTAAACGGTAGGTTCGAGAAAACAGCACGTCGGCCTGTTGCAACAGCAGCAATTCCGAGGTCCCGCCACCAACCTCCATGATCAATGACTCGCCGGAGAAATACTTGCTTTGCTTTTCTACAAACGGCAGGATCCCGAGATAGGTGACACGGTGTAATTCCGATTCGTCAAATGGTTCGACAACGAAACCCGTCGCCACGTAGATCCGATCGATGAAGGCCACACTGTTGGTTGCTTCCCGCACGCCGCTGGTGGCAACAACGCGAATCCGCTCCGGATCATCGATTCCATACTCGTCCAGTTTTCGGCGATAAATCTTCAGCACATGAACGCAGTCTTCCAGCGTTGAGCGTTTGATGAATCGATTGGCGAACGAATCCTGACCGATACTGACTGCCTGTGAAAATGACTCCAGCTTGCGGATGTTGCCTGAATCGGGATGGATTTCGGCGATTTGCATCCGCAATGAAGAAGCGCCAATATCGATGACGGCAACCTGAAACGGCGGTTCGATGTCAGTTTCGACGGTCACGTTGGAGTCAGCCATGGTTGGGGAAAGGTTACGATTTATTTGGACTGTTCTTCAACCAATTGTTGAGCCAACGCGGCAGCTCCCATTACCGCCGCGTCGTCCCCCAGTTCGGCTTCGCGAATTTCGAACATGTCCTGGAAGGTATCGAGTACACGTTTGCGGGCAATTTTTTCGATGGTTGGCAGCATGACTTTGGGCATTGCTTCGATTAACCCGCCGCCGAAAACAATCACATCGGGGGCCATTAGATGGACCACGGTAACCACTGTCATTCCCAGGTAGTAGCAAGCATGTTTGACGATCCGTTCGACTGATTCGTCACCGGCTTGTACGGCATCGGCAATCGCGCCACTGCGAATGTCTGTCAGGCAAGTTCCGGCATCTTTGAGCAGGTTGGGTGCCTGTCCCCGGTAAGCTGCTGCGGCAGACGCACTAGCGATGGCCAGCCGGGAGGCAACGGATTCCAAGGTCCCCGGGTTTCCTGCCCCGTCCAGCGGACCGTCAGGGACCAACGGGATGTGGCCAATTTCCATGCAGGTGCAATTCGTTCCGCGAAATAATTTGCCTTCATACACGCAACCACCACCGACTCCGGTTCCGGGGAACAGCCCGAACACGCAACGTGCGTTTCTTCCTGCACCAAATCGATATTCGCCGAAAACGCCGGCGTCGACATCGTTAGCCATGGCGACGGGAAACATGAATTTGTCTTCGATTGATCTCGCGATCGGTACGTTTTCCCAACCGAGGTTGGGAGCGATTCTCAATTCCCGCTTCTGAAAATCCAATGGGCCCGGGCAACCAATTCCGAGGCCACTGACGTCGCTGGCTTCAATGCCGGCATCCTCGAGCGCTTCGGAGATCGTATTGTTGATTCGTTTCAGACCAGCTTCCATGCCCTCTCGACCCTTGGTTTTTTTACGGGCCTTACCGATCTGTTTGAAATCGGAATCGTAGACACAAGCCAGCATCTTTGTGCCGCCCAGATCGAAGCCGATCCAATGGTCAGTTTTGTTCGCACTCATGGTTGGTAACCGTCAGTAGATAATTAATTGGATTCTGGAAAACGAAACCGCTGGATCCGGTGGTTGTTGGTATCCACAACGTGAATGTCGCCCTGGCTGTCGATCGCCAGACCCCAAGGCAAATTGAGTTGGCCAGGTTGTTTCCCTACCCCACCCCAGATCCCGAGGCTGGTGCCGTCGGGAGAAAACTTCTGCACGCGATGGTTGCCCATCTCGGCGACGTACAAGTTGCCCTCGGCGTCGAAAACAAGTCCATAAGGATATCTTAGTTTCGCCGGGAGACCCCCAGTGAAACAACAGTTGCGGCGGTTCGACGGTGGCATCGAAAACTTGAATCCGATGATTGCAGGCGTCAGCAACCCACAATCGATCCTGGGAATCCATGACCATTCCCTGCGGCCGCAGGAAACAACCGGGAGGTGTATCGTGTCGGCCAAACTCGCAAATGTAATTTCCCTGCGGATCGAATTTTTGAATTCGATCATAGTCTCCGTACTCACCGACATAATAATTGCCTGCCGAGTCCTGGGCGATGTCGGTCACGAATCCGAATTCACCGGGGCCGCGACCATTGGTTCCTCCAATCGTTCGTTCCTCAACCAGTTCGCCTTCGGGCGTATAGAACAAGACGCGAAAATAGTGCGTGTCGCCGACCATCAGCAATCCGTCGTGACTGATCGCCAGTGCGACCGGCTTGCCTTGTTCAACCAACGGCGTTCGCCAGCCTCGTTGAAATCGGCCTCGACGATCAAATTGTTGAATTCGTCCGGTTTTATCAACAACATAGACCCGGTCCTCGGGATCGATCGCAACGGCCCTTGGCTTGATAAAACGACCTTCATCAAGTCCTTTTCGACCCCAAACGAAGGCGCCTCGCGATCCATCAGAGGGTTGCAAGCAGCCGGCCAGCAACACGAGAGTCAGCCATACCAGATAACCTCGGAGGAACCGCCCTGGCCAGCTGGCGAATCGATGTTGTTGGTCGCGTTCGAGATTCAAAATGGTTTTCGCGGTGGGCGATGACAGGACAGGACTGGGAAAATTGCCTCGCGGCCTGGAAATCATTGTAAACCGACGGCGCATTGCTTGTGGGAGTCGGCAATTTTCGGCAACTGCGATGGTCGCTGGTTGACCGGAATCAACCCCAGGCGCTAAACTGACGAATAATGCCGTATTTTATTGGCTCAGCTTACCTGTTTTGGAATCCATTCCTAATGTCCGCGATTGTGATTGACCTGTCTCGCGCCGAAGATCATCGTGACGTCGTCCATCGGACCGTCGAGGCGCTATCGTCAGGCAAAGTTGTCGCGGTACCAACCGAAACCGTTTACGGCCTGATCGCCAGTGCGTTGCACCCGGAAGCCGTCGATCGAATTTTCGAGATTAAGGGGCGGGCTGCCGACAAACCGTTGGCGTTAGCAGCCAAAAGTTTGGACGATGCATTGGATTATGTACCTGACATGAGTCCACTGGCCCGCCGAATTGCGCGTCGCGCCTGGCCAGGACCGATCACGTTGGTGCATTCGTTGACTCATCCCGATAGTGTCATCCACCGGCTGGCTGATTCGGTCAAGGCGGCGGTGATCCCGGTGGGAAAGATTGGGCTCCGCGTACCCGCCAATGAGCTGACGCAGCAAATCATGCGGCTGTGTGCTGGACCGATCGTGATGACCAGCGCCAACACCAGCGGCGACAATGACGCGACCAACGCCCAGCAAGTGGCTGATGCGATCGGCGACCGAACGGATTTGATCCTGGACGCGGGCCCCAGCGAGTTGGGAAAAGCTTCTACCGTGATCGAAGTTGCCGGGAATGAAATCAAAATGTTGCGCGAGGGCGCCGTTGACCGAGCTACTGTTGAACGGCTGGGGGATTTCATCGCCTTGATTGTGTGCACCGGAAATACTTGTCGCAGCCCGATGGGAGAAGCTTTGTTCAAGCGGCTGGTTGCCGATAAGCTGGGCTGCCACGTTGATGAACTGGTCGAACGCGGGATCCAGGTAGCTTCCGCCGGGATTGCCGCGATGCCTGGTGCCCCCGCAACTCAGCAGGCGGTGGATGTGATGGCAGAAATGGAAATTCAACTCGGAGACCACGCCAGTCAGCCGATCACCAATCGGTTGGCCCAGTTCGCTGACCTGATTTTGACCATGACCAACGGACATCGTCAGGCCTTGATTTCACAACTTCCGTTGATCGAGCCGCGGGTCAAGACCGTTCGCCGTGACGGCGGTGACATTACCGATCCGATTGGCAGCCCCAAGCAGGTTTACGCTGCCTGTGCGACCCAGATCCAGGATAACTTGAAACAATGGGTCGACGCGATCGACTGGTCGCAGTTTGAAAAATAGGAATCTGAGATTTCACCATGAAAGTTTCCATTGGCAGTGACCATCGCGGATTGCCTCAACGACAAGCATTAACTCAGATTTTGCAGGAATTGGGGCACGAGGTCGATGATCAGGGTGCTTTTTCGGAAGAGTCATCCGACTATCCCGATTTCGCCAAGCTGGTTTGCGATCAGGTCGCGACCGGTAAATCTGACCGCGGGATTCTGGTTTGTGGCACCGGAATTGGGATGTCCATCGCCGCCAACAAGATTCGCGGCATCCGCGCAGCGTTGGTGAATCAGGTCAAAGCCGCCAAGCTCAGCCGCCAGCACAACAACGCCAATGTGCTCTGCCTGGCCGGCGATGATTTTACGATCGAGCACTATCGGGAATTGGTGACCGCCTGGATGAACACTGAATTCGAAGGCGGGCGACACGGTCGCCGTGTCGATAAGATTGCCGACTTGGAGTGTTGAGACAATCAAGAGCTAACCGCAGAG
>CAZJEK010000241.1:0-9126 GCA_964545005.1 uncultured Pirellulaceae bacterium
GAGATTTGAGATTTGAGATTTCACGGCCTGATCTCATGGTGTTCATATAGACATTGGGTATGCATGGCCACCATCCTCCTTGCGGCTTTCACTGCTGCGCGTTAGAACCGACTGAACAAACTCAATTCAAAATTTCAACGGTTTATCGATGAAAATTGTTCGACTGGAAGATTTACAAGGAACAGACAGAGAGGTGATCAGTCCCGATGGATGGACCAGCTATCGGTTTCTGCTGGCCAAGGATGGGATGGGATTTTCCATGCACGAAACGGTATTTCCGCCAGGCCTGGAGTTCAAGATGTGGTACAAGCATCACCTCGAAGCGGTGTATTGTTATTCCGGTACGGGAACAATCACGGACCTGGAGACCAATGAAGTTCACGAGGTCAAACCCGGCACTTTGTATGCCCTGGACAATCACGATCGGCACATTTTGAAAGCCGAGACAGAATTGCGATTAGTTTGTGCATTCAATCCGCCGGTTACGGGGCGCGAAATTCATGATGCCGATGGTGCTTACGTCCCGCCGGCTGGCAATTCTGAAGAGGAATGAGCGACGAGTTGGCCAAACATGGCTTAAGGCTCCTGCTTGCCTGCGGCCTGCTGGTCGTCGTTCCAGACCGTTACTTCGGTCACACCGCTGCGAGCATCGCCTGCGTTTTGAAACACGATTCTCAGCTTCGCGGACTCAACGGGAGCAAAAGAGGCGACGTTCCATTGGCCCCCGGCCGGGTCTGAGGGAGCTTTCTGGACGTCTTGAATCGGCACCCAGCGATCGTTCAGCCAGCATTGCAATTCGTATGATTCCGGTGCCTGCACGCCTCCGCGATCATCGTAAATAGCCAACTCGACGCGGCGAAATTCAATTGGCTTGCCAAAGTCAACCTGGAGCCAGTCCGATCGATTCGGTGAGCCATAACTTGTCCACCGATTTGTTGGCGACGGTTGGAAGTTCGTTACGCCGTCGATAGCAGATTTGGCGACGCCGCCGTAGATGTCATGATGGCTGCAGCTGGCTTGAGGAAATGGTTGAACGCCATCGTTGAAAGCCAGGTTGCCTGGTCGGGCTGGGATGCGAGCCAGCGGTAATACGGCCGGCCCCCAAGCTTCAAGTTCCGTCAGCCCGGACCTGAAGCCTTCGGCATGAGTCAATTCGACTTTCACTTTTTGTGTTTCCAGCGGTTTCAGTTCGAACCGGTGCGGGCGGTGTCCTTGTGGAGCGGGTGTCTCGGACAGCAATTCAATGGGTTCCCAGTTATCTTGTTGCCAGGCAAAGATCTCTATCTTTTGTGGCGCTCGAATGACCGAATCAGGATGACCGCGGTCGTCCAACACCATCGCATTGACCGAGTGGATTGTGCGGGTGGTGCCAAAATCGATTTCAATCGAATCGGTCGCATTCGGAGAACCTTCGCAAGTCCATCGATTCGGAGGATCCGAAAGGTACCAATAGTTGCCATCGACTAACTTGTTGGCCGAGGTTTGATCGGCCGTGAAGCTTGTCGTAACATGCGGGAAGTAGGTGCCCTCGTTGTTGACGGCGAAGTTGACAGTTGTCAGTTTGTCGGCCGCTGGCGTAACACGAATGGGAATGACGTTCTTGATTTCAATCGGCTTGAGCTCTGGCGATGAATGAACTTTGTTGCCGTCGACAAGCACGTGAAATCCTGCGCCAAGTTCATACCGGGTACCTTTTCGATCCCACAGGATGGACAATCGATGGCCGCGGTAGGGTACGTCGTCGAGTGCGAAATAGTCCCAGTCAGCGGCCGCCAATGGATGGATTTGCAAGGTCTCATCAGATCGCGGAATCAGCCCTACCAGGCCGGTAATGACCAAGTCGATGTAGCCCGAGTGCAAATAATGTTCGGAGTGATTGTAGCCGTCGTAGCCTTCAAACGATCCGGTGTCCGGATTCAGAGCTTCGGCAAGATAAGGCTTTCCGTTTTTACGATGAGATCGAGCGTAAATCTTGAGTGAGGTGAGATAGTCGGAGGCAGTCAATGTTTGGCCGCCATTTTGTAGCAAGTTGGCCAACCCCTTAAGTGTCTGCGTGGTGGCGTACGGCCAGGACTGCCCGCTCCACCAGCAGCACTGATTGGTCACTTTGAACAACGGGTCATTCCGTTCGACGAACGAAGGCCCGAAGTCAGCGAAAAAGCCATCTCGGTCCATCAGCTTCTTCCAGGCGAGATCGAATTGGTGTTCGTCTTCAAGCAGGTTAAACTGCCACGGCACGTATCCGATCAGCTCCCGTCCATGCGGATCGCCGGCAAATCGTCCGGACTCGTAAGTTCGCGTCAGTGCCTGCATTTTGTGGCCGTCGCGTTCCTCGTCATTTTTTAGAACAGGAAAAAAGAATTGCCGCTGGGGATCCCACATCAACTCGATCATCTTGGATTTAAGCGCTGCCGCTTTGCGGGTGTATTCAATTTCCAGCTCAGGCCGACCGGCCAAGTTCGCGATCTTGGCAATCGCCACGGCGTCGGCCCACATGTATGCGTTGAACGAAGGCCGGTAGCTGGGGGCTCCACGAACGATGTCTTGGGTTTGACGGCTATTGATGTTGTACTCCATGCCGTCGTCATGGCCGGTTTGCCAGAACAAACCGACTTCTGGAACGAAGTGACGCTGTTCCCATTGCTGATAGTTGCCAACCAGATCGGGCAGCAAGTTGACGAGCATTTTCTGGTTTGGGTGAACCTGATCAACTGCCAGTGCAGAATCGGCCAGCCAGGTAGAATAACGTCTCGGTTGGGCCCCGGGAGTGTGAAACCAGTACATGGTGTAATCGTTGGCGATACGTGGCGATTTTAGCCAACGGGCTTCGTACAATTGATGCCCGGCGGGACAGACAATTGCGCCATAGGCACCTGACCAGAATGGGCGATCAATAAACTCGGTAAACGAGTATCCACTGTTGGGCGACCCGTAAGTCAAATGCTTGGTCAAAAGTTCCCAGCGGTAATAGTAGGTTGTTTGGATGTCCTTGTCGGGGCATTCAAAAAACGGGATCTGCTGTTGGTACCAATCAAAATCCCGGTTGTCCCACCAGTCCTGTTCTGCCAGTAACGCCTGCTTGTCGAGTACCTGAGCTGAAGCGTTCGAGGCGAGGATCAAGCTTGGAAGCAGCAAGATCACCAGTTTTTTTAAAGACTTCATTAGTTACCCCGCATGGCCAAAAAGTTGGCGAAAATGTTGAGAATGTTGTTGCTTCATTAATTCTACAACTTGCCGACAAGCTGTGTTTCTACCCGCGTCAATTGAGAATGCCTTTGGGCCAGGGCCGCATTTGGCCAGGCTGATTGTGCCGGGCCTAAAGCTGAATTAAAGTAGCTTCCGATCCAGGCGATTCTTGCTCAATGGTTTGTTGAATTAGTCGACTTGGAAATTCGCCACCGACGACGAGGGCGACGCGATTGCACCTTCTTTGGAGAGACGACTTTGAAAACACGGCATCCATTTTGGCTGATGGCCACCTTGATCGCGACCTTCCTGCCGCTGGCTGATGCTCGCGGGCAACAAGTCATTTTGCTGGACTTTGATTCCGGGACCGATGGCAGTATCAACTACACCACGTCCATGCGCGATGGGGTGCAGTCGCTGATGACTGGTTTTTATTCGCCTTGGAATTACAGCTTCGTCCAGTCGGCTCCGACAAGCGGAGATTTTTCGACCATTACGTTCAACTCGGGTTCCGCAGGCGGATTGGCTCAGCATATCGACTTACGGAATCTGGACCACAACGATTCGGCGGTGATCAACGTATCCGGATTCAGCGAATTGGTGACCGAAGCGGATATTGTATCGGCGTCGGCGGTTATCGGAGCCCATGAGTTGGGACACTTGCTGGGGCTGCGTCACCACGATTCCTTCGGCCCGATTGGATCCGGCGTGAATACGGCGGTTGGGGGAACGCCATGGCTACCCGATTTTACGGGGCCCCAGGACGCTGATGAAACCTTTGATCACATAATGGCTTCGCCGGCTTCTGTCGGTTCTTCGGTACTTGATACCACCACGCCCAGCTGGATTAGTGAACGGTCGGCGATCAAACTGACGCATGCCGATCAGGGCGCCGTGGTCAATGAAACTGCCGGTTCCAACAACGACATTGCCAATGCCCAATCGTTGTCGCTGGCCAGCCTGGTTGTGCCGAATACGATCGAGGTGGGCGACAATGCCGGACCACTTGATTTCGCCGTCGATGCGCTTTCGGTGTTGGGGCAGCTTGAATCGGCAGGCGACATCGATATGTTTTCATTTCAGGGGTTTGCCGGGGACTTGATGAACTTTGAGGTTGCTTCTTCTTCAATTGATCACAGACTAAGCGACACCATCGATCCTCAAATCCGGATATTTGATTCGGCTGGCAACTTCGTAGATTACTACGGACAGGACGCTTTCAACGACGACGAGCTGGAAGGGCTGGATTCGCACATCATGGATCTGGTATTGCCTGCCGACGATATTTATCACATTGAGATCCGCGCATTCAGCTCGACCGACACCGGCGAATACGAGCTTTTTTTCAGCCGCTTTAACGGCTTCGCAGCTGTTCCAGAACCAGGATGCCTCTGCTTGCTCGGTTCACTGGGCATGATCACTGCAATGCGACGTCGTCGAACATGAAATCTGGCTGTGGCGTTTCATTATTCTGTTCGAAGGCGCAAAATGGTGACGAATTACTAGTTGCGTTTTTGGGCACCATCAATGGACGAGAGTTTTTTTAACCTGGCAATGACCTTACCGGGGATTTTGCTGGCTTCTGGCGAATCGGGAGGTTCTGTGCTGACCCAGCCCTGGGTGATGTTGGTTTCGACCGCGGTGCTGGTCGCGTTGAACGGCTTTTTTGTGGCTGCCGAATTTGCGCTGGTTAAGGTCCGGATCAGCCAGATGGACGCGATGGTCAATGAAGGCAAGTTATTTGCCAAGCCAGCCCGTTGGTTGGCAAAACGATTGGACCACTCGCTGTCGGCCTGTCAGCTGGGAATCACGATGGCCTCGTTGGCATTGGGCATGGTTGGTGAGCCGGCCTTTGCGGTATTGATTGAACCTGCCTTCAAGGCCATGGGGATCGAAGACGAGCGGGTCCTGCACATCGTCGCACTGTTGATATCGTTTTCCGTGATCACCTCACTGCACCTGGTGATCGGCGAGCAGGCTCCCAAAATCTGGGCGATTCGCAAGCCACGCGACATGGTTCGGTGGTGCGCGCCATTGATGGTCGTGTTTTACTACCTCCTGTTCCCGTTCATGTATGTCTTGAATTGGGCTACCGAGGTTGTTCTTTCAGGGTTGGGCCTGGGAGGCGGTACGGGCCACGAAACACCTCATTCGGAAGATGAAATCCGAGCATTGTTGCGCGAGGCTCATATTCACGGCCAGCTGTCACGTAACGAGCACTACCTGCTCAACAATGTCTTTGAATTCGACGATCTGATTTGCCGCCTGGTGATGGTCCCGCGCGCAGAAGTGCAGTTCATTGACGTCAATCAGTCGTTTCCGGAACAGCTGAAATACCTGAAAGAGACCAAACACACTCGCTACCCCGTTTGCGATGGTTCGTTGGACCATCTATTGGGCGTGTTGCACATGAAAGACTTGTTGGGTGTCGATCCGGCCAATGAAGCGTTTGATATACAGACGGTGATGCGGGAACCGGTCAAGGTTCCCGAAAACATGCCGATCAGCCTGGTGTTGAAACGGATTCAAAATACCCACCAGCTGTTAACGTTTGTCGTTGATGAATACGGAACCATTATTGGTATTTGTACGCTGGAAAATGTGTTGGAGAAAATTATTGGTCCGGTAGATGACGAATTCGACACCGCGGAACAGCCGGCCATCAAGTCACTTGGTGGCGGCAAGTTCATGGTGCTGGGTAACACGCCGATCACCGAGTTGGAAAAAGAATTCAACATGAACCTTGATAACGAAGACGTCGATACCGTTGCGGGCGTGTTGATGTCGCGTTCCGGCAAAATTCCAGAGGAAGGCGACGTCGTTCGGTTTGAGGGTGCGACGGCCGAAGTTAAAGAAGTCAAGCACGACCACGCCGAACGAATTTTGTTCAGCTTGGAACTGGGGCAGGAAACTTCAGAAAAAGAAAACCAATCGCAATAAACCAGCCTCTTCGCGTTTCCCGGGAAATTGCGTCGACCTACTCGGCGGCTTTGTCGCCAGTTTTACTCAAAACTGGTACGGAAAAATGGTCTCTGGCGACTCCTCCGGAACGCGATACGTCAAAGGCGATTTCTTGCTGGAGCATGGGTTGGAGCACTTCAAACAGTGATCCACAGATTGCCAGTTTTACCTTTTGATGGTCTTGTGGGGCCTTCAGGCACCCTTTCCCAAATCTTTCAATCACACGTTTAGAAGCTGACCCGGATGTGTTGGTGAATTGCATTAACTTGATCGCGACGAACTCTTCCAGTTGCCTAAAAACTTCCTGCGGATTGTCTGCCTTGTCCAAGTCAGGAATGTCCAGAAACTCAATTCTGCCGACGTCATCTCCCGGTGCGTTGAAACCAAGTCGGGTATTGGAAACAAACTGAATTGCATTCCCGTTTCCCGGGCCAAATTCAATTTCCGGTTTCAAAACCAATCCGAATGGGCCATGGTACTGGAGCAGTTCGTCCGCGAGCGTTTTCAAGTCCGAGTTGTCTTCCAGGTCGATTTTCAACAACGAATAGACTTTGGCACGGATGTAGTCATCGGAAATCAACAGGTAGGTGACACCGTTTTCAAATCGGACTTCAAACCCCAGAGTCGGGGAATCGGATTTTTCGTCGGATGGTTCGGCATCACTGGATGACGCTTCCATCAAACGAGCGTCAGTTACACTCCAGCGAAATCTGTCAAATTCCTGCTTTATGCGAAAGTAATCTTTCAGGTGGGGGTGGAAGGCAACTGGCTTGAACGAAGCATCCAGCAAACGCACTCGCAATGACTCATTGGGGGCTGCCAAAGCAAGTCGCAGTGGAGAGCGGTCTCCGATCAGGCCAATTTGCAGTTCGCCGGCGGCGATGCGGAGAGCCTGGTTCTGCATCGCCGTTGCCGCTTCGGTCCAGCGCCATAAGAACTTGACCAACTCGCTTGTTTCAGCAACTGTTGCCGTTGGTCCGCCTTCCGGTGCATCCGTATTTGCAAACTCGCGCTGAGACGTAACCACGATTTCGGCGATAATCTTGGAATCAATCGACAATTCAAGCCGATTTTCGTCGGCCCATCGAAACGGGTAGGAACCATCCACCGTTTTAACCAGCGCTGACATGTTCTCTCGAAAGCCTGCTTGGTGGGGCGGAACAAAAATCGTGAACAGCGTTGTCTCTCCGATCGATTCGGGGCTTGGTAAATCCGCAAAGGTCGTTTCGGCGGCGACTGCCTGCAAGCCAGTGTTGAGTTCGGCGCGGGTCAATCTGAGGTCCTTGTTGGCAGCCAAGGGCGCTTTTTCAGAGGTTTGCTCGGGGGGTTCCGAATCAACCTGTGTTTCATCTTCGTCCGTCTCAGGGGCAACGTCCGCAACGTCTTGGCTGGAGTTTTTGTTTCCAATGATTGCGATTCCTTCGTTTCCCATGTTGTCAGCAATTTGGTTGATGCCGCGTAACATCCCGATTCCGAAATAGGCTGCGATTGCCAGTCCGATCAATACCAAAACACCGAGACTTGCCTTGACTGCGATCGAAATACCGCTTGCGGCAGCAGCTTGATCCGCAATTACCGTGTCGCTTTCGGAACGCTCGGACTTGACCGCGGACTTGGAGCTGGTCGGCGAATCGGTCGAGCTGCCTGGATTCTCGACAGCTTGGAGTGCTGCTAAATTGAGTGAGGATTGACCGACTGGGCCGTCGACTAGGGGAGCCAGTTTCAGTTCTTCTTCCGCTTCCTGGACTTTTTGCCCCAGCTTGAGTCCCGAAAGGCTCGCTAACGTCTCGCCGAGCAAAACCCAATTCCCGGACCTCGCTTCTTCCGCGAACTTACCCGTGGCTCGATCTAGCTGATTGGTCAGGTCGATTCGAATTGCCTTTTCAATCCGCGTTGCATCGATCGCTTCCTGCGAGCCTTTGTCGAAGGTCATCCAAAAAGGGCGCTCTGGACCAAACGGTTGCCAGGCCCTTACCGTGAAAGAAATGTCCCAACGGTGTTGATGTCGAATCAATGATTGGGATTCGACCATCAGGTCCAGGAGGCTTCTGGATGGAGCCTCTCGGTTAGTAAACAAAATACAGGCACGTTTTTTTTCGAACGCCTCCACCGGAACTCCAGCCCAGCCTTCGTCTTTCGTCGCCTCTTTCCATTGATGGCAAATCCGAGGCGAAAGTGGCTGCATCTCGATCGTCCGGGGCTTGAGCATTTGCGGTGCGGCGGACCACTGAGTGAACCAATGATCGTTGGCTGCAAGCACTGCGGCTGGACCACACGTCCATAAATTCTCGTCACTGACCAACAATTGGTGAACAATGTAGCCAGCATTCCCGGCTGAGCCTCGGGTCAACAGATTGTAGCGCTGGCCTGAGATCTTGACAGGAAAGTGCGAGTAAAAGTCGTGGTCCGATTGAGAATGGTTAATGCGTTTTTCTGGATCCAATTGATCGCGACTGGCATGTTGTACTTGGCCAATGGCCAGGTCCATTAGCGGCTTGATAACATTTTTGGGAGTGCCTGCGGTGATCGCCACGGGGCAAAAACCTGTTTGCCCTTTGATGATTCCCTTGCCAGCGACAGCGTGAACAATTTCGTATATCATGAGCGACGCTTCGGAAGTGGAGGCTGAAAAGCCTAAAGATTAGCGATTCACGGTTAAGAAATCGTTAATGTCTGGCGCCATAGCGCCCCGAATTGTCTTGAGATTTAATACCGGGAAAAAACAATCATGATTCATCCCGACATTTGCCCGTTCCATCTAGCGTTTCCAGTCGATGACCTCGACGCGGCGAGGGCGTTTTATGGTGACCTGCTGGGCTGCCCAGAGGGTCGAAGCTCGGACTCGTGGATTGACTTCAATTTGTTCGGGCATCAAATCGTCGCTCATCTAAGCTCCCAAGCTCGTGGTGCGACCAGCAATCCGGTCGACGGCCACGATGTCCCCGTGCCTCATTTTGGCGTCGTCCTGCCATGGGAAGC
>CAZJEK010000242.1:0-1423 GCA_964545005.1 uncultured Pirellulaceae bacterium
CAACACCAAAACGGCAGCCATGAAGTCAAACATGGACTTCACCAGGTAGCCGGCGAACAGACCGAAAATCAAGAATCCGCCCCACCCATAGGCCAACACTGCGAACGCGAAAAACGTAATCCACAGCGACCGGCGGGAATACTTTTTGAGTTCCTCGATCAGTTTGTCTGTTTCGTCCAGGCTCATTTGATTTGCTCGGGTGAGGGAATCGGAAAAGCTCAAATATAGTCGCTCTACCTATCCTCATTCGGCTTGGAAAGCGCCGGTCCGTTGCCGTTGCTATTCATTTGGCCGAGAATGATGTTTTGCTCTTTCAGTAGGTTGTTGCGGTCGAGCGAACGCTGCTGTTCCGTTTCGGTCCAGCGACTCGTGAACCCCAACGCCTCAAGCAATCTCGTCAATGTCCGGCTGGTATCAGCTCCACCGATTTCCCCCATCGATTGAATTGCCTGTGCTTGGGATGAAGGAACGGCATCCCCAATAACTGGAATGCTTTGCAGGGTTCCAAATAGAACATCCGGATTTGCCGTGTCCCTCAGCAATACCTCATCAGCTTCGATCGATGCCGCGGCAACCGCCATTTGTTCCTTTCGCAACTCGCTACGCAACTGAGTGCGATTGGAAGCGATCGCGGCTCGCGTTGTAGGAAGGGAGATATTTGCCCGTAGCGCTTGCATCACGGTAGAGTTTTCAGTGCCCGATGCTGCTCTAGCCTTCACCAGGCCACCCTGAACGGTCGAAATCGATTTGCTTAGAAACTCAATATCCCGCATCCCTTCGAGTGCTTCTTGATTGCCGCCGATCACCTTGTTGAATGACTCTTCGTCCAACTCCCTGAACTTACTGATTGCCGTCATGAACCCTTCACCTGCGAAGCCTTCTTTTCGCGCGACCCTCGCAAACGCCCGCATCGATGTTGCGGCCTCTTGCCCACTCTTTTTCAAATTTGCGAGTTGGGACTGGATCGCAAACGTTTCCTCAATCGAGGCACCGATGGTTCGACCTGCCTGGGCAGCGTCAGGGGACGATCGCACGAACTGCTCGGGGTCAAGCTTTGATGTCTGGGCTGCTTTCAGCAAAATGTTGCTCGATTCGGCGGTAGTGACTCCTGGGAACTGTTCGCGAATTCCGCCGGCTGCCTCGGATGCGCCTTGAACCCCCAGCACCAACGAGTTGCGTGCTACCTGTCGAAAGTCACTCCTGAACCCTTGCGACTCGGCATCGAAATAGAGTTGTTTCGAAGCATCACGGTCCAAACCAAATCGCAACGCAACTTCGTCGGCTTCTTTGATGGCAGCCCGCAAACTCTCTGGCGATGGAAAGATGGATGCTAGTTTGGCATCGATTGGCATCGACCGTTTTGCATTTTCTAGCGCTTCGTCTCGCAGGTCCTCGATCCGCTCCATCGAATTCTTGATGCCGC
>CAZJEK010000242.1:1523-9124 GCA_964545005.1 uncultured Pirellulaceae bacterium
CGCTGGACTTCGGCATTGTCCATGCCGACCACAATTTTGACTCCCATGATTCGCTACTCCTTCAAATGTGAAATTGGTGGTTGCGTGAATCTCACGCGGGTTGGTTTTGATTAGCCAATTGATCCATCCTGGCGGACAGTTTTTGCACCGCCGCGTTGAACATCGCCTGGGCCTGAGGACCGGTCAGCTGATTTTTGCGGGCCAGTGAATCGCCGAGACTCCGCATCACGTCGACGATTTCACCAACGATTGATTCCTGGGTTCTCGCGTCGATCAGGTAGCCTTCGGCCATATCGTTTTCGCGTCGCAGCTTCCGGATCCGCTCGCGTTTCAATTCCTGGTCCAATTCATCACCGAATCCGTCTGTGTTCTGAATCCAGGACATCAGGCCCAAAACCGGGTAGTGGCCCGATTCATCTCGGGGGATCTCTTCATGCCGCTGGATCGTTCGGTAGGAAATGCCGACCAGCTTGGCGACATCCTTCTGCTTGAATCGCAGATCTTCAAGTTTTCCTTGGTAGAGCATCAGTTTTTGCCTTTGTCGTGTGTTAAATATCTCAGCCGCCTTTATTTTCGCCCCTGTTTCACTGCGACGACGACAGTAAAAAAATCATCCGCCAATTTATGTTTGTGGATGACCGGCTTCGCCTCCGTGGCGGGGGAGACGGCAGGGGACCCACGGTAGGCTCATCAGTTCCGCCTCGGGTCCAGGTACTGCAGCGTCAGTGACAGGTCGTATGAACTGCCGGTGAATGGTTCGTTCGGATGCAACACCATCGTACTGACCATCGCCCTGATTTCATTTTCGAGCGGTTCCCAGACACCAGGCCCAACGGCCAACGTCACCTGCAGGTCGATGAACGATTGCGGTTCGATTGCAATCTCAGCCTTGATGATCTCGCCGAGTGCGACCAGGTTCTCACGGCCTGACCAATCGGACTTCTCGACCATCCGCATCAGTGGCGCGTCGTGAAGTGCTGCGACCATCTGAAATCGGCAGGGGTCTTGCTCAGGCGGTTCAGCGCTGATCAGGCTTTTCGCGACCAGCACCACAATGCCTGGCGTCAGGTCTGACCGTAGTGATCCGGCGATGACGTTGCCCAACCAGTCGAGCGATGCGAGCCCGTGTTGGGTCAACCTCGCTGCCAATGCAGCCGCGATGACTTGGATATCATCATCATTCAATTTCGTGTCGTGGTTCAGATTCATGCGTTCCAGCTGTAATTTGGGGAAGGGTCAGTGAATTCCATACGCCGGTGATTGAACTCGATCGAGAACATGCCGGTGCTGCTGTGTCGGTGCTTGGCAATAATCAGTTTCCATTCGTCTGGATCGTTGGGGCCTTCACCTGGCTGCCGATGGATGAACGCAACAACGTCGCTCACGTGTTCGATCACGGCTGATTCAGACAGGCTGGCCAGCGTCGGCACGTCCTTCTGAGCGCCGCGGTTGACCTGGGAGAGAACGATCACGGCGACTTCCAATTCCTTGGCCAGTCGTTTCAGGTCGGACGCCATTTGTCCAATCTGATGCCGGCGATCCTGTTTGGCGTCCGCTGGTTCCAACTCGCCGAGGTAGTCGACAACAACTAGATCCAGGCCGGTTCGGGCCTTCTGCAACTTTGCCATTGCGCGAATCTGGGCGACGGTTACTGACGGTGGGTCGGCGATAAATAGCGGCCACGTTTCCAATTCCTCGTTGGCCTTCATCAATGCTTTGAGAGTTTCGGCGGTTGCCTTTCCCTGACGAATCAGCCGTGCATCTGTTTCGGTGGCACCGCATAGAACCCGGCCAATCAATTCCAGCCTGGTCATCTCGGCACTGACGAATAGGACAGGCCGCCCCCGCTCTGCTGTTCGCCTGGCGATCTGCATTGCTTCAGTACTTTTTCCGCCGCCGGGGCGTGCCGCAATTGTCATCAGCTCGCCGGGCAGGATTCCGCCAACTGTTCGATCAATGTTCTCAATTCCGAACATAATCGGACGCCGGGGTTTGGCGGATAGATCGACCAACGTGTCAACCAATTCGAGACCGGCGTCGTATGCCTTGGTTACTTCGTTCAGCTCTGCCCGTTCACGCAACTGCCGCAGGGCAAGTTCGATAACGTTGCCGATCTCTGTACGGCTAGCTAACGGCTGATCATACAGGGCCAGTGCTTCGGTCAGCGTCGCCTTAGATAATTGATTGCGCGACGCCTCAGCCACCTTCTCGGCGTAGTACGCGGCGTGATGGGTGCCACCAGCGTCGGAAACGAGTTCGCCGAGTGTCGCCGCGGTTGCTTTTCCAAAAATCCGCCGGCTATCCTCCAGCATTGCTGCCGGTTCAATCGGCTGGCCCGCGTCAACTCGATCGATGACCAGATCAAACAGTTGCCCCAGTTGTTCATCTGCGAATTGGGATCCGGAAACGATACCGCAAACCCGGGCAACCTGGGATTCGTCCAGCAAGATACACGAAAGCAGCGCCCGCTCAGCTGCCTGGCGATCGGTGATCACCTCGGTTGGGTCGCTCGGCATTGAGTGAGGGCGATTCATGCGATGCCCCCTGATGATGCTTGTGGGTCCATGTTGCGGTACAGCTGTTCCGCTCGCTGGCCGTCCTGCCTCTTGCCGCCAAAATCACGACGTCCCCAGTTGCGGACAGTCGCCTTCCAGCATTTCAGCCGGTTGCCGTTCGCTTGCTTCCAGCCGTTGGCCTCGTAGTGATCGAGGAACTGCTGAACATCGAATTTCCTGACCGGCCACGTTTTGCCATCCGCCCTTTGTTCGGCTTGGTACTGGGAGACGTACTCCGAAACTTGATCAAAATCAGGAGGAACAAATTTCTGCTTAGCAGGTTGCCTAGCAATGTGCTTAGCACGTTGCTTACCGGTTAGGTTAGGTTTGGTTAGGTTAGGTTTGGTATTTTTTAAAGGTTGGGAACTCGCAAAAGGCTTTCCCCACTTTGACAGATTGCCTTTGACGAATGACGGTGCATGTTCGTGCCAGTCGTGAATGACCAGCCGATTGGTCTCGCACCGATCCAACCAACCAACATCAACGAGGATTGCGACCAGCCGATCAGCGTCCAGGTTCCAACCTGCGGCTTCTGCGATGGTCTCGTTGTCCAACTTGCCGATATCGCCAGCCGGGGCGCTGATGATTGTCAAATGCCAGATCCGTTCGAGAATCCCGGCGGCAATGGTCTCGATTGAGACTACGTCAACTGCATTGCCGACAAGGGGCCTCAGCATCCTGACCAGCCTCCGAAACTTGCCGGTTTGTGGGGCGTTGTGTTTCACTGTTGGCCCCCGAAACGTTCCGCAAACTGCCTTAACTCGGTGATGGCCTGGGCGTCATCAATGATGCCGTTCCGGTGCCGGTGGGCAATCCAGCAGGCCCACAACCCGGCGTCGGCAATGTTGTCGTGAACTTGGCTTGCGGCGTGCAATCCGCCGAGATTCGGTTTGTCGTTATTCGTTGCTTGGACTATCATTTTGGTGTTTCCTTGGTCCTGCGTTTGGATCACTCGGCCGCGGCTGGTTCCCGCGGCTTTTTTCGTTGATTGGCTTGACGGATTCGCATTTGAGACGAAACCGCCGGCCAATCACTTTCAACGCTGCTCGTAATCCACGAACAGTCGCGTCCGGGTCGTCAACGTGCCCGCTGACGACGATTTCAAAAGATTGACGATCAGGCATCGTGTAACTGGCTGGCCATTCGACGTTCAACCAGCGGCAGTTTCCCATCCTGGTAAAACTTGATCGCCGCGCGACGGTAGATACTGACGTCCCAAATTTCGACGGTGCCGACGTCAACACATGGCCGATTGAGAAATTCAACCATGTGCCGCAAATCAGGCGATTCGAAATAGCCGTCCAGCGAATCGGAGATGCCGGTCGCAAGGAAATCGGCAGTTGCGGTTCCTGCTTCGTAGTCCACTTCAAACTGAGCACAAACGCACTCGGCAGCGAGCTCGCGAAGTTCAGTCAGTTTTGGGTCGTTGAATAACATTGGTTCTCCTGGGTTGGAATGAAAAAGCGAATTAGGTGGTCAGGCCCACGTCGAATATCGCACGGATTTTTTGAACTCAAAATGTGATTTAGTTCGAGCGTGATCATTGCCGCCTCTTTGCGAATCGCTGTTGATCTCGTTTCAGCCGCTTGAACTGAACGGCATCAGGGCAGTCGAGCGATAACCACAAGTCAATGTCAGATTGAGCCCATCGCGCTAACCGGCGTTTGGTCGGGATCCTGGGCGGAAGTTCGCCGGCAGCATCCATTCGGTGAACCGTTGACCGGCTGACGGAGAGAATGCCAGCGAGTTGGCTTTGAGTGACGGTGCCAGTGCAGCTCATGCTGATGCCTCCTTTGCACTCGTTGATTGAGCGAAAGAAAGCCGGATTCCGAAACGCTCAAGCAATAGTCGTTTTGCCCGGCGCTCTAATGATCTGTCAGCTGCTTTCCTGGCGGCAACGATGATGGCCACCAGTGTTTCTGGGCTAGTGATTTTCGACACGTCGCACCTTGAAGTTTGTAAAACTGAGTGTTCACAAACTCATGCGGTCGGTCGGGTTTTCGAGAGGGCGACCGAAAGAAAATTCGGCAGATGAGCAGTTTTCTAAGGAAAAATGAAGGAAAAGTTTTTCTGTTTTGTTGGTCAGCGGTCGGCTTTTTTGGATTGACCGACCGACTTTCCCTTCCGCCCCTGGCGTTTGGTTGTTGAATGGTCAATTTTCAACTGCTGGCGAGTAGCCTGCAGTTCTTTCCAAGTCGGGGAGTCAATGACGCTGGTTTTAGATCGGCCGATTAGCTCAGCCCACTCGTGCGCCTTTAGCCCTTGCACCTCACTTAAATTCGATGCAAGTTCAGCCTTCATTAAATCATTGGTCGTCGGTGTTTTGCTACGTCTTGGCTTAGAAGATCCATTTGGGTCTGCTGAATCCGCGGACTTTCGAGCCAACCGAATTGCTGCGGTATGCTCGCGTCTAACTCGATTCATTGCCTCTCCGGTTACGACGGAAAGGTGGTTCGCCATTTCGTCAGCGATATCGATGTAGTTGTCTGCCCAATTTTCGCCAAACTCGACAAACTGAAAGAGATCGTCGAACCGAACTTCATCGATCATATCGGCCCAGTTGCCTTCGAGATCTAGCCGGGAAACTATCGGTTGCCCCACGGCCCGGCTCGCGCTCACAACCAGATCAATCGAAATCGAGTCTCGATCTAACCCCTCAAATAGAAACGGCTCTTCCATCGCAATTTCAAGAAGTTTGACGACCTCACTATCGCAGACAGTTCTCCATCTTCGAGCTAAATCAGAGAACTTGGTCAGGCTTCGCCGTATACGTTGTACTGAATCGACAAACGGATCAAATTCGGTGGCGACTGGATTTGGAAAATTTCCAGCAAGCCTAAACTGGGCCTCAATCACTCCGGAAATTGAGAAGATACCTGCCGAAAGCTCACGACAGGATTCCAAGCGTTCAACAATCGATTTCATCCGTGCTTGTCCTTCACATCGTCCAAAAAGAAAAACCGGCAGCCACGTGGACTCAGTGGCGGTTCGGGCTGCAGACCCTAGCCGGTTTGATCATGGTCCCGGGCCTGGGACCGATTGTCAACCAATCGGAAAAGCGGAACGGAAATGGAAAATTACCCCCCTCGGGGGTAAGAACGCGTCGGTGCGGGCTTCGCCCTTCGTGGGGGCGGGCTCAAAGGACCCGTCCGATTTTCTCAGCCGGCCGGCCGTTTGTGTCATGCTGTCGCAAACCCTGCTTGCCCCAGTGCTTGCCCACGATTTTCGGCTGGCGTTTTCGCTCGTGTTTTATCGAGTCAAATGGTCCCTGCTAAAAGGACTGTCGATCCGGTGGTTGCGGGTTCGAGTCCCGTCAGCGTCGCTTCAATTTGGCCAGTGAATAGCGGGGAAAAAGCTTCCCCGCTTTTTTCATGCGCGTAGCATTCCAAAGGCGTTGACAGTAAACGCGACAGTAAACCCCTTTGGAGACTCGCAAATGGCCCGACCGAACAAAATCTGGTACCGCAAAGACCGAAAGACCTATTACGTCACGATTGACGGCAAGCTTTACAACCTCGGCAAAGACAAGCAAGCCGCCGAAAAGACGTTTCACAAGCTGATGGCAGAGGAGCAACAGGCCGCTTCGGTTGAAGGCGTCTCTGCCGCCGTCCTGATGGATAAATTCTTGTTGTGGTGTAGAGACAACCGTGCTCCGCGAACGTTCGAGTGGTACACTGACCACTTGCAGCGGCTGCTCGACAGCTTGTCTGATCAAAACATCGCAGCGGCAGATTTTAAGCCCTTTCACGTATACGAGGCCGTCAGAAAGAGATGGTCTGCCAGCTACAAGCGAGGCTTCATGGTTGCTTGCCAGCGTGCCTTTCGCTGGGCTGTAAAGCATGGCCACATCGATCGGTCACCGATCGAGCATTTGGAAAAGCCGACTGCGAGTCGGCGGGACAACTGCCCTACGCAGGCGGAATTCGATGCGATGTTGCTACATGTCAATGAGCAGTTCAAGACACTTCTGCACATTGCCTGGGAGACGGGTGCCAGGCCGCAGGAGCTATTTCAGTTGAAGGGACGCCACTTCAAGGGAGATCGGCTAATCCTGAATGTCGAGGAGTCCAAAGGTAAACGTGAAAAGCGGGTCATTTACTTAACGGAAAAAGCTGCTGGCTTAATTGCCGGGCTGGCGAAAATGAAGTGCGACTATCTGCTCGTCAACACCAAAGGCCGGCCTTGGAACAAGCAGAGCGTGGGATGCACCATGGGCAGGATTCAGAAGAAGACTGGAAAGCGATTCTGCCTTTATGATATTCGACATGCTTTTGCAACGCGGATGCTTGAGTCTGGATTGGATCATTTAACCGTCGCCAAACTCATGGGGCACAAAAACGGCAGCCAACTGGCGAAAACCTACAGCCATATTGGCGAGAAGAGCGATTTCTTGCTCAAGGAGCTGCAGAAGGCGTCTAACAGCTCAAAGTAGGGCTGGGGTTGCAAGCTATTTGCCGTTTTGTTGGCAAAAGAAAGTTGACAAATCGTTAGATTTTTCTTGACAAGCTTCAGAACAGCGATAGGTTGATATAGCAACTTCCTTGTCTCTATTGTGCATTCCTCTGCCGGGCATGCTACGCCACATTAAATCTACCGCTTGTTTTTTCAGTGGTGATTCATGTTCACAGGCATCGAAAAAAGACAATTGTTTGGGTTTGTCTTTTGTTCACTCTTAGCAAGTATTTGCTTTCTTATTTTTCAAGGTGCGTTTTTTCGACCTCACGTACCAGCCTTTACAGAGATAGATGAACGCCTTTCAGAACTGGTCGGAAAACCTGTGGCTCTTAATGTTGCTCCTCGAAGTAGTCTGGATCCAGGCGAGTGTTGTAAATCATACTTTCCTGTTGGGTTTTTCTCGAAGCAGATTCAGTTGCCGGAAAGCGACTTGAGTGTTTCGGAGTGTCTTCATGTGCTGTATTACCACGGTCTCGGGGAGCCGCTTGGGCACGCCTCGATAAAATCAACCGACGACTTGTTATTGGTTTTATTGGATTCGGAGAAGGCGAAAAGTTATTTCTCTTACCCGCCAATAATAAAGACTAGATA
>CAZJEK010000243.1:0-9107 GCA_964545005.1 uncultured Pirellulaceae bacterium
GGTCGGGATGGTGGGAGGCGCCACCAACGGACAAAAATCCAACGATCGGTTCACGCAAATCGAATTGTGTGCTGATGACCAAGGCGTACGATACGACTTTGGCGAGTTGAAACCAGTTTCCGTCAGCGGTTACGTCAGCGTGGAATCCCCGGAAGGCGATTGCCTGGATCCCACGGACCCCAACTATGTTGGAATTGGTGGTGTTTCGATTGAGTTATACGATAACCAGGGAACGTTGGTTGCCACGACTCAAACCGACGGGGCGGGGTACTATGAGTTCAACGAACTTCCGCCCGGAACGTACACTTTGGTCGAAGTGCAGCCGGAAGGCTATCTGAATGGTCATCACTCAGCCGGTCGAGTGGACGGACAGACGACTGGCAACGCCGGCAGCACGGACCGTATCAGCAATATTGTGCTGACGTCGGGCAGCGAAGGCGTTCGCTATGATTTCTGTGAACAGATCCCCGCCGAATTGTGCGGCACCGTGTACCACGATCGCAATAACAATGGCGTGCAAGACGCCGGTGAAGAAGGTATCGAAGGCGTCCGCATGCAATTGCTGGACGCCAACGGAAATGTGATTGCCGAGCAATTTACCGATTCGCAAGGAGACTACTGTTTCGAGGGGCTTTACCCCGGAGAGTACTGCGTTCAGGAAATCCAACCGGAAGACTACCTCGATGGTATGGATCGAGCCGGGACCGTTGACGGTCTGACTCGTGGTATCGCCAGCAACGACAAAATCACCAGCATCAATCTGCTTGGCGGCGACAGCGGACAAAGCTACGATTTCGGTGAAATTCAACCGGCCGAATTGTGCGGTACGGTGTACCACGATCGCAACAATAACGGCGTACAGGACGCGGGGGAAGAAGGTATCGAAGGCGTGCGGCTGCAATTGTTCGACACCGCAGGCAACGTGATCGCCGAACAGTTCACCGATGCAGCAGGAAACTACTGCTTTAACGATTTGATCCCGGGTGAATACTGCGTCAAAGAGATTCAGCCCGGCGCTTATCTGGACGGCAAAGACAGTGCGGGTTCGGTTAACGGATTCGTTCGCGGTCAGGCCGTCAATGATGAGATCTGCAAAGTCACCTTGTCCAGCGGCGAATCGGGAACCGATTACAATTTTGGCGAATTGTTGACCGGGGAAATCAGTGGACAAGTCCACGTCGATCAGGACGGGGATTGCGTCTACGATCCGGGAGATGGTGAGCGTCCCCTGGCAAACGTTACGCTGGAATTGTTGAACGCCGATGGCGACGTGATTGCGACCACGAAAACCGATGCCCAGGGGAACTATTCATTCACCGATTTGATTCCAGGCGAATACTCGGTGCGTCAACAGCAACCTGATGGCTACTTCAATGGCGGCCAGCTGGTCGGTGACGGGACGGGGGTCGCATCCGAAAACCTGATTGAAGGCATTGTGATCGCCTCGGGCCAGAAGGTAACCCAATACGATTTCTGTGAAGTCGAAGCGGCCGAAATTCATGGTCGCGTCTGGGAAGATGGCCCCGCCATCGAAACGTCAGACGGTAACCCGGTCGATGGCTATCGAACCATGCGGGATGGCATTTACCAGGAAGGTGTCGATACACCGCTGGCTGGTGTCCGGTTGCATCTGTACTACTTCATTGATCCGGTCAACGGCAGTACCATTCCGCGTCCGGTAACCCTGGGTGAAGTCGATGCCGATTTCTACGACCACATGGGTACCAACGATCCGAGCGCACCCGTGTGGGTCGACACGATGGCCGATGGCGAATACTGGTTCCAGGGTTTGCAGGCAGGCAACTACATCGTGCTGCAGGACCAGCCGAGCGGCTACTATGACAGTAATGACACCCCGGGTACGACATCCGGGTTCTCCTATAACTCCCTGGAAGCCACCAACGCCGCGCCTCAAAGTGTAATCTCGACCTTTTCGACCGAGCAGATCATGGACTCGGTGGTCAATATTCGGGTCAACGCGGGTGGAATTTCGGAGCTGAACAACTTCAGCGAAGTCCGGTTCACTTCCAACGAAGATCCTAATCCGCCAAACCCACCGCAACCACCGGAACCACCTCAGCCACCGCGTCGGACTCCACCCACCACCGGGATTACGTCGCACCCAGGCCTGTATGGAGCCCAGTTGACCAGCTTCACCCAGTTCGTCGGCACCGCAACCGGGATTGCTGGCGGCAAGGCGGAAGCCGTGGGCGGCAGTTCCGTTTACAGTTGGCACTTGAGCGTGATTAATGCCGGACATCCTCGCGGCATGGAAGACGGTGTGCAGCAGGATTCAGTTTGGCAGACAGCCGGCTACATCGGAGATCTGGACTGGAGCCGTTTTGATATGGACGACGCCGTTTGGACGTTCACGCAAACGGACGGTCAGGACGGTGACATTTCCATCACCGATCGACAGGTTCGATTTGGGATGATCGACGGCACCCCATTGGCAGGTGACTTTGACGGCGACGGAACCGACGAAGTGGCCGTATTCAAAAACGGATATTGGTTGATCGATATCAATCGAAACGGGATCTGGGACGATGCCGACCTGCTGGCCCGCCTGGGTGATTCGCAAGACCAACCCGTCGTCGGTGACTGGGATGGTGACGGCAAAGATGACATCGGAATCTACGGTCCAATCTGGGAACGCGATCGTGAAGCGATCCTCCGCGATCCCGGATTGCCTAACCCTGACAACGATCCTTATACCACACCCAAAAACGTTCCTCCCGTTGACGAGGACGCAACCAACGGGGCGCGGGTGATGAAATTGACCAGCCACGGCAAGCAACGCGCCGATGTGATTGACCACGTGTTCGGGGTTGGCGATGAAAACCTGATCGCAGTCACAGGCGACTGGAATGGAAATGGCATTCGATCCATCGGAACATTCGAGAATGGCGTCTGGAATCTTGACATTAATGGCGATGGTCGATTTGATTCCGAAGATGCCACTGCTCGATTCGGTCAAGCGGGTGACGTCCCTGTAGTGGGTGACTTCAACGGCGATGGCGTGGAAGAAATCGCTGTCTACCGCAGTGGTAGCTGGATGATCGATAGCAACGGCAACCGCGAACTGGATGCTACCGACAAGACGTTCCAGTTAGGTGAATCCGGCGACCTTCCGGTGGTCGGTGACTGGGATGGCGATGGAACGGACGAGCCAGGTATTTACCACCAGGATCGGCAACTGCGATTCGACTAGTGTCGCGGGAATTGGCTAACGATGGTCTGGCCGAGTCGGTAACGAGTTAACACGAGCATGCACCCGGCTTGTCCGGATGCAAGCTTGCTTGTTGACGCACGGCAAGAAACGAGAAGCGTAGCAACACGCGATTGCCGCCGTGTCACTTACTGGCCGCGTAATGCCTCAATCTGGTTTCGAATCTCAACCGTTTGTTGTTCGGCTTGAGCTTGCTGTTGTTTCGCTGCATCGACTTTTTGTTGGGCGGCGACCAACTCCTGGTGCGCGGCATCAACAGCAGCCTGCTTTTCAGTTACCGCCTGGCTGGCGGAAGTCAATTGTTGCTGCAGGGTTTCCATTTGAGCGATGAACTGCTGGTTTTCTTTCCAGCGATTTAACTCTGCGGAAACCGTTTGGACTTCTTGCTGGGCGGCAGTGGCGGCCGATTGCTGAGCAGCGAAGGCCTCTTTCAATTTCGTCAGCTGGGCTTCCAGCTGAGTGACTTCGGCTGATTTGGTTTCCATCTGCTGTTTGCTGGCCGCGACGGCTTGAGTCAACTGATCCATGGTCGCCTTGTGAGTGGCCATGGCTTCGGCGGTCGATTGCACTTGGCCAGCAAGTTCGGTAACGCTGGCATCAACCTGTTTCAGTTTACCATCCAGTGTGGCGACGGTTTGTTTCAGTTCTTCGTCGGCGGGCAGGACCTTGACCGCTTCCTGGGCTTTTTGCAAAGTGGCCGCCAGCAGTGGTTTGGCAGCCGCTTTGGTGTCATGCTCAGTTTTATATTGTTGGTGTTGTTGAGTGGCGACTTGCAACTGTTCGGCAGCGGCGGCTAATTGCTGTTGTTCTTGCGTCAGCTTTGTTTGCAGCTCGGTCACCGTCTGTTTGGTTTGCTCCAAAGTCTGGCTCATCGAGTCCATGTTCTGTTTGGTTTCGGTGACCTGGGTCGCCAGCGGCTGGTACTTGGCAGTTGCAGCTTCCAATGCAGCCTGGGATGTGGCAATCCGCTCTTCCAGTCTTGGTGGGTTTGCTGCCAGATTCCCCAGCGCACTGCCGTCGGCGGCATTCCAGACCTGGATTTGGCCAGTCCAATCGGCGGCCAGCACTCGATCGGTTTCATCGCAGTGGGTTGCCGCGACCACGACATCGGTCAGCCCACCAAATTGACGTAGCATTTTACCATTGCCGTCCCACAGCTTGACCAGCTTATCGCGACCACCGGTAACCAGATTTCCATCACGCCGAAACTCCATGGCCGTGACGCCTCCGCCGTGAGCGGTCCAGGATTTAACCTGTTTGCCTTCTTTCATTTCCCAGATTCGTACCGTGTTGTCTTCACTGGCCGAGGCCACCAACTGGCTATCGGCTCGCCAACTGATCGCCGAGATTTGACCACCGTGTCCACCCAGCGAAAACATTGGGCTTCCTGATTCGGCGTCCCAAACATGCAGGCCACCATTGCGATCACCGGAAGCGAAATATTTTCCGTCAGGGCTGAATTCGAGTGCGGTCACCCAGTCAGTGTGTTTTTTGATTTCCGCAATCACGGTCCCGTCGACGTAGCATAATTTAACCAGTTTGTTGGGACCGCCGTAGGCGACATACTGTTGATTGGAACTGATATCTGCGGCCAGGACAGCTTCCAGTTCATCGCCGACCGTCAACACGCGTTCTCCGGTCAGTGCGTTGAATAGAAATGCTTTGCCGGAAGCTCCATCTTTCCCTCCGCCGGCGATCAGGTATTGGCCGCTGCGGGTAAACTTAAGCGAATGAGCAACGCCTTCCTCCAGCGGCAGGACGCCAGCCAACTGCATCGTCGACGTGTTGTACAGCAGGATCTGCCGGGGCGTTGAAATGGCGGCAACTGGAGCCCAGGGGCTGGTTGCCATCGTCAGCACCGAAGGTCGTTCCGGATCAATGACCGGTTCCAGGGGCATCGTCAGAGGCAAGGGCGTTTTTTCCGGTCGCGCGTTCGGGTCGGCGGCCAACGTCATGTTCAACTTGGGTTTGGGCTTGGCTGCCTTGCTGCCCATGTTTTCCAGCGCGCCCATGTCGATCCATTTGCCCAGCAACGCAATCTCGGGGTCCGGAATCTTGGTACCACTGGGTGGCATTTCGGGCGAGTCTTCGTGAGTAATCAACGAGTACAAATAGCTGCCGGCCGAGTCGGTGGGTTCAATCACCGCGCCTGACCCTCCACCCTGCATCAAGTTGATATAGTTGGTGACATCCAAATCGCCTTCCCGACGCTGACCGTTATGGCAGGAGCCACAACGCTGAAGCAGAATCGGTTTGGCGTGATCGTCGTAGGTGATCTTTTCGGCTTTTTCCTGCCCGATGACCGGCAGGCAAGTTAGCACGATCAGCGACGGTGGCAGCAAATGGGTTGCAAGTGTGCGAAACATGTTGCGTTGTTTTTAATGGTTGAAAACGAATTCGCGACTGTTCAGTATGGCCCAGAAAATGTCTTCCAGGGCCGTCTTTTTGTCCTCTTGAGCGTCAACTTCCGCGACGAGCGCCTGACGCTCCTGATCATTCGGTTTGCGCCCCAGGCAACGAACGTACAATTCGTCGATTACTTCGACTGGCGATTTGCCTGCTTCCAACAGCGTTGGAACCACTTTTCCCTGAATTACCTTGCTATGAACAGTTGACCCGTTAAGCAAATGCAAAGCTTGAGACAGGCTGGGCTCCATCACGACTTCGCAGGAGCATACGGTTTCCCGCTTGGCACGACCAAAGGTAGTCAGAAAGTAGTTGGATACATTTCCGTCGGCAATCTGAACGGCTCGTGCTCCGACAGGAAGACCGCGGAACTTGTTTTTGGTTTCGGTTACCTGGCTGATGACGTCCAGCAGCACTTCTGCGCGAATCCGTCGCAGGATTGCGTGGGAGAAGTTTGTTAAATCCGACTCGTTGGTTTCATTCGTTTGCGTGCTCAACTGGTAGGTCCGCGAATTGCAAATATCACGAACCAGTTTCTTGAAGTCGTAATTGTATTCGGCAAACTTTTGACCCAATGCGTCCAGCAACTGCGGATTGACAGGAGGGTTGCTGACCCTCACATCGTCGACTTCATTGACAATGCCGCGACCAAAGAAATGGGCCCACACGATATTGGACAGATTTTTAGAGAAATAGGGATTCTCGGGTGACGCGATCCAGTCGGCAACCACCTTGCGGCGGTCTTGGCCATTGGTGTCGGGGGCTTCGCCACCGAGAAACTTCGGCGCAACGACCTGGTTGGTGACCGGGTGACGGATGTCACCACCGCCGCGGTTGAAGACGATCGTCTCCCTGGGATCTTCACCCCGCTTGCGACCAATCTGTGAGAAAAAGGCAGCAAAGCCATAGTAGTCGTCCATCGTCCAGCGATCAAACGGATGGTTGTGACACTGGGCACACTGAATTCGCATCCCGAGGAAAACCTGAGCGACGTTTTCGGCAACCTTCAGGTTGTCCTGCTCGTTCTGGTAGTAGTTGGTCGAGGGAACCGAAAATGTTCCGCCTTGCGCTCCCAACAGTTCTCGTACCATTTCATTAACCGGCACATTGTTGGAAATTCGCTCCTTCAACCAATCGTAATACAGCAGCGCCGATTTGTAGGAGACCTGTTGAGAGGATCGAACTTGCAACAGCTCGGACCATTTCATCACCCACATTTCGACGAATTCTTTTCGATCAAGCATCTGGTCGATGTAGACCGATCGCTTGTTCGGTGTTTCATCGGCAACGAAGGCTGCGACTTGTTCGGGGGTTGGGACGATGCCGCAGATATCGAGAGAAACGCGACGAATGAATTCCTCATCCGAACACAAACCTGACGGTTGGATACGGAGTTTCTTTAGTTTGTCGTGAATCAGCGTATCGATGTAATTGTTCTCGGGAGTCTCCGACCATGAGAATTTCAGGTCTTTCGGCAACACGATCACGTCAGCCCCCACGGTGTGGGTGTCGAAACGAGCCATCACAAACGCTTCACCGCGATTTTTGGCAGTGACGGCACCGTCCTGGCCGACGATCGCCGAATTGTCATTGCTGGTCGAAAAGTAGGCCAACGAGGTAACATCGCGATCGGTTCCGTCGGCGTAATACGCCCGCACGGTCAATTGTTGAGACGCATCGGGGCCGTTCAAGACCGCCGACTTGGGAAATAATTCAATCGAGGTAACCGCTGGAACGGGGCCCGAGTCAAAACTGGCACCGGCTTCCAGCCAGTTCATGACCGTGTTGTAGTATTCTGACCCTGGTTTAAACAGTTCGCCGCCGCTGTGCGGTACTTCGCCAGTGGCTTTAGTCATCAACAGGCATTCGCTGGGAACAGACAAATTAATCCGCCGCCCCAGCATTTCACGAGTCAATCGGTGATAGTCGCCTTGGGGATCAAAACCATACAACGATAGTCGAAAACCATCTTTGCCCCGCGCAGCACCATGACAGCTTCCGGCGTTACAGCCAGAACGCGAAAACACAGGCATCACATCGTTGGTAAAACTGACGGGCGGATTACTGGTGGCACTGGCGACCTTGACGGGGACCTCAACCAGAAAATCTCCCATTGCCACGTTGACCTTGGTTTCACCATCGGCTTTGGGGCGTACCAGTCCCTCGCCCAGCTCAACCAGATCAGCATTGGCGACGTTCCATTGAACCTGATCGGTGACATCAACCGTGATTCCGTTGTCGTAAACCATTTGCGCAACCAGTGATTGGCGATCGCGCTGGTTGGTCAAGTTGACTTCCGTCGGCAACACTTTCAATTCGACTGGAGTCGCGTCTTTGACGACCGGCGGCTGGGGAACCGCGTCGGTTGATTCGGCAACGACGGTGGCTTCTTTGTCGCCAGGTTTGTCTTCCTCAGCCAGTGACAAGTTCGTCATTGACGCAGCAAGAAGCATTAACCAGGCGCACCGGGCCCAACTAAAAGTGGTCATTGAAAACGGCGTCTTCATGTTTGATTCCATCATTTGGCGTCCGCAATGTCGTCTTTTTTGGGAGGCTTGGGTTTGTTGATCTGCAGCACGGCGTTGCTGGTGCGAGACACCATGGCTTCGCCGTTTTGGGGGATCGTCAGCTGCAAAAACATGCCGCCGTGTTTGCCGATCGGACTCTTTTCATTGGTTTTGACATTGAAAACAATCTCGGCCGTGTCCTTGGTAAATATTTGGGGCGTATCAATTTCGATATTCGGCGGGATCCCCAGGATCTCGGCTTTGGCTTCGCCCTCGAACGGTTGAGCATGATTGAGTTTGCATACGAATTGAGTCGATTCCCCAATCACGATGCTTTGACGCTCAATGGATGCCGTGACAAACGGTTCGGCAACTTCCAGTTCGGATAACTCGGTTGCGGTGTAGGCCGGACCTTTGAAGTTGGATTCGCCAATGACATACATCGGCCATTTACCGATCGCGGCGTTTCCATTGGCATTCAACGGATAGGTGATTTCCGAAACGCCTTTGGGCATCGTCACTCGGTAAGTTGTTCCGACTCCAGGAGATCGAAACGGAAAATACAGATTGATCGGATCCTCAAACCCTTCATCGCGATGAGCGATTACCTTGACGTTCAGTCGACCGTTGCGAACCAGGGGAACCTTGGGCTGGACAATTTCCAGCTTGTAGGGCAATTTCTCGACAACTGCGAACGCCAGTTGGTCGACCGTGCAACCGTAGTACAAGGCGTTGTTCGGCTGGCCGAGAACAAAGTCTGCCAGGTTGGTAAAGTGCCCGGTGACATTCTGGTTTTCGTTGATTTTTCCAATCGCTTTGAAGTCAATCAACTGACCGCCCAGCGGTGCTGATTCGTCGACTTCAAACACAACCGGCATCTCATTCAGATTGCGGGGCATCGGTTTGGCAACCATCTTGATCCCCAGCGGCAAGTTGTCGCCGACCAGTTCGATGTCGCCCGCGAA
>CAZJEK010000244.1:0-9107 GCA_964545005.1 uncultured Pirellulaceae bacterium
AGCGAGGGCTACACCGATCCGTGTTTTTCCCTCGCTTACGCGTCGGGTTTCCAAAAAACCGCAACTTCAAAACTTACGCGTCGGGTTTCCAAAAAAGTGCATCCTCAAAAACGAAGCTTCGGGGTTCCAATCCAAACCATCCCGCGAAAATCACAATCCGAATCTGATAGAATCGTAGTCGACATCACTCAAGCTTCCCCAAATCGCACGGAGAGTAGAAAATGTTGCTAACCGAAAATGCCCCTCAATGCCTGCCGGAAACCCAGGCTTTTCTCGATCAACAACACGGGTTGCTGATCGATGGCCAATGGGTTGCGGCGGCTTCGGGAGCTACTTTCGAAGTCAAAAATCCGGCCAATGCCAAAACGATCGCCTGTGTTGCCGAAGGTGATCAGGAAGATGTTGATCGGGCAGTCAGAGCCGCTCGCGCGGCATTTGAAGACGGAGAATGGTCTCGTCTGACGGCGTCGAAGCGCGGACAGTTAATTTGGAAGTTGGCCGATCTGCTGGAGTCCAATCTGGAGCAGTTTGCAGAATTGGAATCGCTGGACAATGGAAAACCGAAGGCTGTTGCTGCGGCGGCCGACGTTCCATTGGCGATTGATCTGTTTCGATATATGGCGGGTTGGACCACTAAGATCGAAGGGAATACCATTCCGGTTTCCGTGCCATACTTGCCCAACGCTGAATTTCACTCATACACCTTACGGGAGCCGATTGGAGTCGTCGGCCAAATCATTCCCTGGAATTTTCCGCTGCTAATGGCGGCCTGGAAGCTGGGTCCGGCCTTGGCAACCGGTTGTACGGTGGTGCTGAAAGTCGCGGAAGAAACGCCCATGAGTGCGTTGCGATTGGGCCAGTTGTTCGAGGAAGCCGGGTTTCCTCCGGGTGTAGTGAACATCATCACCGGCTATGGAGAAACCGCCGGTGCAGCGTTATCGGCCCATCCGGATGTCGACAAGGTTGCCTTTACGGGGTCAACGGAAGTTGGCAAATTGATCGTCAAAGCAGCTGGCGAGTCAAACCTGAAAAAAGTGACCTTGGAATTGGGCGGCAAGAGTCCCAATGTGATTCTTCCCGATGCCGATCTGTCGCTGGCGATTCCTGGCGCGGCCAACGCGATTTTTTTCAACCACGGCCAATGTTGCTGTGCGGGGTCAAGGCTGTTCGTGCATCGCAGCCAGTTTGACCAGGTCGTCGAGGGCGTCGGCGAACAGGCCAAAGCAATTCAAGTCGGACCCGGGATGCATCCCGAGTGTCAGATGGGACCAATGGTATCTCAGATTCAACAGGACCGTGTTTGCGGGTACCTGGAATCAGGGCTAAGCGAGGGAGCCGAAGCGATTGTGGGCGGCAAACGCGCCGCTGGCGATGGATATTTTGTTGAGCCAACCGTTCTGGTCAATACCAGACCTGACATGCAAGTGATCCAGGAAGAGATTTTCGGTCCTGTTGTTGCCGCCGTGGCCTACGACGATCCGGAGGACTTGATTGAAGCGGCCAACGACAGCATTTACGGCCTGGCGGCCGCCGTATGGACCAAGGATATCAGCAAAGGCCACCAGTTTGCGAAACGACTTAAAGCCGGCAGCGTCTGGGTCAATTGCTACAACGTGTTTGATGCGGCGTTGCCATTTGGCGGTTATAAGCAATCGGGCTGGGGGCGCGAAATGGGGCACGAGGCCATTAACCTGTATACCGAGACCAAAGCCGTAACGGTGAGATTGGGGTAGGGCCGCCAAACAGCCGATAGTTACTGTACTTGACGTATTCGTTAACGGTGATGGACAACTTGATGAATTCGATGGTAGTGCGCAGTGGCAGTGTCTTGGTTGTGGCCGTTCTGATAGTTATTAGCGGCTGCACATTGACGATTGAGCCCGAGTCGGCGATCGGTGATCCTGTCGGCACGATGCCTGATCGGAAGCTGGGCTTTGGCGTCACTGAGGGCGATATCGGATACGAAAAGTCCTTCGTCGCGGCAAAGAACGCCGGCATTCAATTTGTTGAGTTGGCTCAGCAATGGGATGAAGTTGAAACTTCCGAAGGTGAATACAACAGCCCCTTCGCCAGCATCGCCAACCAGGTCTACCCGCCCTTGGACACCGCAGTCGTGCTCTCGATGAACCCGATCGATACCATGGCCAACCGAGTACCAAAACACCTGGCACCATTTCAATGGGATTCTGAACAGCGAGTCCAGGGATTCATTCGCTGGTTTGATTGGACTTGCGATCAGCTTCCCGATGTTGAAATTTTGGCAGTAAGTGTAGGGAACGAAATCGATGCTTACCTGACTGGCCATCCGGACGAAATCGATGCCTACGCACGATTTTTTCAGCAGGTCGCGACTCATATTCGGAAACGCTATCCAGATGCATTCGTGGGCAGCAAGTTGACGTTCAGTGGGCGAACCAGCGGGCTGAAAGACAGGTTCGCTAAAATTGACTCGCAGGCTGATGCGATCATGCTGACCTACTATCCATTGGATGATCAGTTTCATGTGCGAATGCCCGGCAACGTTGCCAAGGATTTTGAAACGATGTTGCAGCTTTCCGATGATCAGCCGGTCCTGTTACTCGAAACGGGGTATCCCAGCGGAGCGGCCTGCAACAGTACTGAAAAACGGCAAGCGGAATTCGTCGACCAATTGTTTGCAGCCTGGGATCGTCACCTCGATCGAATCCCGATGGTCAATCTGGTTTGGACCTGTGACCTGCCCAAATCTGAAGTTGACGCGATGGTCAATTATTACGGGATCCAACAACCGGGATTTCGAACTTACCTGAGCACTTTGGGTTTGCGTACCGCCAGCGGGCGCGACAAGCTCGCGTTTAAACAGGTTCGCAAACACGTTCGAAAACGCGCCGAGGATTCGCCATGAATGACGATTCAAGCATCTTCCGCAATGCGGTTCCAGCCGATCGCGAATCGATCCTGGAAGTTCATCGTCAGGCGTTTGGAACTGAGGAAGGTCCCGTGATCGCCCAGCTGGTGGGCGAGATGCTGGACGATCCCAGCGCCCAGCCGATGTTGTCGTTGGTTTCGGAATCAGCTGGCAAGTTGACAGGCCACGTCCTGTTTACAAACGTGACCCTGCAACCTGAGCCGCTCGCTAATTGCCGGATCCTGGCCCCGCTGGCGGTTATTCCCGAAGTTCAAGGCCAGGGCATAGGTGAGCAATTGACGCGGGAAGCGTTGCGGGGTCTGCAGAAAGAGCAAGTTGAGCTGGTATTTGTGTTAGGCTATCCGGACTACTACCACCGATTCGGCTTTCAGGCAGCTGGGCGACAACAGTTGTCGGCTCCTTATCCGATTGCCGCTGAAAATGCGGACGCCTGGATGGTGTTGGAGTTAAAACCCGGCGCAGTTGATGCTCACGTCGGTACGGTCCGCTGTTGCCAGACGTTGAATCGGCCAGAGTTTTGGGTTGAGTAATGATGGCATTGGCTGTGAAATAATTTCTTCACGGCCGATTCGGCCATGCTACTTGTTCACGGGCGGATCAACCATGCTACTTGCCGATTTGCTCATTTAACTTGTCGACATAGCCCTTCGGGTCGGCTTGAATTTTCTCAATGCAGGGTGGGCAACAGACAAAGACCCTGCGGCCGTTGACGACTGTCGACTCCATGCTCGCAGCAACAGGTTTTCCCATCACGGGGCAAACGCCTTGGGCCCTGGCCAAGTTTGCCAAGACCGTTTTCCAATGCTCGGCTTTGATTTGTTGACCGACGCAAGCTTGGCAACACAAGAACGCGTGCTCTTGTTCGCCAACCTTGATCTTGACCGGATCCCCCATCGATCCCAATGGTTTGCCTGAAACCGGACAAATGCCTTGTGCTTGAATATGCAGGCCGTCGCTTTCAGCTTGCCTCTCGGTCGCAACAAACTTTTTCTGTGACGCAGTGACCTTGGCCAGTGCACTTTCCGGGTCCGCCTGGATTTTTTCGATGCACGGTGGGCAACAGACGAACACCTGCTGTCCCTTGATGACCGTTGATTTCATTTTCGAATCCACCGGCTTGCCCATGATGGGACAGGTACCTTGGGCTTTGGCAATTCGCTGTTGAATCGTCGACCAGTGCTTCGCATCAATCTTTTTTCCCTGGCAACTTTTACAGCACAAAAACGCGACTTGTTGACCCGCTTTTATTTTCAACGGTTGCCCCATGGATCCCAGTTCAGCACCGGAAACAGGGCAGATTTTCTGTACCGCAATCGCCAGTTGATCGGCCGCGGAGAGTTGGGGCTGATCAGCCTCGGTCGGCTGTTTCGGCTCTTGCGGAGTTTCAGGCTGCTGAGCGTGACTCAGGCAGGCGATGGTCAACGAGATAATTACGCCAAGTGAAAAAATTGTTTTCATCGTCATTCCTTTTCTGTTTTAAAAAATCATGTCAAGCGGCAACAGGATTGTTCTCTTCGGACAGAATTGAAAAACGACTGTCGCCCAAGCCGCCTTTCATTTTCATTTCCAGGAACCCGCAATAGACCACGGGTACTACGAACAGGGTGATCAATTCAACGACCATGCCTCCGAAAACGGGAACGGCCATCGCGCGAGCCACGTCGGCGCCACGACCAGTGGCCAGCAATACGGGAACCAAAGCGATCACGGTGGTGCAGGTTGTCATCAGGCAGGGGCGAATTCGCCGCAGTCCAGCGGTAACAACCGCGTTGCGAATATCAGCGACACTTGCCAAACGACTGTTTTTAAGCGTCTGATCGAGGTACGTCGCGATCACGACCCCATCATCGATAGCGATTCCGAACAGTGCGATAAAGCCAACCCAGACCGCCGTATTCATTTGAATATCCGCCATCGCAAGAGCGATCATTCCGCCGCCAAAAGCAACCGGAATGCCGGAAAAAACGATCAGAGTTAACGGTAGCCGGCGAAACTGTAGATAGATGATGAAGATATTGACCAGCAGTACCAATGGGATGATGATCATCAATCGCAGGTTGGCTTCGATCTGGTTTTGAAATGAACCGACGGCTTCCAGCTCAAAATTGCCTGCTGGAAATCGAAGCTCGCCCGCGGCGCGAGCATTGGTCAATGATTCCATCACGCGTTCAACGGTTTCCAAGGGCCCCTGGTTTTCGCGGGGTGCAAACGCAACATGCGCGACTAATCGAGCATCTTCGCTGTTGATCATCGCCGGCCCCCAGGTCGTTTTGACGCTCGCCAGCCGACCCAATGGAACCACATCGCCGGTATTAGTGACAACTGGAATCTGGCTTAATTGATGGATGTCATCGCGATATTGACGTTGATACCGCACCTGGATGCCGTATCGTTCACGGCCTTCGACGGTGGTTGTCGCAACTTTGCCACCCAGAGCGGATTCCACAATCTCGTTAACCGCCCGCACGGTCATTCCATACCGGGCGGCCTCGGTGCGATCGACTTCGAATTCGACGTAGGGCTTGCCCAGCACGATGTCGGGACTGACGGCATCCGCATTGACCATGGGATGTTGCTTCACTTTCCGTGCCACTGCCTGAGCGGCTTCGGAAATTCCTTCCAGCGTATCGCCATAGATCCGAATCGCCATCGAAGCCTTGATGCCGCTTTGCAGCATCACGACTCGGCCCTCGATTGGTTGCAGCTTGTCGGCAATCGTAATCCCCGGTAAGGTTGCCAACTCGTTGATTTCGTTCCAGATTCTTTCTTCGGTCATGCCAGTTCGCCATTGGTCACGCGGCTTCAGCATCACGTACGTTTCGATCATCGCGGCCGGTGCGGGGTCCAATGCCGAGTCGACTCGTCCGATCTTTCCTAACACGTCAGCGACTTCCGGAATCCTGCGGATCATGGCATCTTGCGTCTGCAGCGTTTCCATGGCCTGAGACAAACTGGCCGCCGGGTAGAGCGAGGGCATGTAAAACCAGCTGCCTTCATCCAGAGCGATCCAATCGTCCGTCGAAAGGCCGGTAAAGGTATGTTTGAAGTCAACGTATTGCTGCGAGCCGTTGAAGTCAGCGCCGAGGTACTCTCGTGCCAGCTGGTCGATCGGGCTGAGCAAGCGGGGAAGACCGATCCAGGCCCCGACGCCGAAGAAGAAAATCAAACAGGGAATCAGTAAAAACGTACGCTTGAATCTCAGGAACAATCGCAACGTGGGTTCGTAGCAAAAGTTGACGATTCTGGCGACAAGGTTCTCTTCAATCGGACGTAACCTTTCGCGCAGCAACCAAAAAGTACCAATTGCTGCCAGGCAACTGAGGGCGATGACAATGTGAAGGGTATCAAGGCTGAAGCCACCCAAGGCATTCCAACTGTTTACTGTTTCGGTCAACATTGCCAGTTGATCAGTCCACACGAACGTCCCCAGCGCCGCCACCAAAGCCCCGCAAACCACGGCTGCAATCGTCGCGTGCCAACGTTTGCCAACCGGATTTTTCAACAACAGCCTTGCCAATGGGGGCACCAGTAATACAGCCACAATCAGACTGGCCACCAGCGAATACGTTTTCGTCCAGGCCAATGGAGCAAACAGGCGGTAATCGCGACCGGTCAGGAAAAACACGGGTAGAAAGCTGATGACCGTCGTGCTCACCGCGGTGATGACCGCGGGCGCGACTTCTCCGGTCATCGCGGAAATTCGTGCCCAGCGACCTTCCTCGCCTCCGGGACGGCCCTCCTGTTCCCATTCTGCGATACCGCGGAAAACGTTTTCGGAGATGATAATCCCCATGTCGACCATCGTCCCGATGGCAATTGCGATTCCAGCCAGTGACATGATATTGGCATCGACCCCAAACACATTCATCGCAATGAAGGCCATCAAGACAGCGATCGGCAACGTCGTCGCGACAACCAGACTGGCGCGCACGTGCAGCAGAAACAACACAATCACGACGATCGTGATCGCAACCTCCTGTGCCAGTGCTTCGGTCAAGGTTGCGACGGTTTCGTCGACCAGTTGAGTGCGATCGTAGATGCCGCGTATTTGGATTCCATCAAGTTCGCGTTGCAGCGTTTCGATACGCGACTTGACCCGTTCAATGACTTGCCGTGGATTCTCACCGTACCGCATGACCACCACGCCACCAACGGCCTCGGAACCATTCCAGTCCAACGCTCCGCGGCGAAACGCCGGTCCGATCTGGACAGCGCCCAGATCTCTGATCGTGACAGGCAGGTTGTCGCGCGTCGCGACCACCGTCTGTTCGATCTGTTCAATGGTTTCAGACTGAGTCTTTCCAGCCCCGATAAAACCAATTCCACGGACAACATATTCCATGTCACTGGCTTCAATCGTCTTGGCACCGACGTCGATATTGGAATCACGCACCGCACCCAACACCTGGGCCAGCGTAAGGTTATGGTGCCGCAGCTGATCCGGGTCGATTTCAATCTGATACTGCTTGACGTAACCTCCTATCGAGGCGACTTCAGCGACGCCTTCGACACTTTGCAAGGCATACTTGACGACATAGTCCTGCTTGCTGCGAAGTTCAGCCAGGTCCATGCCGGGTGGAGGATCCAGAACGTAGTAGTAGATTTGGCCTAGTGCGGTGGCGTCGGGAGCCAACATGGGAGTGGTTCCCGCGGGCAACTTATTACCGACAGTTGCCAGCTGTTCCGCAACTCGGGATCGAGCCCAGTAAAAGTCGACGTTGTCATCGAAAGTCACCTGGACAAAGCTGAAACCGAACATGCTTTTACCGCGCACACTTTTCGCGCCGGCCACTGATTGGAGTGATGCCGAGAGCGGATAAGTGATCTGATCCTCGATGTCTTTGGGGCTCCGCCCAGGCCAGTCCGTCAGCACAATGACCTGGTTTTCGCTAACGTTCGGAATCGCATCGATGGGCACTTCGCGAAAGCTGTACCAACCGAACGCAACGACCGCGGCAGTCACCAACAGAACAACTAACCGCTCGCGGACACAAAATTCGACGATCGAGCGAATCACTGATCGTCCTCCATGTTCGGCAGCGACATCCGGGGCAATTCCATTGTCGGCAAATCCAATTGAGGTAGATCAGGGGGCGACGGATCGGCAACCGGATCGGTCTGGGGCGTTTGAGGTTTGGGTTCACGGTAGTTCTTCAAGACCGCGTAGTACTTCTCCGGGTCGTTCCGAAGATTGGTTTCGCAGCCAGCGCAACAGATCATTACGTCCCGATTCTTCAGGCTGATTCGAATTGGCGCGCCCATCCCCATCGTCCCTAACTTGACTTCCGTCACTGGGCAGATCACCTGCTGCTCGGCAAGTTTCCGATCCTCTGGCGATAGATTCTTGAATGATTCTTCAATCTCCTTGGCCTCCGCCTGGTTCTCAGCCAGTTGCGATTCGTTCTTGAGAATCGCCCGATTGGGATCGATCAAAGACACCTTGCCCTGGATGTTAAAGGTGGAGTCGAGCATCAACGTGCCCGATGAAACGACCAGTTCTCCGGGCTCAATTCCTGACGCGATCGAGATCTTGTCTCCGAGGATGTCACCAATCTTGACTTTACGAAACTCAAATCGACCGGGTTCAGTTTCCACGTAGACCACACTGTGGTCGCCATTGATCAGCACCGACTCACGGGGGACCACGACCCACTGCTGATCAACGCCATTCGCGGTGTTGATCTTCGCTTCGCCGAGATCGCCGATCTTGATCAAACCAGCATCATTGGGAATCTCGACACGAACACTGACGGTTTGAGTTCGCGGATCCACGGAGGGTGCAATGAAAGCGATCTTGCCCTGAAAGGGCTCGCCCGGTTGGGACTGAATTTGAACGGTCACCGGTTGCCCCAGTTTTAGTTGCCCGACATCTTCTGGAAATAGTTCCAGCTTCAACCAGACGGTGGACAGGTTGGCGATTTTAAATAACGGCTGTCCAGTTTTTACATACTCTCCTTCTTCAACCAGTTTTTCGACGACGGTGCCCGTGCCTGGGGCGTACACCTTGATGCGACGGTCTGGTTTACCAGCCGCTTCGATCGCATCAACCTGTGACTCAGGCATTCCCTGTTCGATCAGACGTTGCCGAGCACTCTCGTAAAGTCGTTGGTTAGCTCGATTGACTCGTTGATTGTCGGAATTGGTTTGCAACGCCTGTTTGGCTTGCATTAATCCAACTTGATCGGAATACAGATCAGGC
>CAZJEK010000245.1:0-9073 GCA_964545005.1 uncultured Pirellulaceae bacterium
ATGCGACCACTGGCTCGCTTGTATTCGTCCATGGCTTGCATGAATTCGATTTCGTTCCCGTTGTAGTCTCGTTCGCAAGTCGTTGGATCAATTTGTCGGCGGCGGTTTTTCTTGCGACGCTCAACGGCGGGCTTGGCGGCTTCAGCTTCGGCTTTGGTTTTCGTCTGGCGACGATCGCCACTTTTGCGTTTTCCCGTTTCGTTCAATTGGTCCAGTTTCTTCGACTTTGCCATGAATCTACCTGTGATGATTTTGGTTCTGGGAACCTGGGGAGCTTTCTCAAACGCTCACGAATCAAGCCTTCGTGAGACGTTGGAAAAATACAACACCTGGGTAGTCAGGCAGGGTAAAAACGAAACAACCGCTCAGTTAAACCGAATCGATTAGGAAAACTGTCGGCTTGTACCGGTTATGTCGGCGCTGAAGGGTTGCGACAGTGGATAGGTTCCCGAAGAGGCCAACATTTTTGCATCCGCAATCTGGCACAAAGAGATCTGAAACCGCAGAGACGCAGAGTGCGGGGAGTTTGCAAAATCCGAATTGAGTTGGAACCCTGCGTCTCTGCGGTTAACTATTCGCAATGAATCAACGATGTGCCGCCGAAGGTTTGGCAGCGATCCGGGGCGTTGGCTGCGGCTCAGCCAGTCGCTGGCACCGATAGATGTGGCGGCCAATCGGTTGCTTGACCAGCTCAACGCGTCCAGCCAGGCAATCGATCAAGTTTTGCATCGGCTCAGTTGATCCGACAATCAGTGTTTCGGGGTGCGCCAACAGCTTGATCGCAACATCTTCGGTTTGGTCCTCATCAAAATGAGCCACTTCGACGTCATGCATTTCGATGGATACGGCAAACGGATCGCGTCCGTAAAACATCACGTGTAGCGGTCGGTCGGATTCCGAGTTGCGGGCGGTTTCGGCGACGATCCGATTGACAGCCAGATGGTCGGATCGCTGGCTGGCGATTGCTGGAAATAGTCCGTGGCTGACAAACAAACCCAACGCGGCTGTCATCACGGCAAACGAACTCCAGGCAATCCGATTCGATTTGGATTGGCGGTAAGCCGATTTGGCGTACCAGCTGAACGCCCCTAACGCGAGTGCGATGGCCATCATGGGAACTGCCAACGCCAACGAAACGTTGAACGCAAATACGCTGACCAAGCCGATCAGCAAACACCAGCCCGCGAGCTCGAACGGACCTCGCTCGACCAGCTGGTCGAGAAAGGTCTTGCGAGGGTCAGGATGTAACAAGATTTTCTGTTCCAGGAAAATACCCAGCAACATGGTGATCAGCGGAAAAGCGGGGACGATGTAGGTCGGCAGTTTTGTTGTCGAAACAGTAAAAAAGGCCAGGATCCACAACGCCGCCAGGAAAATCCACCCTGTCTCCCGGGACCGATACTTGCGATTGGTCAATTTACGGCTGGTCAGAAACTTGACCAGCGAAGGAAACAGGTAAGACACGGGGAACATGAACAGGAAGATCCCCAACAGATAGTAGAAGAAGGGTCGTTCGTGATTGAACCCCTCCGTAAACCGAACGACGTTGTGTTTCCACAGAAACTCAGAAACGAATTCCGGGTTGGTGATCGAAGTCAGCAGGTACCACGGCGTTGCCACGCACAGCCCCGGCATTACCCACCAGGCCCACTGATTGCGGTGACGCTGATGTTGTCGGTATGGCTTGGACAACCAGTGTGCGGCGACCAGGGGCGGCAGGCACAACGCTACGATTACGGGGCCCTTAATCAGGATCCCGACTCCCATGGCAAGACTGGAAATGCCTGCCAGATGACGGCTGAAGCCCGACCGAATTGACAACAGCCCATACAGCATCGCTGCGGTGACTGCGGTCGTCAGCGAGGCATCCATCGTTGTATAACGGCTGACCAATAGAAACCCGGTCGACAGCAGCAAGCATAAGCTGGCCAGCCAGGCCGCATGATATCCGACCAATCGCTTGCCGACAAACAGCGTCAACAAAATGGTCAGCATCGAAGCCAGTGCGATTGGAAAACGCGTCGCCCAGGGAGATGCCCCGAACACCTGGTAACTGGTGGCGATCGCCCAGTGCTGCAACGGTGGTTTATCCCAGTAATGCTGGTCATTGAGCATCGGCGTTTGCCAATTGCCCGTTTCCAGCAGGTTCAAGGCGAGTTGGGCATTGCGAGACTCATCCGGCTCCAGCAATGGATAGTCGATCGTTCCAAACAGCGCCCACGCCGCCAGCAACAAAAGTCCGGTCGTCGCCACCAATCGGTTTTTCTTATTTGGCTGCTCGCTTGTCAGCAGAGATTGGTGAGCCGGAAACATCAGTTTGTTGAACCAGAATCGAATCACTTCGACAATCTGTTTCCAAACATCGCGACTGCGACAACGGTGGCGGATTGGAGTGCGTCGAAACGCCACTAACTCGGTAGGTGCTTGTCCGATCTGGCGAGCTGAGGCCAGCAACATTGTCAAATCCTCGGACGGTCGCAAACCAGACAACTGGTCCAGCAAGCTTTTGACCTGGTTCATTCGAAAGATCGTAATGCCTGCCGTCCTGGGATGACGACGAGTTTTCAGCAGCAATCGTGTGACGAACGCCAGCAGCATGAACCAGAATCGCTTGCTGCGAGTGAGTGCTTGTTGCACATCAAAGGAAGTTCGAATTGACTCAGGGTCCAGGTCGACCAGCGTTTGCCAGCGTGCGTGGGCGAGTTCGGCTCCCGCATCCACGATCGCGATTTCCTGGAACCGGGCAGCTTTGATGGCCGCGGCCAGGTTGTTGAATACTTTGGGGTAGGGTCGGTAAGTGATCCGGGACAGTGGCTCATGGAAGGGCTTGACCAGCAAAACTTCGGCTCGGTAACCGACTTTGCCCAGTTCCCGAGTCATCGTCCAGATTCGCTGATCCGCGTCGTCGTCGGGCGACAGCACCAAAACCACGGAAACGTCTTTGAGCTTCGATTTTGGCTCAGCGGGAACCGGGATCTGCCGAACTGGCGGCGTCAGGTTTTGTTCATCCATGAGATTGGGCGGGCCGGACAACCGTGTCTGGCAATAAATTTTGGGTTGGTGGATGGGTAGCAAAGTTGTTCCGAGCTGACGGCCGCAACGACGAGACACCGGTGCGATCGCTAACTGAAAGCTTATTGAAATTCGTCTTCAGGGGTCAATGCCAGCTTATGCTACCCGGCGCGTTTCGAAGTTGCACGATCGCAGTTTCTGCTTGGAAATGGAAACCCGACGCGTGAGCGAGGGCTACAACAATGCGTGTTTTCCCTCGCTTACGCGTCGGGTTTCCAAGAAAGTGCATCTTCAAAACTGGCGCGTCGGGCTTACATTTTGGGAGCGACGTCTCTGTGAACTCTGTGTCTCTGTGGTTTTTTCCTTCGGTTGCCCCATCAAAAATCCATTTTCAGGCAAAACCTGAATCAACCAATTTCTAAAGTCTCGACAGACCGCTCCGGTTGCCCCACCCTCTGGATGGTTTCGATTCGTCTGTTTTCGCCGAGCCCCAAAAGCTGAATTGACCCAGATTGCCAAATCCAATAATTTCCCACCTTGTTGCTGCCACGAAACTTCATCGGAAGCGGAATCTGAATTGGTTCCCAAATTGATAACACGCTATGTGATCTGGGAGTTGACCAAAATTTTCCTGGTCTCCTCGTTCGCATTTGTCCTGCTGATGTTAATCATCGGTGTGGCCGATGAAGCGCGCGATCGTGGGCTGGGCCCGGATATCCTCGTACAACTGATCCCGTACATCCTGCCCGAAGCCCTGATGTATGCGATGCCGGCGACTTGCCTGTTCAGCGTGTGCGTCGTGTTTGGAAGAATGGCTTCGGACAACGAAATGATCGCGGTCCAATCGATGGGATTGCATCAATCGGTGATCGTGTTTCCCATCCTGGCATTAACATTCCTGTTAAGCCTGTTCGCCGTCTGGGTTAACGACGTGTCCTTTGCCTGGAGCTACTGGGGCATTGAGCGGGTGGTGATGGAAAGCAGCGACAAGATCCTGTACGGCGTGCTGGAAGACGAAGGCAACATCAAAACCAGCAAGTTTTCGATCGAGGTTCAGGGAGTCGAAGGGCGGCGTTTAATCGAACCCGTGATTTTGTACAACAACGTTCGTGCCGTTGCCAGCGAAGCGACATTGACGACGAACCTGGATACGCACAGTCTTGAGTTTTCGATGGTTCGGGGAGCGGTCTTGAACGAAACCAATAATGAACGCTGGATGTTTGACGACCGCCTGACTTATTCCGTTCCCCTCAAATCGCCCCAGGAAGTGGCCGATGCCACCGGCAACCCCAGCCATTTGTATTTGAGTCAGATCAGCCACGAAATTGTCAAACAGGAATCGGAAATCGAACAAGCCAACCAGGCCAATGCGATTCGCGCAGCGAGCCAGATGTTGACTGGCAATCTAATTGGACTGACCAACCAGGATTGGCTCGAGCGAAACCGGACGCAACGCGACGCCAAACAACGACTGGGACGATTGCACATGGTCCCGCATCGCCGTTGGGCCAACGGATTCAGCTGCCTGGCGTTTGCCATGATCGGCATCCCAATCGCATTGAAATTGAAAACCTCAAACTATGCCACCACGTTTGGAATCTGCTTTATCCCGATTTTGATCATGTACTATCCGCTGTTCATGTTTGGACTCAACGGCGCGAAACAGGGTACCCTGCCACCTTTTGCAGCGTGGTTGGGCAATGCCGTCTGCATGAGCGTGGGAGCAATCTTGATGATCCGGCAATTCCGGCGTTAACAGGACAGGACCAGTCAAACATGAACGCCAAAGCGATTTCCGAAAAAAGCCAAAACTCGCTGGGAGGTTGCGTTGGGTTGGCTTTTGGTAGCATCTTCGCCGCGGCTGGAACCGCGTTTCTGGTGTTCATGTTCATCATCCCGACCCTGAAAAGCCGCGCGGCTCAAAATTGGGAAACCGCCGACTGTAAAATCCTGTCCAGCCGCGTCAAAACTCATCACGACAGCGATGGCAATACCTATTCGGCTGAAATCAGCTACGAATACGTCGTCGATGGCCAACGATTTGAAAGTGATCAATACTCGTTTCTCAATGCTTCGTTTGGTCGAGGTCGCGCGCAGAAGATTGTCCGGCAGTATCCCGCTGGATCAACGCAAACTTGCTTTTTCGAACCGGGAAACCCGGAAAACGTGGTACTGGACCGGAACAACAATAACCTCAACTATTGGTTTACGTTGATCCCGATCGTCTTCATGTTGGTCGGTGGAGGAATTATGTTTGCGGGAATTTGGAGTTGGTTTCGCCGCCCTGGAAACTCGATTTCCGGCAATGTCGATGTCGCTCAATCAAAACAGTTGGCAGGCGGAACCAATTCCGACAGCTTGATGACGTCGTTCTCTTCAGAGTCCAGCTCGAAACCATTTCAAGCCGGGGCCAACGAGTTAACCGAAGCTGACGTGACGGACCAGGAATGGGCGCCGCCCCGCAAGTTAAAAGTTCAGACCTCGCGGAAGGTCATGTTTTTCGGAATGCTGGGCGTGTCCATCTTTTGGAACGGCATTGTCAGCATTTTCGTCTACAACCTGTTCGATTTTGGCAACGGATTTGATCTGGGGCGTGTCTTCATGGGCCTGTTCCTGATCCCCTTTGTGCTGATCGGAATCCTGATGCTGGCCGGAGTCGTGTACTTCTTTTTGTCGTTGTTCAACCCGACGGTTGAAATTGCGATCAGTGCCGGTGCCATTCCGCTGGGTGGAGAATTCGACCTGGCTTGGGAAATCGAAGGCAAAGTTGAAAGAATCAAGAAGCTGACCATCGAGATCCACGGTACTCAGTCGGCAACGTACACTCGCGGTACTGACACCGTTACCGAAACTGAGCTGTTTGAAAAAATCCCGGTTGCAGTGGTGGAGGACGCGGCCCAGATCGCCTTTGGCAGCGTGGCCGTCCAGATCCCAGCCGACACGATGCACACTTTCGAAGCCAGCCGGAATAAAATCTTGTGGACGATTGAGGTTCATGGGGACATACCCTGGTCACCCGACATTTCCGAAAGCTATCCGTTTCGCGTCGCTCCCGGCCCGATCCCCGTTTGAAAGAGGAATCCGCGTTATGCTGACGATCGATTTGGAACAGGATCCAGCCGAGTATCGGCCCGGCGACCCGATCCGCGGGACATTGCTGTGGGATCAATTGGAAGAAGATGTCGAACGACTGGAGTTACGATTGATCTGGTACACCGAAGGCAAGGGCACGCAGGATGTCGACGTGGCGGCCGTCGAGCACATTCAGGCTCCGGGGACCAGCGGTCGACAGAATTTTGAAATCACCGCTGCCAGACGCCCCATCAGTTTCTCGGGTAAACTGATTTCGCTGATCTGGGCATTGGAGGCGATTGAGTTTCCCAGTAAAGACGCTGTCAACCGAACGGTGACCATTTCACCAAGCGGTAAAGAAGTTCGCCTGGAAAAGACTTTCGAAGATCGACCACTTAAAGGTGCGTTCCGATTTACCCCTAGCAGTCGTTAACATGATTACCGCCCGAGAAAATCCGCTGCGGATGGAACGTCTGGAATTGATCGCGTTCCGGTTTCAGGCGGGCAATTGGCAGCAACATTTGGACCGATTGCAAGACCTGGATTTTCGGGCAGCTATCGTGGGGAAACATGGGCGCGGAAAATCGACGCTGCTGCGTGAGCTGGGGCGCCGCCTTCCCGACAGCCATTTGTTGAACTTGCCGCACGACAAATCTCAGCATGACGGGTTGATTGATCTGGCATTGCAAGCCGCGAACGAGGGCAGGGTGGTGTTGGTTGACGGAATCGAACGAGTCAACTGGTGGCAGCGAACGAGGCTGTATCGACGAACTTCGGCTGGCCTGGTCGTCACCGTCCACCGCCCGTGCCGGTTGCCGACCTGGATCCAGCTGGAATCCAGCCCGGAATTGATCCGGGAATTGGTCGACGAACTGGGGCTGGGGGCCGACGAAATCCTGACCGCCAGCGAGCACGCGTTGGCTCATCATACTGGCAATATCCGCGACGCGTTGCGATCCATGTACGATGACATCGCAGTCGGCAGGTTGGCGATGCCCTGAACTCTAAAGTATTTTTTGAAATCTAATTAGGGTGCAACTCGCTCACTTCGTAGGGAGTTTTTGCCAGTGCCTGGGAGCACCTAATACAAGAGCATTCAACTGGCTCGTTCGGGTGGTGCCTACTTCTTGAGCTACATTTGAAGTTGGTTTTTATTTTAGGCCGAAGGCCCTCTAGTTTGCCTAGCCCAGCCTGCAGGTCTGGGGACAATTGGCAAGATGCCTGTTAGGGCCGAAGGCCTGGTCATTTGCATTGGCCTGGCTTCGCGGATCGAACTTCACCATCTGAGGTTTCGGTCCCGGATTGAATCGCGTTTTAATTCCCGTCTTGGCGGGACCGGCGATTTATTGGCCGATCAAACCCAGGGCCTGCTTTCTTCTCGCCAGCGAGAAGAGCGCTACCCTGGGCTAGGCAAACGGCTTGGCCTTCGGCCCGTGGCAACGACAACGTTTGGCAACGCCGCAATAGATATCGACTTTCAACTGTAAGGCATACCGAAAGCCAAATAAAGAAGCCGGTCAATCTCGATCAAATCGAACAAGTACTGATCGCAAGCACGAGCGATAAGCGAGTTGCACCCATCTAATTACTCTAAAATTCCCGCACAGCCGAGCGATACCCGCCCAATAACCCCGCCGATTCGCCCCCCCAAAAAAACATTTGACAACGGTATTCCGATCGGCTCCAATCACTGTACCACGCTGGCAGTACACCTCTTGCAGGCGGCTCTTCGTGGGCGGATATTTTTGAACCTGCTGAACTCATAAGATTTTATTGGTCGGGGCCACGATGAGATCCTTTTTCTTGCCACTGCTGTTGCTGGTGATCACTGCCAGCTCGATTCAGGCGCAAATATTTTCCAATCGACTGGATACCAAATACTGTCCGGAATCCGCGGTTGCCAGTTTGACGTTGTTCCCGAAGCAGCTGGCAACCGAAGAAGTCACGGACCTTTTTCCACGGGAGATCATTACCGCCTGGGGCAAAAAGGAGTTTGGGTTTGATCCGATGTTGATGGATCAGATCACGTTCTATGCTCCTGCCCCGGAAGGACCGCAACCTCCTCGATGGGCTGCGGTATTGACGTTTTCCGAAATGCAAGGTCTATCGGATCAGCTGATTGGTCGGTTGGACAAAAGGCAGTTGCTGGGCCACACGTTGTATTCTGAGCCTCGACCAGGCCTTCCCAGCTTCCTGGTCGTCGATGAAGCCACCATGCTGGTCGGCGATGAATCAATGTTTGAAGCAATGCTGGCCAGCAACAGTAAAAATCGAATCGCGCAGTTAATGAAAGCCGGCCCAGCCAAGGGCCAGGCGGTGATGGTTGTCGACGGCATCGGTGCTCGTCCGTTTTTGAACCAGTTGGCGGCAAACATTCCAGACATGCTTCCACCCGCGTTGACGCGCATCAAGGACTTGCCCGACATGATGGAAGGGATGGAGGTGAACCTGGTCATCGACAACGAAATTCGATTTGATGTGATGTTGACCTTCTCCGACGAGGAAGCCTCCGAACAGGCAAAGAAAATTCTCGATCGCGGGCTGGAGCTGGGCCGTGAAATGGGAATCGGAGTCATGGCGACTCAACTTGACCAGTCGGATCCAACTCAGGCTGCCACGTTTGATTATCTGCAACGAATGGCTGAGGAGTACGAAGGCAAGCTCAAACCGGAGCAGAATGGAAAGCAGCTGACGTTGAACTTGAAAAACGAGGTCGCGATCTCGCCGGTACTCGTCGGCATGCTACTCCCGGCCGTTCAGGCGACGCGGGCCGCAGCTCGGCGGGCTCAAAGCATGAACAACCTGCGGCAGATGGCGTTGGCAGCACACAACTTTGCTGCCGCACAAAATCGATTCCCCGCCCAGGCAAACTACGACGAAAACGGTAAGCCCTTGCTCAGCTGGCGAGTCCACATCTTGCCCTACATCGAACAACAGGCTCTTTATGATCAATTCCACTTGGACGAACCCTGGGACAGCCCCCACAATC
>CAZJEK010000246.1:0-256 GCA_964545005.1 uncultured Pirellulaceae bacterium
AAATGAAGAAAAGGAATGTGAACCCTGCACCGAGACCGATCAGCCCGGCGATCATCAAAGTGAAACCGGTGGCCAAGCCGACAACCTGAGCGAAACGGTTCAGCGGGAAGCAGCGACCGCTCATTTTGGTTCTGACGAACAACTTTCGCCCGCGGCGGGATGGTCGGGAACGGCGAACGATTTGGGCCGCCATACGGCAGACCCGAATTTCCTGGAAGCACTTCGGTCCACCAACGGTCAGCGCAGCCCAGACAGT
>CAZJEK010000246.1:283-9070 GCA_964545005.1 uncultured Pirellulaceae bacterium
GCACGGTCATCGAATCGTTACGCCGGCGGCAGCGGTTGGGGGACCGGTGGGCAACTTGTGAAGGGTAGCCAACTGGGTGCGTTGGCGGCACCGTCGGTCACGATCGGCAGCAATGATCAGGCAACCAATACTCCCCAGGCACAAACAAGTGCAATGTCCGCTGACACCATGGTGTCCCTGCATTCGGGTGCCGTGCACAAAACTCACTCGCTGGTTTCCTATCAGTCGCAAGGAGCCTGGCGAGGATTGACGTTACATTACGATTCCGAACGAGCCGACGCGCGGCCGATTTTGACCACCGGAATGGAAGACGTCAGGTTCTTCGCTCCGATGGTTGGGACCCAATTAACCATCCGCAATGGCAACACGGAAATGGTGGTCCCCGGCTATGGTAGCAGTGGACAGGGCTTTCGAGCCGGCGAACATTTTTTCGAAGTCGGGCCCAACCGTACCGTTGAAATGTCGCTGCAAGCCGACATGCGGCATTTGCCAACCGGTGTTTACGAGTACGAATTCTCCAACCGTACGATCCTGTTGGAACAGAATCTGATCGCGGGTACCGCTTCGATCACCACGGATCAACTGATTCATGTTAATTCCCGTGATAGTGTTTTCGGTGCCGGTTGGGGACTGTCCGGTTGGAAACAACTGATCGAAAGCGCGGATGGGTCGGTGTTGCTGGTCGACGGGGATGGTGTCGAACGGCTGTTCCGCCCGCCAGCGGTCGAGGGAAACGCATACATTTCCCCCGGCCAGGATTTTACAACGCTGGTAAAACTGCCCGATGGAACGTTTCAAAGAACGTACCCCGACCAGACGGTGGAACGTTATTCGATGTCGCATAAGTTGGCCAGTGTCACCGATCGCAATGGTAACGAGACTCAGTTCCAGTACAACGGCGATGATCAATTAGCAATCATTGTTGATCCGGTTGGGTTATCGACCGTGTTTCGATACGTCAACGGACGAGTCAGCGAGATTGAGGATCCCGCTGGGCGGATTACCAAACTGACTTACGATGGCAACAACCTGACGGGAATTGAAGACCCCGACCAGACAACCCGTCAGTTTTCCTACGATTCAATGAATCGATTAACGGGCGAAGTCGACAAACGCGGCAACTCGGAGACGATTGACGTTGGGTTTTCCGGTCGAGTTGAATCGATCACGCGTTCGGATGGACAAACCGTTGAGTATTCGCCAGTGCAAACTGCGAATCTGCATCGGGCCGATGTGACCGCCAATCCAAACTCCGGCGTGACCGCATCCTCCTTTCAGCGCGAAGTCTCAGCTCAGAAAACCGACGCCAATGGCAACGTTACTGAGATCCAGCTCGATCAAGCAGGTCAACGCGTTAACGCCGGTGATGGAATCGGTGGGCGGCCGGAGATCAGTCGGAACGATGACAACTTGATCAGTCAAATCGTCGACGGTCGTGGCAACGTGACGTTATTGCGTTACGACTCCAATGGCAACGTCGTGTTTTACTCGGACGATGTGTCACGACAGCTGGCCACCGAGATTCCAGTGCTGGGCGGATTGGACGCACTGGCGGTGGCCGACTTTGATGGCGACGGAAACATGGATGCGGCCGTTTCCAAACCAGACTTTGATGAAGTGGAAGTCTTTTTCGGTACCGGAGATGGAACGTTTGGAGATTCGGCCTGGTACCTATTTGATTTGTACGAACCGGCGAATATCCAGACAGCTGATTTCAATCAGGACGGTGCGATGGATCTGGTTGTCTCCAGCGAGGCCGATTCCGCCGTGACGATTCTGTTGAATGATGGCAGTGGTGATTTCCTGGATGATATCCGCATCGATGTCCCCTTCCCGACCAGCTTGACGACCGGTGACCTGGATGGGGACGGCGATATTGACCTGGTTGCCGGGAGCAACGGTCAGTTTCACGCGATCGTCAACAACGGTGGGAGTGACTTTAGTATCACAACCACTGATCTGAATGCGATTCAAGGTGACGGTCAGGTAGTGACCGGTGATTTCGATGGCGATGGCTGGCTGGACGTCGGTGCCGCGGGTCCCAACACATCGCTCGGTGAAAACTACCTGGAGTTTTTTAGCGGCAACGGTGATGGATCATTCGTCGCCAATGGATCATACGAGTTGGGTGGTGGCACGGATGAAAATGTTGATTGGCAGGTCACTTCGGCTCGGGTGGCCGATACCGACCAGGACGGCAACCTGGATATTTTGCTGACGACGCCTCACAACAGTCAGTCGATCACTAACAACGTTTCGCTCCTGTCTGGCAATGGAGACGGGACCTTTCTGCCGGTGAACCGCATCGCCGGTGCCAATGGAGCTCAAGCGACCGCCGTCGGCTACGTGAATGACGACGCGTTTCTGGATCTGGTGACCGTTGGTCAGGATGGCGTAGTCAGTGTCCAATTGGGCATTGAAAACCAGGGCTTTGATCCGCAATCGTTGGACTTGACGGCAGACGTTGGCGCCAATGATGTCGAGGTGGCGGATCTTGATGGAGATGGCGTCGACGAGATCATCGTCGCCAACCAGACGGCTGAAACGTTGACCATTCACTCGCTGAACTCCAACGCCAAAATCTTTGAATTCGATCCGGTATTTAATCAGCTGCTGCGGACAGTCGATGAGCTGGGGCGGGAGACTCGCTACCAGATTGATCCGTCCAACGGCAATCGATTGAAAATGATCGAGATCATTGGCGAGTTGGGAGGCGGTGACGATTTGGAAACCAGCTATACCTATACGGCCTCCGGATTGCTGGAAACGATCACCGATCCTCTCGGCCGCGTGACCCGGCACTCGTACAACGCGCAAGAATTGCTGGAACTGGTAACGTTTGCCGAAGGTACGGTCGACGAAGCTTCGATCGGCTACGAATACGATCTGGCCGGCAATCGCACCGCATACATCGATGAACTCGGAAATCGTACCGAGTATCAATACGATTTACTCAACCGAGTAACCACGATCACAAGGCCCGACCCCGACGGTGCTGGCGCACTGACTTCTCCAGTCACTACCAACGAATACGACGAAGCGGGGAACCTGCTGCGAGTTATCGATGCCGAAGGCAAGCATACCGAGTTCGTTTACGATGCGATGAATCGGCTGATCGAAACGATCGACGCGACTCTGCAGTCGACGATTCACGAGTATGACGCGGCGGGGAATTTGTCAGCGACGGTTGATCGTCTGGGGCGACGGACGGAGTTCCAGTATGACGCTCGGAATCGGCTGGTCGCAACGCGGAATGCCGCCGGTGGCCTGACGACGTATGAGTACGACGCCGACAATAACCGCATCGCGATGGTCGATGAAAATGGAACGCGAACCGAGTACCGGTATGATGCTCGTAACCGGTTGACGGTGGTGGTCGATGCGATCGGCGGAATCGTGACCCAGGAGTATGACGCTTCCGACAATCTGATCGCGTTGGTCGACGAACTGGGACGGCGAACGGTGATGGTTTACGACGATGTCAACCGCTTGATTCGGGTTGAATCGCCTGATCCAGACGGCGAAGGCCCGCAAGATCTGGCCGTGACTCAATTCAGCTATGATCGTGCGGGCAACCAGGTCGAAGTGATCGATCCGCTGGGTAATTCAACGGTGCTGGTTTACGACCAGCGAAACCGATTAATCCGCCAGATTGATGCGGATCCGGATGGAGCCGGACCATTAACCCGTCCGCAGTGGGAATACCAATACGACGCGGCGAGTCGACGAATCGAAATTATCGATCCGTTGGGACGGATCACGATGCGCGAGTTTGACCACCTGGATCGACTCGTTTCGGAGACGCTGCCAGATCCTGATGGTGCGGGTCCAGCAGGTGGGCCAACCACGACATATCTCTATGATCGTGTCGATAATCTGGTTGGTGTGATTGATCCGCTGGGGAACTCGACAACCTATCAACTTGACGATCTTTATCGCACGATCGAAACCGTCCAGCCGGATCCGGATGGCGCAGGTCCCTTGACGTCGCCGACGATCACGACCGAGTTTGATGCCGAAGGTCAGTTCATTCGCATGCTTGATCCGTTGGGTCGGGAAACGAATCTGGACTACGATTCGTTGGGACGAATCGTCGTGAAAACGTTGCCGGATCCCGATGGTGCAGGTCCGCTGACGTCGCCAGTTTTTCAGTACCAGTACGATGCCGTTGGGAATTTGATTGCGGTTATTGATGCGTTGGGCAACCGAACGGACTTTGAGTTCGACGACCTGTATCGAACCACGAAAACGATCGGTCCCGATCCCGATGGTGTCGGCAGTCAGTCTCGTCCGGTGACCCACTACCGATATGACGCGGTCGACCAACAAGTCGCGCAAACCGATGCAATCGGGCGAACAACGCGGTTTGAGTACGACGATCTGGGACGCTTGATTGCCGAATACCTGCCCGACCCGGATGGTGTGGGACTTGATAATCAGGTCGTGAATCGATTCGAGTATGACATGGCAGGAAACCTGTTGCGTCAAGTCGATCCGCTGGGCAATGGTGTCGACTATGAATATGACCAGCTGTACCGAGTGATTTCAGTAACAGGCGAAGATCCGGACGGAGTCGGCCCAGAGCTTCGACCCGTCACCGTCTATCAATACGATGTGGCGAGCCAGTTGATAAGTTCAGCCGATCCGCTGGGCCGAACGACGACTCGAGTTTATGATCCATTGGGCCGAGTCGTTCAGCTGATTCTACCGGATCCAGACGGCGACGGGCCGCAGTCTTCGCCGGTCATGAGTTACGAGTATGACTTGGTCGGCAACATGATTGCGATGACCGATGCCTTGGGCAATACCACCAGCTATCAACACGATTCGCTTTATCGGCGGACCGCGGTGATCGAAGCTGACCCGGACGGCATTGGCCCGGACGCTCAACCGGTGACGATGTTCGACTACGACGCAGCCGGACAGTTGGTGGCGATGACCGATCCGCTGGGCCGAGTGACCGTTCGTGAGTATGACTTGTTGGGACGGTTGATCAGTGAAACGGAACCGGACCCGGATGGCAACGGTCCCTCGACAGCACCGGTGACAACGTACCGGTACGATGCGATGGACAATCTGGTTTCGCAGACGGATGCGGTGGGGAACACCTCGGATTACGTTTACGACAATCTTTATCGGCTGATTCAAACGGTCCAGCCTGATCCCGACGCGGCTGGACCTCAATCGCGACCGACGAATGATTTTGTTTACGATCTCGAAGGTCAGCTGATCGCCACGGTGGATCCATTGGGTCGCACAACCGAGTTTGCTTACGACTCGCTGGGACGGGTCATCAGCACGTTGTTGCCTGATCCAGATGGGGCGGGACCGCTGGAAGCGCCACAAACCTTATTCACATTTGATCTGGTTGGAAATCTGCTTTCCGAAACCGATGCACTCGGTAACGTAACCAACTACGAATTCGACGCGCTGTATCGGCAAGTCCGAATCATTCAGGCAGATCCGGACGGTGCTGGTCCGCTGCAACGACCGGTGACGGTGATGGCTTACGATTTGGCAAATCAACTACTGTCCACAACCGATCCGCTGAACCGGACCACCCAACGGGAATACGATGGTCTGGGACGGATGGTTTTGATGGTGGCCCCCGATCCCGATGGAGCGGGACCTCTGGATTCTCCGGAGTCCAGATACATTTATGACTCGATGGGTAACTTGTTGGCTCACATCGATCCCGAAGGCAGCCTGACTTCCAACTCATACGACAACCTGTTCCGGTTGATCGAAACCCGGCAGTCGGATTTGGATGACTTGGGGCCGCTGGGGCTACCGGTAACGGGGTACGAGTATGACCTGGTTGGTAATTTGCTGGCGGTAACGGATACCAGCGGGGACCGCACCGAGTTTGCATATGACGCATTGGATCGTGTCTTTGAAGAATCGATTGAACTGGCAGGCGTGCCAGCGATTCGCAGTTTTGAATACGATCTGGAAGATAACCTGGAACGCAAAACGGATCGCAATGGACGGGTCATCGAGTACCAACGCGACAATCTTTACCGCACCGTTGCCGAACGATGGCTGGATCCTTCGTTGCAGCTGGTCAACACGATTGAGTTTGAGTTTGACGAAGCCGATCAGCTGTTGCGGGCAGCAGACCTGGGGCAAGGGTCAAGCAATCAGTACCAGTACGATCAACTTAGCCGTGTCGTGGAAGAGATCATCAGCCACAACGGTCAACAGGTAACCTTCCAGGATTCGTTTGACGTGCAGTCCCGTCGAGTTGAACGACAGGCAACGGTCGGCGTTGTCGCCGACTACCGGCAGACCTACGAATATGACGGCTTGCATCGACTGGTACAGCAATCGCGTTCGTCGCAAGTCGGTGGAGCTGCGGTTGCTGAGAGTCGGTTTGATTTCCAGTGGGATGTGGCTGGGCAGCTGTTGTCGCTGCTGCGGTTCGATGATTTGACGGCCGCCCCCAACGATTTCGGTTTGTCGACAAGTTACCAGTTCGACGATTTGGGTCGACCCACTTCGATCGTTCATCAGAATCAGTCGGGTCCATTAGCGGCGTACAATTACCAGTACGATACCGATAGTAAATTGATCCAGGTCAATAGTCTGATTGATGGAATCAGCCAGTTTGGTTACGACACTTCCGATCAACTGGTTTCGGCGACCCATGACGGTCAGCCTGATCAGGTCCAGGCTTACGACGAAGATGGCAACCGTGTGGGTGATGCAATCGGAGATTACAACCGATTGGTGAACGATGGCATTTACAGCTATGAGTATGACGCGGAAGGGAATTTGATTCAGCAAATCGAGTTGTCGACTGGTGTGGTGCGAGAGTTCAGCTGGGATCACCGCAATCGATTGATCCAGGTTACGGATCGGGACAGCTTGGGCGGTGCGGTGACGCAACAGGTAGACCACCAATACGACGCATTCAATCGTTGGATTGGCAGCCAAGTGGATCTCGATGGAGCTGGTGGCGGTGGGGTTGAAGAGACCAACTATTTCTACGATGGCAATCAAATCGTGTTGGCCCTTGATGAAGCCGGTGACGTAGCGCATCGCTATAGCTGGGGACCGATGACGGATAAGCTGTTGGCCGACGAGCAGGTGGGCGAACCGATGCGGTGGGCCGCGAGTGATCACCAGGGAACGGTTCGTGACCTGGTCAGTGCGGATGGTCAGTTGTTGAATCACCGCGTCTTCGATGCCGTCGGCAATCTGTTCAGCGAAACGGATCCCGCGGTGGCGAGCATGTTTGGATTTACTGGCCGACCGTTCGATGCTGTGACTGGATTACAAAACAACCTGCACCGTTGGTACGGCGCCGGAGTTGGACGGTGGTTAAGCGAAGATCCGATTGGCTTCGCAGCCGGCGACGCAAATTTATACCGCTATGTGGGTAACGATTTTGTTAATCAGGTTGATCCGGAAGGCTTGGATGACGGGCTTTTCGGAAGTGCCTACAGCATTATGTTTCCAAATCGGCTTATAGGTAAACTTGCGGTTGAAGAAGCAAGGGCTTCATTAAAAGTAGGATCGACTGTCGGGACTACCGTAGCCAAAGGGTTTAACTTGGTCAGCGAATACGCGTACGTTTTTGGAAACGAGTTTTATTCCAGCACTGGTTTATACGGAGCCCAAGCTGCAAGCCGCGCAAAAGAGAATTTCATAATGAATTCTCCCACTTTGAATCCGTCTTATGAGATCCAGCAAATGATAAAGGAGCATGGCGTTGAACAAACCAGAGCATTTCTGGAAAGGGAGTTAGAATTCGCTGAGCTTTCGGCACATGTTTACAACGCAGAGCGGGGAGATGTAATTGGAGATTATGATGTCGCATATCGATGGGACGACCTAGAAACTGGATTTGGCGCCGCTCTTTATCGAAAAGCCAATTCTTGCAGGTTTGTTTTAGTGTTTGAGGGAACGGAATCCGATTTGCTGACACTTGCGTCTTTGTACGATAATGCAAACAACGTGAGACAATCACAAGGGCGAATTTCAACGCAGTATGAGCAAGCGATAAACCTAGCCTGGGATGTTAAGGCACACCTGGCAAAGGTTCCTGGGCAGGAGCTTATAATCGCGGGGCATTCGCTGGGTGGTGGGTTAGGAACTGCCGTCGGGATTGTGACCGGGACAGAAACCCACGTTATTGATCCAGCAGGGGTTCATCAGGATACAGTCAAAAGGCATGGAGCTGATTTCGAACGCGAGCGTCAGTTTGTGACAGCATTGAGAGTTCACAGTGAGTTCTTGACAACAGCTCAGGATATTGTTCGGGGGCCATATTCAATGGCACCCAATTCGGTCACAAATCTGACAACCGTCCCGCTGTATAGAACTTATGGCGCAAATCCGCTGGCTCCAGGCCTTTATCATTCAGGCAGCGAGATGGTTAAATCGCTGAAGATTATGCTTGGCCATGAAGATTTAAATTGAAGAGAAATGTCCGTTTCATTTTAGCAAGCGTGCCCTGCAAATGATCTCTGTGATTGAAAAGGAACGTAATCGAGATAAAAAAACCGATTAGTCCTAAAAGAGGAAGGCTTCGCTCGAGCACCGCTGTTGAGTTGTTCATGGGATCTACGTATGAAGTAACGGTTTTGTCTTCGGCGTAACGCATGTGAGGATCCCAGAATTTATTCCCATGCATCCATCCAAATAGGTTTACATTGTTCGATATGTAAGTTTGTTGGCCGATTGAATATGCATACTTTACGCCGTTGTTCGCGTTGTTATTATCTAATTCCAGCACGACAGCCTCCACTGGAGTCCAGGTCCACGTGTAGACGGTTTGCAGCA
>CAZJEK010000247.1:0-1192 GCA_964545005.1 uncultured Pirellulaceae bacterium
GCTGGATCAGCGTCGCATCATTTCGCAGCGCTCCCTCCTTGATGATGAACCAGGCGCCCTCAATCGCGTGCCCCGGATTCAGACAGCGGCCATCAAACGAATCAATCACGCCGCCATCGGGTCCCACCGTTTCCAGCACACATTCCAGTTCCGGATGACAATGCAGTTGAAGGATGTCGTCGATGCTGCGGTCGATCCATTCATCGGCTTGGTCCAATCCGATCGAATCCCGCAACTCCTGAGCCGTAATGATGGTGATCATCGGCGCGCCCAAACCTCGGGTCGGACGCACGTTTGTAAACTTGGGTGACATGTTGGACGTCTGGTCAGAGTGCCCCACAAAGGCTTCGAACAACCTTGCAGCCCGTTCCTGATATTGTTGTTGGCCGGTTGCTTGAGCCATTTCGCCGAAGGCAATCGCGGCAAAGCTTTCTGAGAACGCATAACGCCGTTTGCGAATTGGCTGGCCTTGTTGGTTCAAGTGAAACCACATTCGGCCGTCGGCAGGGTCAAAGCAAAAACGTTCCAGGAAATCGATCCCGTGTTGCAACCCTTCCAACCATGGGTCGCGCGGTTCGACCCGATTGTATAACTCACCCAACAGCCAGGTGATCCGCCCCTGCTGCCAAACCGATTTGTCATGGTCAACCGCCGAGCCATCACGGTCAAACGATGCCAGAAATCCACCGTGCTCCTGATCTACGCATCGCGGGAACCAGAATCCAAGGGTGTCTTCCAGTAACCCGTCTCGATAGTGTTTGATCAGCGTCTGGCGACCGTTTGTGGTAAGCAACAATGGAGTAGTCACATTGAGATCCAGGGTCGAATGAGTTTCAAAAATGCCGTAAAAATGAATGCCAAACCAGCCGCCCCAATTCGCACCTGGTGGAAGGCCCCCATTCCTGTCAGCTGGGGCAAAGGAAGAGTTTATCAATCCTGGGCAGGTCCTCAATGGTTCGGCTGACCGCGCCGCTTTGTTCCGCTACACTGGTGAGCTAAACCAACAGGAGTTTTAAACTTGCGGGGGCGTGTGTTTTTGTCAATGAATCGAAAAAGTCCAGTCGAGCGCCATTGGATAGGTTCCTGGATTCCGTGCGCACTCTGTTTAGCGCTGGTGGCCTGCAGTTGGTCGTCGGCGTTCGGCTGTCCACAAGATCAAGCCAACCGTCTGGATTTTCAACCGCTCCCGCAC
>CAZJEK010000247.1:1202-4908 GCA_964545005.1 uncultured Pirellulaceae bacterium
CTTGCCCGATTCGATCGGAGTTGCCGGTCCGATTGTTGGTGTCCATGGCGACGTGTTGCTGGTGGCAGGCGGCGCGAATTTTGCCGCCGCCGATGATCCGCAGTTATGGCAGTTGCCCAAGCGTTATCTCAGCTCAAGCTGGTTAATGCGTCGCGATTCCGAGGCCGAAACGGGGTTCCGCTGGGACGCTGATTCCGGTTTTGAACTCTCGCAACCGGTCGCTTATTCGGCGGTGGTCAGTACTCCGATGGGTGTGCTGGTGATGGGAGGTGAAGATCAGACGGGTCCGACTGATCGTGCCTTCCTGTTGACGATCGAAAACGATTTAGTCCAGGAACTGGACGCGGTGATTCCGGATTTGCCGTTGCCGTGTACCGCTGGCGGAGCCGCCGTGATCGGACGTTTCGTTTACCTGGTTGCCGGTCAGGTGCAGCGACCCGATGGAACTCGCGAGGCCAGTCGACTGGTTTGGCGATTGGACCTGGACGAAGTCGAATCGGCTCGGGCGGCTGGGCGCGAGTTATCGACCGATCACTGGCAACCGTTACCAGGTTGGCCGGAGGAAGGGCCGGCAAGAATGCATTGTCAGGTCGCCGCTCAACACGACGGGTTTCAGGATCGACTGTATGTCATCGGTGGACGTCGATTTTTGGAAGGTAGCGATACGTCTGATCTGCAAAACCTGCAACCGACCGCCGATGGCTGGAGTTTTTCTCCAGCCGATTTTCAGCCAGCTGCCTGGGATGCTGCCAGCGAACAATATGACGGGCCCAGCCCCTGGAAACGAATCGCCGACGCACCGGTTCCGATCACGGCCGGTTCAGCTGTACCGCTGGGGCCAGCTCATATCCTGCTGCCGTCGGGAACCGACATGGAAGTCTTTCATGACGTATTGCGGCGGGGCATCGAGATGGAAAATTTTGACCATCCGGGATTTCCGCGACGTGCCTGGATTTATCACACCTTGACCAATTCGTGGGCCGAGTTTGGATCGATTCCGGCTAATCAAGTCACCACGCCGATCGTCCAATGGGGCGATGATATTTTGTTGGTCAGCGGCGAAGTCCGGCCTCGCGTGCGAACCAATCAGGTTTGGCGGATCAACGTGCAACCTCAGTCGGTTCAATTCGGTTGGATCAACATGAGCGTTGTCGTGGTCTATTTGGCTTCGATGGTCGGGGTCGGATTATTTTTTGCCAGACGCAACCGCTCGACCGACGCTTACTTTCGGGGCGGCAAGTCGATTCCCTGGTGGGTGGCTGGGTGCAGTATCTTCGCCACGATGCTCAGTTCGATCACCTACATGGCGATCCCGGCCAAAGCTTTCGCTCAAGATTGGGTGTACTGGGTCGGCAACTGCATGATCCTGGCGATCGCGCCGATAGCGATTTATTTTGCGTTGCCCTTCTTTCGTCGCATCGATGCCACCAGTGCCTATGAGTACTTGGAGCGCCGGTTCAACCGGCCGGCGCGGTGGATCGGGTCGGGAAGTTTCAGCCTGTTTCACGTCTTCCGCATGGGCGTGGTGCTGGCCTTGGCGGCGCTGGCACTGGCCAGCGTGACCCCGCTGACGGCGACGCAGTGCGTGTACGTGATGGGATTGTTGTCGATTATTTATTGCACACTCGGCGGCGTGGAAGCCGTGGTCTGGACCGATACCCTGCAAACGTTTGTGTTGCTCGGTGGGGCGGTGGTGTGTTTGTTGATCGCCTGGATGGGGGCTTCGCCGGGCAGTCTTGCTGCGGCTGCGGACGCTGGCAAGTTGCAATTGGTGAATCTGGATTTTGGGCCCGCGTCGTTTTCTACGATGGCGTTGTGGGTGGTCGTGCTGGGTGCGTTTGGACAAAACCTTTCCAGCTACACGGCCGATCAAGCCGTGGTGCAACGCTACATGACGACCGAAAATGAATCGCTGGCCGCCAAGTCGATTTGGCTCAACGGTTTCATGGCGGTTCCCGCCTCGGGATTGTTTTTTGCAATGGGCACCGCGTTCTGGATGTTTTACCGATCGCATCCAGACAAGCTTGACCCGACAATTGCCATTGACCGGATCATGCCATTGTTTATCAGCCACGAGTTGCCGGTGGGCTTGGCCGGATTGGTCGTTGCCGGGATTTTTGCGGCGGCCCAATCGACGGTCTCGACCAGTATGAACTCGGGTGCAACCACGATCGTGACGGACTTTTTCAGGCCGTTGGAATTGTTCCGATCGGAGCAGAGTTATTTGTGGGCCGCGCGAGGTGTGACATTGGCGATGGGCGTGTTGGGGACGGTTGCTGGACTGTGGTTTGTCGATCCCATGATCAAGAGTTTGTTTGATCAGTTCATCGGGATCCTGGGGATGTTTCTGGGCGTGCTGGCGGGGTTGTTTGCCTTGGGCGCGACGACTCGGCGTGCGTCAGGTGCCGGCAGCCTGGTCGGAGCCGCAGTGGCCATCCTCACGATGACCGCCATTGTGTCGGCGGCCAATGGACAGACGTGGTTGGGGCTGGATGTTAAAGCTGGTTTCGACGGATTGGGGTTGTCGATCTATCGAGTCAGTAGCTATCTGTACGCCTTCATCGGTATCACCATCTGTTACGTCATCGGTTACGCGGCCAGCTGGTTGTTGCCGGCCGGTGGAAAGGACCTGAGCGGATTGACGTTGTGGGACCTGCGAAAAGACTAAGCCATGTCGCGGGAGCTTGATCCCAATGCACGGCACAGGTTTTGAAAGTTCTTGCGTCTCGACCCTTGGTCTGAGCGTCGCGGCGTCGCGGGTTAGTCGGCCAATTTAAAAAATGACCGAAAGCAATGATGCCGGTTCAGTGGGCTGTAACGGCAACATCACGTGACGCGTTAGCGAATGCTGATTTGTAAACCGGTTGAACTGACTAAAATCGAAACTGCAAACCGGTGTAGACGGCTTGCAGTTCGACACCGTCGATATCGTAGCGTTCGTAGCCGGTTATCCATTCCGCCTGGCTGTCGAGCAGTCGACGGTTGAGGGCGATTTTGGTGTGCAGCAGATCCGCATCGCCCAGCGTTCCAATGTCGCCTTCGCCAGTCAGCGTCCAGCGCGAATTCAATTTGACGTCCATGCTGGCAGTCAAGTTAAACCCGGCTTCACCACCCCAGCGATCGCCCAACCAATTGACTCCCAAACCCAACCGCGTTTTCAGACGCGGACGGTCGATGACTTGGAAGACGAGGTTGGCATCGCCCAGCCACAGGTGATCGCGAATGCTGGTGCCGGATTCTCGCCAGGTAGAAACGGACGTGTCCAGACCAACCAGGTCGCCTTGAACCAGCAGTTGCAGGCCGGCTGTCGACAGGTCGTCGAAGTCCAGTCCGCCGTAGGCCGTCAGGCGGGAATCGTAAACTTGAAACCAGTCGCTACCAATTGAATCGACGACTTGCACGGTTGATGGGGCGGGGCAGTCATGGCAGGGGTCGACGAGCTGAACGGGTGGTGCCTGATAGACGGGAGTTTCCTGAACGACCACGGTTGGTTGCGGCGTAACGGGGACATAAACCGGCTCGATAATCTGCTCGTGGACAATCACGCTGGGACCCCAAACAGGTTGCCAAACGGGTGCTGGCGAACAGTTGAAATGGCGAGTTCGTGGAGCACGACGATGCCGGGCGGGACGATCTTCGCGATGGCGGTTGGCTGAACTGGGTCGGCTGGTTGGGGGCCGATTGGGTGCGGGTTTGGATCTAACAG
>CAZJEK010000247.1:4918-9059 GCA_964545005.1 uncultured Pirellulaceae bacterium
CACCGTTGGCCGGTGACTCTTGATTGGAATTGGCTTGTGAACGCTGGGGGCTGTTGGATTGGCGACTATCGGATGATTGGGAAGCGGCCGGCGAGCGACTGGGTTGCGATCGAACTTGTTCCCGCAATTTGCTCAGCTGGTCTGCTCCGTGGGCTGCGTCGGTCAGGCAAACGTGAATCGGAAGCAGCAGCAGGACGAACAGGAGTTTGGTGGAGAGTAGGGTTAGGTTATCGCACATGGTCTCTTCCTTGAGTTGCCAGTTTGAGATCTCACCTTGAGCGGCTGCTAATGGTTGTTGGCAAGAATCAGGCCAGCCGGTTTGGCCGAGTGAGAAAAACAGGTGATCAATGCGAGAGTCCCGTGAAATTTGGTGCCAATTCCATTTGCTAGCACGCGGGAGCGCATTGAACGATGCAGGCAGCGGTGTCATCCACTTGATACCGAGAGCGGTCTGATGGAGGACGAATTCGATTGATCAGCAGGCATTTTTTCGAAGACAGGCTTCCAAAAACGACCCTGAGGGTTTGCGGAATGCCGTGCGTGGAAAAAAAGCTCACGCAGAGACGCAAAGACGCAGAGGCCGCCCAAGGCAAGTGAAAACAGCCTCGCGGTCGAGCGTCGCCCCGGGGTTGAAATTGAACACAACGGGTCGCGCTGAAAGGCCTGAAACGGCATAACAGATCTGGACGTTACATCAGGTACCGCAGTCGGTCGTAGGCCAGTTCTTCTCTCTTTTCTTCATCGACGGCAGCGGCGAGTTCGTCGAAACCGTACATGGTTTTGACTCGATGAGTGAGCAAGGCGCGATCGAAAGGGAGATTGGGGGAATTCCAATATTCAGCAGTGTGTGGCGTAAACTTGGAAACCGGAAGCTTGCCTTTTTCGTCGGCCACGTTGGGCAGGCTCCGCCACAGGCTCAAGTGTCGGTGGTGCGCACGAATTGCTCGCCTCACCAAGTCAGCGTAGCCGTAAGAACCGAGATCGAAGATCGCTGCGGCATGGTTAATGATGTGGACCAGGCCACCATATCCGATTCGGTGAACTTCCGGTTTCAAACTGATCACTTCATCGAGAACGGTAACGACCATCCCTTCGGTGTCCTCGTAAGGGGGCGTCTGATCATTTTCAGGAAGGTTGACTTTGCGGCCGTTGATTCGTCCCTTTTTCTGGCCGTAATAGCCACTTCCGGGGCTCTCGTTTTCAAACAGGGCCATCAATTTTCGGATACCATCGACAACCGCCGGCGTGGCAAATTCGGGGTGATGTTTCAAGGCCCGAATCGCCAGCGAGGCAAAAATCACGTTGTGTCCCGATTGCCTCGGTTGATCGATGCTTCTTTCCAGGCTTTCGGCAATACCATCAACCAAGCCCTCGTCAGGCTTTTGCTTGGCAAACGGGGCAAACAATTCCTTGTCACTGAGTTTTGATCTTTTGGACATCTTTTTTCCAAACACGGATTGGCCATCCTTCACGCGTTGGAGATCGGCCTTGATTCCTCGCGCCACTCCAGGCTCAAGCTGGGGGCGCTGTTGGCTGATCAAGTAGCCAGCAATGTGAGCTGCCCCCAGATGCCCGGCCATCGCATTCATTTGATGCGCTCGCGCCAGCGCCCGCAGGCCTTGTTCGAGAAAAACAACGTCCACCGAGCTATCGGTTTGCCAACAGGCATCGCTGCCGAGGGCGGACGCATTCCAGAGTCCGGGGATACCCAGACTGGATACCAGCCCGCCAAATAATCTGAAGAAATTGCGGCGGGGGAGAGTGTGATTTTCGAGTCCGCTGTTCATGGCACGATTCGATGTATCGCCGACCCGAAACATCTCGATTGGCCGTTCAGGTTGACCTGGGGGCGTGATTGAAGTTGCCCACCAATTATAGACTCATCGTTGACCGAGAAACTCCGGAAAAGAAAACCAAGTGGCCGGACTCATGATGGCCGTCGCTAACCGATCCTGGGCTTGGGCGCGAGCATCCTCCCATTTTTTTGTGTCGTTCGCGGAATCTCAAAACGGTTCTGGCTTGCAAAACCGGGTTGGCACTGGCGGCGACGGCTTGCCGTCTGGTTCATTCGCTGTTTCATCTGCCACGAAGGCAAAGGGGATGCCAATCCGGACAGTTTCGTTTGAAAGTTGGTTGCGGCGTCAGGCGACGGTGTTGGAGCCAGCGTGTAGGACGCGGTAGGGCGTGTATCGTTTCAGTCCGTCGCCAAGATAGTTTAGGCCACCGCCGGGCAGGAATTCGTAGACCGGTCCTTCCCAATGGCCGAACTCAGTGAAAATCTTGATGTCGACGTCTCCTGCTTCTCGAGGGATGACGGGGGCTGGGCCGGATGAATAGGATTGAAAGCCTCGTTTGCGGCGAAAGGCTCGTTCGCCTTTGCTCATGTTTTCGCTCCACTTGGCGTCTTCTTCCACCTGGATCCAGCAGGCGGCCCGAACCGAGCAACCGCTACTGGTTGCCAACTGGGAGCAAAGAGCCATGCCTGCGTGTTGTTGCCGCAGCGAGCTATCGTGAAAGATCGTCTCGTAGACCGCATTCATATATTTTGCGCGGCGCGGGTCGTGCTTGGACATGCCATCGGTAACGCCCATTCCCATTTTCTTGATATCCATTTGCATTTCAAAACGGGGCGAAGATTTAATTTTGCCGCCGGCAACCTCACAGGCCATCACTTCGATGACCCCGTTTGGCTGCAGGTAACTTCGTAGCGCATTGCCAAAGTCATTGACATTGGCCGATGTGATCCCGTCGCTGCCGAGCAGAATTTTTCCGGGTTCACCATGCGAATGAATTTCCAGCCAACTAAATCGGTGGGGGCCGTATTGTTTGACTTTCTCTGGAATGATCCGACTGCAAATATCAGCGACGGATTCATGCGTGAATCGGATCATATGGTCGCTGGATGCTTCGATGGATCCAGGATGAACTGGGGACAGTGAGCTGTACAAAGCTTGATGGAAATAGGCTCTCAAGAATCTGCTCCGGAAGCGGAAACGACGGTGGCCGGTGGCAGCCCGCCAGCCACGGGTATTCAAGCAGGCGAGAAATAGGTGCTGATGGGCTTGGATCCAGCGGAATTTCGGGCAGGATTTCCAAAAAAGCCGCATCATCGCCCGCCCGGCCTGTGTCGGCGGCAAACGGTTTCGCGCTCCCCTTTTATGGAAGACGGTTTTCCAAAAACTCGGGTTGAACAGCTGAGCGGCTTTGCTGGGCGGTCAGAGATCGCTCGTTTCGTCGGGAGATTATTGCGTGGTGGCGACTGGTCGGCGTCACGCACCGCAATGGCCGCGTTGATCTGCTGCTTCTTGAAACGCTCAACGGCCGAATATTCAGGGTTAACGGCGTCGGGCGAATCTGGGTCGGTACCGTTTCCAAAGACTCGGTCGCGTGCAGGGGTAGCTGTTGCCTCTAAACGCGTTCGCCGTCAACACGAATTTCGGCACTGGGATAGGCGTCGCGATTGAGCAGAAAGAACTCTTCGGCGTAGTCCTCGGACTTGAATTCGTAAGCGGTGGTCTTTTTCGAGGCTGTCACGTCGAACCAGGGAGGGAAAAAAACCATGAACAGTATTTGCGGGGCCAGTGCTGCGATGGCAATCGCCAATACCGCGAGTTTTGTCACCAACCTGTTCCAGCCTTGAAAATAGGGCATCGCGACGAAGACGACAACAATCAGGACGGCCCAGCAAACGGCGGATCGAACCCAGCGTTGGCGGTAAAACCTGGTTCGACAACCACGACATAGTGGAAACTCGATCCGTTTCCATCCGAACAACGCGACAAGGGGAATGAAGAATGAGGACCAGAAGCTGTTAGTGTCAGCCATGATCTTGCCGCGGTCGCGGGTGTTCTGCTGACAAACCACGCAACTGTCGGGAAACACAGGCTCGAGATGGGCTGGAAGTGTGATGTCAGTAGAAAAAGACATTGGGGATCAGAGCAGTCGTTTTGGTTTCTCAGGCGCAGGGATGATCGCTGCTTTGCCGCTCGGCTTGGCAGCGATCTTAATAGTTTGCCCCATGGGTTCGAATCATGGAACAGGTGCTTCGGCTAGTTCATCATCTTCCAGGTCGGAGTTGCCAAATTTTGCCTGGAACCCGTCAGGCAATTCCTTTCCCGCCACGATCGTCACGTACAACCGC
>CAZJEK010000248.1:0-5143 GCA_964545005.1 uncultured Pirellulaceae bacterium
TTTCGTTCGAAGAATCAATCACCGACAGAAAAAAATGTGTGTAAGGACAAGGCCAATGGCCCAAGCTACTTTTGGCGACCACAAAAAATGTCAGCCTCTCCGCGAAAGTTTTTAGCGAAAACCGACAACCTCCAGCGGATTTGGCGTTAGCCACCGACTTTCGGAAGTTTATCCGCCAACAAGCTTTTGTCCGGGGCTAGCGCCCAATCGGCTGGACAAAAAACGTCTGCGTCTCTGCGGTGGTTGATTCCTTGGTGCCGATCTTGGCATTCCATCCACCAAACGCGGCAACATCGATTCCCCCCTTGGGCCACCGTTACGGGTTACCGAAATGCAATTCGGCTGCGTCGCTCACCGCGCTGCAAACCAACGCCGACTCTCCTGATCGGCCCTACCAACAAACGGCTCGTGGTCATAAAATCTGCGTTATCGTCAGCAGAATTTGTTGCCGATCCCAAACAGCCGCGATCAGGATGTTTCCGATGTCATCAACCACCGTTTCTCGTGTGTTCAATTTTTCGGCCGGCCCAGCAACGCTACCGCTACCGGTTCTCCAGCAGATTCAGGACGAGATGCTTTCGTTACCGGGTGTTGGAGCCAGCGTGCTGGAGATCAGCCACCGCAGCAAAGACTTCGACGCGATCATCGAGGGCGCTTATCGCGGGGTCAAAAATGTTCTCCACGTTCCCGATTCGCATGAGATCCTGTTTTTGCAGGGCGGTGCAGCGCTGCAAAACGCGATGATTCCGGCCAACCTGATTACCGATTCCGGCCAGACAGCCGACTATATCATCACCGGAGCCTGGGGCAAAAAAAGCTCGGGAGAAGCCCATCACTACGGCCAAATGAATGTCGCTTTTAACGGTGCCGATTCCGGTTTCTCACGGTTACCTTCTCACGACGAACTTCAGCTTACCGCGGATGCTGCGTACTGCCACCTGACTTCCAATGAAACCATCCAGGGCGTCCAGTTTTCTGAACTGCCCGACACGGGAACAGTACCGATTGTCGTTGACCATTCGTCGGATCTGTTTTGCCAACCGATCGACGTGTCCAAGTACGGGTTGCTCTACGCCTGTGCGCAAAAGAATGCGGGCATTGCTGGTGTGACGTTGGTGATCATGGACAAGCAACTGCTGGAACGTTCCTCAGCCGATCGCATTCCCAGCTACTTGAACTATGCCAAACACGCCGACGGTGGATCGCGTTTCAACACTCCGCCTACTTTCGCGATTTATGTAACCGGCCTGGTTTGCAAATGGCTGCAAGACGAAATTGGTGGCCTGCAGCAGATGGAATCGATTAATCGTCGCAAAGCAGAAATGCTGTACGAGATCATCGACAACAGCGACGGGTTTTACCAAGGTCACGCAGAACCAGACGCACGTTCGATCATGAACGTCGTCTTCAAGCTGGGAACCGACGAACTCAACGAGTCATTTCTCCAGCAGGCCGGCCAAGCCAACATGACAACGCTGAAGGGGCACCGCAGTCTCGGCGGCATTCGGGCATCGATTTACAACGCGATGCCGGTAGCAGGAGTTGAGGCACTGGCTCAATTCATGAAAGATTTTGCGCAACGAAACGGATAACCTGATGTCGACAGCAACTCAAAACCCACCCCAGCGTAAGGTGGATCGTGGCAAACGAGCACGTGTTATCGTGCTGGACAATATCGCCGAAGAAGGCCTGGCCAAACTGGAGGCTGCTCCGGGAATCGAATTTGAAATCAAAACCGGGCTTTCGGGGGATGAACTCAAACAGACGTTAGCCCAATTTGACGGAGCCGTCTGTCGATCGGGCGTCAAGATCACGGCGGAGTCACTGGCAGACAACCAAACTCTGAAAGCGATTGTTCGTGCCGGTGTCGGAACCGACAACATCGATAAACCAGCCGCCACGCGGCTGGGAATCGTGGTTATGAATACGCCCGCTGGCAATACCGTCAGCACGGCCGAACACACAATGGCGTTGATGCTGGGGTTGTCCCGCAATGTTGGACCAGCCTTCCAAAGCTTGAAAGACGGTCGCTGGGACCGCAAAAAGTTCCAGGGCAGCCAACTGTCTGGAAAAACACTGGGGATCGTTGGACTGGGACGAATCGGCCAGGAAGTCGCCAGTCGTGCTCAGGCGTTCGGAATGAATGTGCTGGGCTACGACCCGTTTCTTTCCAATGATCGTGCCGATGAGTTGGGCATTGCCAAAGTCGCGGAAGTCAAATCGTTGCTGCCAGAGATTGATTACCTTACCGTGCACACGCCATTGACCCCGGAAACCAAAGGCATGATTGGCCCTGACGAAATTGAACTGCTCAAACCAGGAGCTCGATTGATCAATTGTGCTCGCGGCGGCATCTACGACAATGACGCGTTGATCGAAGGTCTGAAGTCCGGCAAACTGGGCGGAGTTGCTCTGGATGTCTACCCCGATGAACCTTGCACCGACAATCCGTTGTTTCAAATGGATAACGTTCTGTGCACGCCTCACCTGGGCGCCAGCACTGACGAAGCTCAAGTCGAAGTTGCGGTCGAAGCCGTTGACCTGCTGATCAATTATCTGACCACCGGCGAGATTCGCTCAGCAGTCAACACGATCTCATTGGATCCGCAAACTCTAAACGCGTTGCGGTATCACCTGGACGTCGCTCATCGGTTGGGCATGTTGCTGGGGCAATGGCACGGCGGAGCGATCGAGCAATGCGAATTGCAATTCCAAGGCGAGATTTCAGAACTTGACACCCGTCCCCTGCTATCTGCATTCTGCGCTGGCTTGTTGGTCAACACTTGTGACGACGCCAACATCGTCAGTGCCGAAACGCTGTGTCGCGATCGCGGCATGGAGTTGATCCGCAAATCAAATTCTGACCAGGCAACCTTCAGCAGTATGATCACGGCCACAGTTCGTGGCGACGGGTTGACTCGCAGTGCCAGCGGAACGCTGTTCGGCAGAAACATGCCGCGACTGGTCAAGCTGGACGAATACCAGACAGAATCTTACCTCGATGGCAACTTGCTGATCTTCCATCACCAGGACGTCCCCGGGATCATCGGCTACGTTGGCAACGTGCTGGCTGCCGAAGAAGTCAATATTGCCCAGATGGCGGTGGGGCGGTCAGGCGACCGCGGCGGATCGGCGATTGGCGTCTTGAATCTTGATAACACCGCCCCCGCAGGTGCTCTGCAGCGAGTAACCGAAAATGATTCCATTGAATCAGCGCAGTTGATTGAGTTGCCTCCGATCCATCAGCTGCCCGACTGGCTGCAATAATAGACGATCGCTTGACGCGAGGACGCAAACCGCATCCAATCGTAGCTCACGCATGACCGGACACCTCATTCTGCGGGGCCTCGATGGACGATCCCACACCACGGGAAAGATTCCTTGCGAGCTTGGCTCGTTGCTCCAAGTCCGAGGACTTTCTGGAATCTTTCTACAATCGATTCCTGGCTTCATCTGAAGAAGTGCGCGAGAAATTCAAGCACACTGATTTTGAACGCCAGCATCGAATGCTGCAGCGATCATTGGAATTGTGTGCGGGTGCAACCACCGGCGAACCCGAAGCCTTGCGTAAGTTGTCAGACTTGGCAACGACTCACGACAGCCAACATCACGACATCCGCCCCGAATTGTACGACCTCTGGCTGGACTCGATGATCGAGACGGCTGCTCAATTCGACAGCGTCTGGCACGACGAAATTGAACAATCCTGGCGTCGAATTCTTGGCCATCTGGTCGAACACATGAAACGCAAGTACCGGTAGCACACCGGTTGTTTTCGTAGTGTCGTGTTTCGAATCGCGAGTTTCTCCGCCTGAATGCGTTCAAGCGTGCGGTTTCGTGAGGGCCGTTCAATACAAGCCCGACGCAAGTTTCGAAGTTGCACAAAGTCGCCTTTTGTGGAGCGAAAGGTCGAGCCATGACGAACAATGCCAAGCAGGTTAATGGCCCAGGCTACTCGGTGACTTCCAGTTCGTTTTCGACGACCCGGACGCCTTCGATTTCACGGACGGCTTCCTGGGCAATCTGTTTTTCGTAGTAGCTGCGAACGGAACCGCGGATGACGACCTTGCCTTGATCTAGATCGGCTTGAACGTCCAATCCGGCATGACTGAGATGGGGGTGGAAAGCGAACGTGTCGTAGATTTGCTGGGCGAACATGGGGGAGCTCGGGGATAAAACCAGTTGATTGGGGATGTTGCTTCCTCGCGCCAGATCCTGACAGGCGGTTTGGCAACCCAGCTATATACGTTGCGTTATGGTCTGACGAGAACAGTTATCGTAGCGTTCAATCTCCAGATGAAATTGGCGACCAGAGTAATCGTCACAACCGGCACCAGGTGTCCGAGATCGCTCCGCAAACGCACCTGCCATCACTGTTCAGACTCGATGCTATACGTCGCTGACTAGCATGGGTTCATGAACTTGATTGTTGGACTGGTGATATTACTGGTATTGGCATGCAGCGAATTCCGCCACGGTGGTCCTGCTGGAGAGCTTCCGCTGCGCGTCCTATTGATTGGTTTGACCACAGCGCTCGTCCCTGGCTTGGCGATGGTGCAGACCGCGTTAGTATCGGCACGGATTCGCCAGGCGCCACATCGCCAGCTCGATCAGGCAGGAATGATTCGACGACTGACGGCCAGCCACACGGCGGTCTGGTTGGCGGCATCGCTGGCCATGATCGTCACCTTTCGTTGGCACGATATCGTCCGCGAGAATTGGGGGCTGGGCCAGGCAGTCCTGCTCGACGACCTGCTGATCCTGTTGCCAATCCTGCTTTCCCTGGTTGCATCCTGGGCGGTGTTTTACGAGATCCAGCAACAGCTTTCCGAAAACTCGACGGGAGCCCGTCGAACGCCGGTGACGCGATTGCAATTTGTGAGGCTCCGGGTCCAACTGCATCTGCTGGTCGTGGCATTACCGATCCTGCTGGCGGTTTTGATACAGGACACATCCAGCTGGTGGCAAGCGACTTCGTGGGCAGCCCAACTCGGATTGACTGCAACGATCCTGGCGGGTCTGCTGGCTTACCCGAGACTGTTGCAATGGTTTTGGACGACGACCGAATTACCGGACCGCTTGCACAACAGCCTGATTGGGACACAGGATGAGTTTCACCTTGATTGCCAGCCTCCCCGTTGCT
>CAZJEK010000248.1:5153-9057 GCA_964545005.1 uncultured Pirellulaceae bacterium
GCTGGCTGACCGGCGGTCAACTGATCAATGCCTGCGTGATTGGATTAACGCGCGGCTCTCGCCGAATCCTGATTTCTGAAAGACTCCTTGCGTTGTTTCCGGACCATGAAATTGCTGCCATCATCCGGCACGAGATCGGCCACCTGAAACGCCACCACGGTTGGTGGCGGATACTGTTCAGCTTGCTGCCGCTGTTGGGCGTGCTGGTTTCCAGTTGGCTGGTTGCTGGATCATGGCAACCGATTGAAGCGATTTGCGCACGGTGGTCAATTCCTGCCTGGTGGGGTTGGACGGCATTCAGTGGTTGCTATGCCATGTATCTGCTGCTGGCCATCGGTTGGCTGTCGCACGGGATGGAACGAGAAGCCGATTTGTTTTCCGGGTGCGAACTGGCAAGCGGCGCCAGCAGCGCGGGGCTACGCTTCAGTGGTGGCCGGCTTCATGAATCAGCTTCGGCGTTGTTACGCTTGGCAGCTTGCCACCCGCAATCATTTGAACGGTCAAGCTGGTGGCATCCCAGCTTGGCATCCCGGATTGAGGCCTTGAATCGAGTTGACGTCAGCACCGATCCGATGACTTGTTTTGACGAGTACCGCGACCAGCGAATTCTCGTGGCGTCAGTGGTTTCACTGGTCGTCGTGACGGCTTCGATCAGCCTGATGGTGTAACGGGACATCGGCTTGAATCAACGACACTTACCCTGCAATCGTCACAACCGGCACGACGCGGGTAGCGGCAGAGCAGATTGCAGGGAAGATAAAGCCGATGCATGGTTGTTCAAACAAAACCGGCGGTACCGCCGATCTACCGAACACAACGCGTGATGCTTGGACATCGCTGCGCATCGCACGCGCTGCCCGAACATTTGGCTCGCTATTTTGCCTACCGCCCTTTCAAGCCCTGTATGTTGCATCGTCCTGACAACTTGACCAACCTGTTGGATTGCTCGCTGGAACGAGATCTGCAGTTGGTGCCGATTCGCGGCCAGCGAGATTGGGCGAGACTGGAGTTCGAGCGACGGCAACGCTGGCTTCGGCATCGTGCAACGCATCGGCTGGGGTGGTTCGTGTTGTCGGTCATCATGCTGCTGCTTGGTGTGCAGCTGGGGTTTGGTCAGGAATCTCCACGGCTGGTCGAAGGACAATCCGATCCGTATTGGCAACCGAATAGGTTTGTCCAGTCATCGGCTCGACGCGTCGCTCGAACGCCAGCATTAACCACTGCGTTTCGGAAACCCGATCCGCAGGAGTTCCAGGAATCGCAACCGGGCGGTCAAGTGCCCTCGCAGGGCCGAATCCTGGTCGACCCTCAAGATGTGCTGAACGGGCTGAACTTGAGTCGCCCCAACAACTCCGCGCCCTTTCGCGCCCGTGAGTTCCAGGAGCAGGGCGGTGCCTTTGTTCCCGGTGGTCGCCCCTCCGATGCAACGCGGCTGGAACCCGTACCGTTCAGTTTCAATCAAATTCCAGTCGAGCAACTCAAGCCTGATCCCAACGAAAACGCGAGTTCGGATCCCCAGGAGCCGCAAACCCGAGAACAGCTGCCGGCGCCGATTCGATCGACTCCAAATGAATCCAATCCGCGTGTTCAACGCAACGATCCCGAAACAGAGGTGATCACTGAGAATTATGCCGACGGAAAACCTCGGCTGATTCGCACTGTCAAAATGGACGAAGACGGAAACTACTACAACCACGGCCCCTGGAAGGTGCTGAATCAGTCTGGCGACGTCGTTGCCCAAGGTAGCTACAAACTGGGACTGATGGATGGTATCTGGGGACGCCGCCACCTCGCTTCCGAAGGTGGGCTGTTTGCCACCAAACCGTTCTCGTTCTATACCGGCCCATTTGATTCATTTGCCAACTTCAAAGAAGGCAAGCTGCATGGGACCTGGGTCATTTACAATCAGAACGGCGTGGGTCAAAAAGTCTTTGAAATCGAATACCGAGACGGTAAGCGTCACGGTCAGGCCGTGTGGTATTACCCGGACCAACACCGGTATCGACAGGCGACATTCAAGCAGGGTGTCCTGGATGGTGACGTGCTGGAATGGGACAGTTCCCCCGATCACCAACTTGCCTCGCGCGATCGCTACTTTGAAGGCCGCAAGCTGGTTCAAACAACGGCGAGTTATCGTCCCGATGCGAAACTGTCAGTCGAAACTTTTCTCGACCAGAAGCTGGTTCCCGAAGGAGAGGACAATTGGTGGGCCGCCAAACCGACTCCGTTTATGCCTCAAGGGCAGCGTATCCAGGAAGGCCCGGTGGCCAGCTGGTATCCAAACCAGCAACCCAAACATCGTGGCCAGTACAAGGACGACCACCCCGTCGGTACGTTTTACTGGTGGCACGAAAACGGCAATCGAAAGTCGCGGGGATCATTCGATAGCGACGGCCAGCGCCATGGGACTTGGATCTGGTGGCACGATAACGGCATGAAGCAATTCGAAGGCCAGTACTCGCATGGCGAACCCAAAGGGCTCTGGCGATCCTGGTTTGAAGACGGCCAACTGCGCAAAGAGAAAAACTACGATGCGCCGAAATTAATGGGTGCGGATCAATTCGACCTCGACAACTTGGGCGACGATGCTGAGGTCGACTCGGCAACACCAGCTGCCATTCAGGACGGTGAGCCGGAAGGGCAGGGGACAGGGCAAAGCGAAACGGAACCAGCCGCTGGAGAACCGGGCGAATTGCCTGTCCCGGATCAGCAACGGGAAACGATTGAGCCGATCGACGCGATTCCGTTTTTGATTGACGAGGAAAAAGGCTCGGAATAGCAAATGTTATTGCGCAATTCGAGCCAGTGTTTGATACTACTTAAGCGATTCTAAAAGAGCTTCATATTCCGAGTGTGAACCAATCCAGAACCAAACGATGTCTTCTCCATCGACCACACCGACAGCTCGAAAATCCAGTGCCACTCGAACCGAAAAAACTGGCAACGATGGATGTACTTTCTTAAATCGAAGGCTGGGGTGCCTCTCGTTTTCAGAGAACAATCGGTACGATTCGCGAGCTGCTTGCTGAATCCTGCTGGGCAACCTTTCATAAAACTCGCGAAATTTCCTCGCCGTCTTTGAATCCATCGGTCACTTTTGATCGAGTGGCAAGGTTTCACCGTGTTTGTGTTCGCTTAATGCCTCAGCTGCCAACGACGCCAAGACATCACTCGACCCGGCAAAAAGCTCTGCCCACTTCGCGTCGGACTCCAGTTCCGCCATCAGCCACCGGGCTATTTCATCTTGCTCATTTGCTGGTAGTCGGGACGCAGCATTAAATGCATTTTGTAATGATTCAGTCATGGTTTAGTTGTATCTGTTATTCTTCGCAAATCAATTCAAACGCAATTTTCCTTGCATGCGTGCCTCGTCGCCCTGAACGAAAGACGAGCGCTTTCCCGACAGATTGCACATTCACAAATGCCAGAATTCTTCTGACATGAAAGGACATTCGGGATCGAATCTCGATTCAAAATGTTCGGCAAATTCAAACCTATGGCGATGGCTGAATATTGAACCGTGGTTTGCGGCTGGCGATCAGCGACGATTCGTAAGCGCGACGAACTCGAATCAACCGAGCCCGTGACTCAGGGTCAAACGCGTGAGTCTCAATCACCACCTGCGAGTGATCTTCCAAGTGCTTGGCCAGTGCCAGGTTGTGAGATTGATCGAGGTGCTGCCGCAATCGATCACGCAAGTTTTCGGACTCACCGATATACAGGTAGCCGGTTTCATCTTTGAAAATGTAAACCCCAGGCTGTTCGGGAACGCGTTCAATGTCTGCTTGCAGCTGCGCCAGAGTATGGGATGCGATGGTTTTGTCCCAATCAGCGATCCGCGCTATCAGTTCGGGTTTCAGCTGGCGTGTTTTGCGCAATTGAAACGCAGCTTTGCGAACCCGAT
>CAZJEK010000249.1:0-8945 GCA_964545005.1 uncultured Pirellulaceae bacterium
TGAGGAGCCAGTATAGCGACAAAACGGGTTACTTTGTAGCGCTTGCCCAGTCGCAGGGGCTCGCTGGGGGATCAGCTTGCATGGCCGATTCGGGAGTGATCGCGATTTAAACATTGAACGTTGGGCGAAACTTTGCGTACTCGGGCCAATGGCCCCAGCTACTTCCCGCGATCCCAGGTCGATAAAAAATGCCCAGCTCCGATACAACGAAGCTGGGCGATTGAAGTTTCAAACGGTTAACGAAGGGCAAGTACTAAACCGGTTCCGGCTCGGCCGCTTGCGTATCGGTCGCCGGATCGATTTCATTACGAACCTTGATCGAACGAATAATCTCGCGGGCAACCTTGGCTTGGATGCCTTCTTCCAAGTGGCTGGTGAAGCCGACGCAGGAGCAGTTGATCTCACCGAGAATGTAGCGGTCCTGGCCTTGGTCGTCTGTATCCAGGATAAAGTCCGCGGTCCAGATCAGCGGAATGTCGTCGCGGCCCAATGTGCCACAGACGGTCGGCAGTTCATCCAGGAAACCAGTGACCAGCCCATCCCATTGTTCGGGTGTGTCATAAGTATACTTCGCACCCGAGAACAAGGTTGCGGAAAACGAATCTTCCCCTTCGGCCGGTTTCTTGTGAACGACGAAGATTGGTTCCGTACCAACCATCAGGATGCGAATTTCGCCTTCCTTGATCCGGGGCAAAAATCGCATGTCGACCAGCATCCCGTTGTCACCAACGATGTACTGTTCGCAAAACGCCATGAAGTCACCCAGTTGGTGATGTTCAACGTGGTTATCGACTGCTTCAGTACACTTGATCTTGGTATCGAGTGGCAACGGTTGGCCAGCCTCGAAATCCCGTTCATCGTCGACCTTGACTCGCCAAATCCCGGTCCCGGTGGACCCGCGGTTTTGCTTCAATACACGTTCGCCCAGTGACAAGCTGGTTGGGAATTGTCCGACGAACTCCTCCTGAGTGTAGTAGGCGAAGGTGTCTTCGGGCACCAGATCGGTATGCCGCAGTTTGACCAGTGCATCCTTGGCTCCAAAATTGATCATGGCATCGGGATGAGCCATCCCCAAGGTGCCTTGATCAGAGAGTTGCCGGAGCATGTCAAAATACTCGCTTTCTCCGTAAGCCAGGTTGCCAGGATTGACTCGACTGATGTAGGCATCAAATCGATCTTTGCAGTGTTCTAAAATCTGATCCTTCCATTCATCGCGATAAAAAATGATCTCGGAATCCCAGCCGCGAGCTTTCAGTGCAAATACGATGGGTTGGGTGTCACGGCGATGTCCGTCGAGCCACTTGTCGGAACCACCTTCGGCTTCGAAAAATACGACACGGTGTTTCAGCATATCCTGTCCTTTACGAGAGAAAAATCGAGGCCGAAATTCAGCTTGATTTCGGGGCAACTTGATACCCGCGCGCAGTGCATGGGATATGCCAAAAAACGACGGCAGCCATGCAGCCAGAAAATCCGGTCAGGGGCAGATTCCGGTCCCCTATTTTGGGGCCGGCGTGCCAATTCGCTCGCCTCTGGCACACCCACGGCGAAAAAATCCGCTAGTGGTCTCTTCCGGTTCAATGTTTGGGTTGGTGAAATCGACCGCCAGAGAGCATCTTGTCAATCTTGTTGATCGTGAACATCCGGTCAAACTTTCAGGTGAATCTGTTTGACGCTGTCATGTTCGATTTGCAGGACTTGATCGCGATCAGCCCCTCGCGACTTTTCCGGGGTTTGGTTAGGATTCGAGTATTAATCAGAAAAAACATTGCCCTTGCCGCAGCTTGCGGCTGGATAGTTGCCACAATGAATAAAGAAGAAAAGCCGCTCGATTTTGTCAGGCAAATCGTTACCGATGACGTCGCCGCCGGGAAAAATGGAGGCCGTGTGCATACTCGGTTTCCGCCCGAACCCAACGGCTACCTGCATATTGGACACGCCAAGTCGATTTGCCTGAATTTCGGAATCGCACGGGAATTTGACGCCAAGTGCAATCTGCGATTCGATGATACCAATCCGGAAAAAGAAGAAACCGAATTCGTCGAATCGATCAAGGAAGACATTCGTTGGCTGGGATTCGAGTGGGACCAGGAATGTTACGCCTCCGACTATTTCCAGCAGCTGTATGATTGGGCGGTGCAACTGATCAAGGATGGCAAAGCCTACGTCTGTGATCAAACGGTTGAAGAAGTTCGTCAATTTCGTGGCAGCTGGAAACAGCCCGGCCAGGAAAGTCCTTATCGCAATCGATCGGTTGAGGAAAACCTGGACCTGTTCGAGCGGATGAAGAATGGCGAATTCAAGGATGGTGAGAAAACGTTGCGAGCCAAAATCGACATGGCTGCATCGAATATGAATCTGCGTGACCCGGCAATGTACCGCATCCGGCACGCGACTCATCACCGCACTGGCGATCAGTGGTGCATCTATCCCAATTATGATTGGGCCCACGGACAAAGCGATTCCATCGAAGGTATCACCCATTCGATTTGTACGCTGGAATTTGAAGACCATCGCCCGTTGTACGACTGGTATCTCGACGCGCTGGGAATCCACCACCCGCAGCAGATTGAGTTTGCCAAGCTGGTGATTTCCAACACGATGATGAGTAAACGTCGACTGACCGAATTGGTCAAAGGCGGTTACGTCAACGGCTGGGATGATCCGCGAATGCCAACGATTTCCGCCTTTCGCCGCCGCGGTTTTACTCCCGAATCAATTCGCAATTTCTGTTCGCGAGTGGGGGTGACCAAATACAACAGCATGACGGATATCGCGTTGTTGAATTTGTGCATTCGCGAGCACTTGAACAAGATCGCTCCCCGAGCGATGGCAGTGATTGATCCGATCAAGGTCGTGATTGAAAACTACCCAGAAGGGAAAACGGAAATCCGCCACGTGATTAACAACCCCGAGGATGAATCGGCTGGAAGTCGGGAAGTCCCGTTCGGTCGCGAATTGTACATCGAGCGTTCGGACTTCATGGAAGATGCACCGAAAAAATTCTTCCGTCTGTCGATCGGCCGTGAAGTTCGGTTGCGTTTCGCGTACTTTCTCAAATGCCACGACGTGGTCAAAGATGATAGCGGCGAGATTGTTGAATTGCGTTGCACCTACGATCCCGAAACCGACGGTGGTAAGGCCCCTGACGGACGTAAAGTCAAAGGCACCATTCACTGGGTTTCTGCCGAGCACGCTGTCGACGCTGAGGTCCGGTTGTACGATGTGTTGTTTGAGCAGGAAGATGCCAGTGATGTTCCGGAAGGCCAGGATTGGAAAGATCAGATCAACCCCCACGCGCTAGTCGTCAAGCAGTCCAAGCTGGAGCCTTCTCTGGCCAATGCCCAACCCGGTGATCAATTTCAGTTTGAACGCAATGGTTATTTTATTGTTGACGCCAAGGATTCCCGCCCGGACCAGCTGGTTTTCAATCGGACCGTGACACTGAAAGACGGCTACAAGAAAAAAAAGTAATGGGTTCCGCCGACCATGTTTGAACGCAGATCCCTGAAGCTGCCAATCACGCTGGGAGTGGTCATGATCATCGCGATCGTGGCGCTCACCGTCGGCTGGATTCTGTTGACGTTGGGGATTGGTCAAACGACTCAATCCCCCTTGTACTTTGTGCTGCTGAGTGTCGGCAGCGTCGCGTTCTTGCTGGTGCTGGTTGGTGTGGTGACCTATTTGACGTTGTCGATCAAGGCGATCAATCTTACCCGTCGACAATCGAATTTCATCGACAGTGTGACCCACGAATTGAAGTCGCCGATCGCGTCGTTGAAGCTCTACCTGCAAACCCTCAATCTGCGCGATGTCAGTGAGGAACAGCGGGAGCGGTTTCTCAAATTCATGGCCGATGATGTCGAACGGCTGGATGGGCTGATCAGCCATCTGCTGGAAGCGAGAACGATTGAAAAGGACCAGCGTGATCGCGTCGCCCAGCAATTGCGACTGGACCAGTTGATTGCTGACTGCGCCGAGGCTGTGTGTACGCGATATCGTGTGCCGCCGGAAACGATCGAACAGGAGCTGAAACCGATCGAGGTCATGGGTGAGCGAATGGATGTGATGATCCTTTTTCGCAATCTGCTCGACAACGCGATCAAGTATTCTGGCGAACCGCCCCAGGTGCATGTTGGCATGCGGACGGAAGGGCCGATGGTCGTGGTCGAAATTTCGGACAATGGTGAAGGCATCCCCCGCCAATTGCGACGCAAGGTTTTTGGACGATTTGTCCGCTTGGGTGAAGAGTTGCAGCGAAAAAAACCGGGTACTGGATTGGGGCTCTACATCGTGCGAACCCTGGTCAGGCGGTTGGGTGGGAAAGTCAGGATTGTCGATCGTGACAAGCGTTGGGGCACCGTATTTGAAGTCCGCTTGCCGTTTGTGACTGGCAATCCAGCGAATTGAAACGGCCCGGGATCTCAGAAAAATGCCCGTCTTGAGATGGTTGGCGGGCTGGGAGGCAGCTTCTGGAAGTCCAGCGAATTGGTTTCTATAATCGAGGCAGCGATAATTTTGATTCGTGAGACTCTGTTTTCCTTTTATGAATTCTTCCGCGCAAAAGCACATCCTGGTCGTTGAAGACGAAGAACACCTGGCGATTGGGATCAAGTACAACCTTGAAGCCGAAGGTTACCGGGTTACTTCCGTCGGCAATGGCATCGATGCACTGGAACTGATCAAGTCTGGCGAACAGCCTGTCGATTTGATCGTGCTTGACTTGATGCTACCGCAGATGAGCGGCTACGAGGTGTGCGAAAAAGTTCGGCAGGCTGGCCAATTCATGCCGATCTTGATGCTCAGCGCCAGAACGTTGTCGGAAGACAAGACGCGGGGATTTGATGTCGGTGCCAACCAGTACATGGTCAAACCATTTGAGTTGGAAGAGCTGCTGAGCCGCATCAAAAACCTGTTGCAACAATCCGGCTCGGCGCCAGCCGAGCATGGTCGACCTGGAGCAGCTCTGGAGACGTATGAGTTTGGCGACGCTGAAATCAATTTTAAGACTTATGAAATTCGCGTCGGCGACAGGCCGGTCCGTTTGACTGAGTTGCAGATTCGCGTGTTGCGGTACTTTGTCGAACACGAGGGCGAAGTCGTTCCGCGATCACAATTGCTGGAGGATGTCTGGAACATGCCTGGGCATATGAACACGCGTGCCCCCGACCAGATCCTTCGTCAGTTGCGGAAGACGTTTGAGAAACAGCCGTCCCAACCGAAGCATTTTCTGACCATTCGCGACGCGGGGTACCGGTTCGTGAAAAATGGCGACGCATCGGCTGAATCGTAACGCTGTTCAGTTGCGAGATCTTGTCCTTTCTTGCGGAAGTTTCGGTAGCATCGACACCCTCCTGTGGGAGGGTCGAGCCATGGCGAGGGGAGGGTTGGAATGTCGAAAGTTGGCATGCCGACGAGGACATTCGATTGGCTCTGAGCATTATGTGCAACTTCTAAACTGGCGCGTCGGGCTTGTCTTGACCTCTACGCTGAAGTGCAGCTGCGGTGAGCGTGAATTCAATCAACTATCGTTCCAGTGGTCATCGGCCCGACGGTTCGTTGCTAGCATCCTGCCAGCAATGACAGCTGTGACCGTTTTTTTTTCGGGTGCGGTGCGACGGGATGTCACAGGCCGGGCTCCTCTTTTGTGCGAGTTTTGTCGGTTTTTTCCACGCCAAATCGCGCTTACATAACTATTACATTGGCCAAACATTGGTCGCACGCTGGAAGTTGGCCGGCCCGATATACTTTGGCCGAACGAGATCGTAGCGGACGGGTTTGTGTTTGTTTGTCCGACGGTCTCTCCACCCTGGTGGAGAGTCTGGCAAGTTCGCTGGGCATCAGGGTTTGGAACCGCATCCTGTCAATCATAAGGAAATGAAGAATGGCTTCAGTCCTCCCACCTGTCGACGAGCAGGAAACTGAATTCGAAGTTGGCACCGCGTTGCTGGCTCCTCCTGAAGAAGAAACAGATTCGTTGGACATGTCGGCACCCCACGCCGGATCACTCGTGGATTATGTCGCTCCAATTTCGGAAACTGGCGACCAACTGATTTACGACGAAAATACGCTTGGCAAACGCCTGGTAATCCTCGGAACCGTCCTGCTGCCACTGATGGGCATGGTGGCGGCGCTGGTGATGGCATTCCAGTTTGGAATGGCTACCTGGTTGGATGTGACCATGTTGATCGGCGGTTGGTACCTGACTGGAATGGGGATCACGATTGGTTTCCATCGCATGCTGACTCACCGATCTTTCCAGGCCCATCCGGCAGTTCGCTGGTTCTGGACCGCAGCCGGATCGCTGGCTGTCGAAGGATCGCCGATTGACTGGTGCATGGTTCACCGCAAGCACCATCGGTATTCGGACAATCATGGCGACCCGCACTCGCCCCACCTGCACGAAGGTGGCTGGTTGAACGCGATCAAGGGATTCTGGCATTCGCACGCCGGTTGGTTGTTCAACGCCAATTGGTCGAAGGCGGAACGTGAAAAATATGTTCCCGATTTGTTGAAGGATCCGGTTCTGGTTTCAATCGACAAACACTACAAAGCCTGGGTCGTCGCCACGTTGGTGATTCCGGCATTGATTGGTGGATTTGCCGCTTTGCTGGGAACCGTCAGCTTTGCTGCGTTCGGCAAAGGAGCCTTGTTGGGATTCATCTGGGGTGGCTTGGCACGGGTTTGCCTGTCTCACCACATGACCTGGTCGATCAATTCCATTTGCCACATTTTCGGATCACAGGACTACGATGCTTCCGATGACTCACGGAACAACCTGTTCTTTGGCGTCTTGAGCCACGGGGAAGGCTGGCACAATAATCACCACGCGTTTCCTACCTCAGCCCGTCATGGATTGAAATGGTGGCAGTTCGATCTGAGCTGGATCATCATTCGAGGATTGGAGAAAGTTGGCCTGGTCTGGGACGTCAAGCTTCCTAGTGAGCGACAGCTGAAAGCCCGTGACCTGAAAAACAATCACTAGTGCAGCGTCTAACTTAAGAATTGGGGTCGACGAGCCAATCTTGCTCGAAAAACCAATCGCTACATTGAAGTGCCAACCCAAAATCAATACTTGACGCGGCACTAATGGTTTGTGGCTTCTGAACGTATAGTGTGGCAATGCACTAAATCGTTTTTCGAGGCCGATTCAAACTTCAAAAGCCGGTAAAAATGGTTACCGGCTTATTTTTGCGACGATACTTTGGAACAGAACCGGTCCGCGTTTGGCAAACCGAAACCATTCGGTATGCTCATGCTCCAGGCCAGCAGCCTCAAAATACTTCACGTAGTCGTAGTTTTCGTGCAGTGGCACCAACCCGATGGCCCAGAATGACAACATTGCCATTTTCAGATAGGCGATATTAAACGCTTTGGCCGGCAGGCTGCCTTGCGAGCGGGCAACGTCGGCGATCAGGTAGTAGCCACCCGGTCGCACCAACTGGGCGGTATAGTTCATCATCGCCCGCATATCGTCGCGGCGAAACACGTTCAAAAAATAGTTTGCGGCGACCACGTCATAATGCCCTGGCCGCTGGTGGTCGAACGCATTCTGGCAAATCAATTCGGCTGTCAATTGCTCGCGATCCAGTTTCCGCTGGACCTGTTCCAGCATGCCGGCTGAAATGTCGATGCAGGTGACCTGGGCACCGGCTCGAGCGGCCATTACCGCGTCCTCGCCGGCCCCGGCCCCCAGAAACAATACGCGATCATCGGGCTGAATATATCTGGTTTGAAAGCGTTTGGAGGCTCGGATCTGGTTGGTGGAATAGAACTTGGCGCTCTTCTCGTAAAACCAGGCCGCCCGGTCGTAGTTTTTTCCCAGTCGCTTTTGCCGAGTCGAAGTCACGCCTGCTGAACTCATCGGGTCGTCGTCCTGACTGGATAAAGTGTTCAAAGTCAAATGGTGCGTTATGGGGAGTGGGCAACAAGCCACGGCCTCGTCCCTTGGCCTGTCTGATTATGCCTGTCGCTTAAGTTGCGAATCAAGATCAAACTTCAACTCGGCGAAAGTAATGTAGCATGGCCGATTCGGCCGTGATCGCGGGGGAATACCGAACTTGGTTGAAGTCCTTGCCGCCTCGGGCCAATGGCCCAAGCTACCTCTCGCGATCGTGTCCAGCGGTTTTAACGCGAGCCACTGACATTCCAACGTTTATGCTTCAACGACCTTTCCTCCGGGGCTAGCGCCCAACGGCTGGAAACAAAGTCTCTCTTCAGACATCCTGAAAAAAGCTGTTGCAAGTCGTACCCGCCTCAAGCCTCTCTTCCGCTTACAAACACCTGACGTGTTTTTCACTCAATGCTGACCACTTTAGGGCTCTGCAAAACCGATCTAGCGAGTATCATTCCCTGTCCCCACCGCCGAACCCATTTGTGGCGAAGATGACGGCAGTTTGACTCGATTTGATAACACTTCGGCGTTGGTCGAGAGTTGAGTCAAAGTGCCGCACCCCCTCCAAATTTTCCGGAAAACCCGCAACATTTGGTGTATTGCGACGTTCAAAACAGTTGAAAGCGGCTGTTTGAGTTGCCCCCAAACAAGTGGCATGTAAGCTGCGAAGGAATATGACGTCAAACAAGCGTCATTGGTTTTAAGAGAGAATCATGAAAACTGCAATTTTGAAAATCGGAACCCGCGGCATCCAGCGATATCTGTTGATGCTCACCTCTTTGATGATGGGCCTGCTGGCCTGCCAGCTGGTTGGCTAAGCACGATCTCTGGCACGTAGCGTGGGCCGATATGGCCGTGAGCGTAACGTCACACCGAGACTTGAGCGAGACTTCAGGGACTCGGGCCGCTGCCCCAAGCTACTGCTGTCCAGCCGCCGAAAAATGTCAGCCTCTGACCGCCTTAACTGTGGCACGTTATTGTGCGGTCAATTCCAAATCCGGCCGCAGGAAAGAAATGATGGCGTCGGGAACCAGGTAAACCCAATCCGCAT
>CAZJEK010000250.1:0-8878 GCA_964545005.1 uncultured Pirellulaceae bacterium
TGTGGGCCATGTGCCGGGCGGGATCGCAATGTAATGTCATGTTCCATCTTGCGGCAGGGATGCCGGATGCCGGGTAGTGGTCATGGGAAATACATCACATCTTCTCGCTATATCTGATATCTTCTGACAGTTTGACCGCTGCTGCTCGGAGTGTGGCTACGACTTCTACCTGCCGATTGGAATCGAAACGATAGATCGGTGCGGTGACTGTCAGGGCACCGAAACTCCTGTCGCGAGCGTCAGGCACGATTACTGCGGTGGCGCCTACGTCCACTGCGAATTCGCCGTTGTTGGTTGCGTATCCATCCCGGCGGATTTGCTTCAGTGCCCGGCGCAGGGTTTCAGGGTCGATCATTGTCATGTCGGTATAACGGACGAGCGGATGAGAGAGAATTTCTTCGATCTCGGCCTTTGACCTGTGCGCCAACAAGACCTTCCCGGACGCAGTGCAATGAGCGGGGTTTCGTTGACCGGGCGTTGCATAGTGGGTGATCGCGTTGGTGCCAAGCGCTTGGGCGATACTTACCGATTCATTGCCGTCCCAGATACTCAGGTTCACGGTTTCCGAGAGTTCGCGGGACAATTGTTCCAGCCGTGGCCGTACAAGGGACGTCAACTGGAGACTTGTCTGCAAGGGTGCGGCAAGCGCGATCAGGCCCAGTCCGAGCTGAAATTTTGCCGAATCAGGCAGACGTTCCACCAAATGTTCGCCTTCCAGGGTGGCGACCAGCCGGGAAACGGAACTTTTGTCCAGCTCTGTGTGCCGTGCGATTTCATTGATGCCCAATGGCGCCCGTGATCTCGAAATACATCTCAGTATTTCAGTCACATGCATCACGGATTTGATTTTCCGGCGGCGTTCCGGACCCGTTTTCCTATCCCCTTCCGGTTTATGCATGGCCGTCTTCTCTCGAGATTGATGTTGACAAATCGCGGTCTAGCTTCAAGCATATGTTAGCCAACAATGTTGGTCAATAACCAACATTTGGAGAGCGGCGAAATTGAACGCCGGGAAGGAGGAGGCAGTGGAAACATTCAGAGAGCTCATCCGCTGGCTCGACGAACGCGGGGAAATGGCGTTCGTCGACCGGGAAGTGAATCCAAAGCACGAACTGACAGCCGTCATGCGGCGCATGCAGGCCGGGAAAAATCAGGCGCTGATGTTCCGCAACGTCGCCGGTTCGGAAGTGCCTGTCGTCACCAATGTATTTGGGTTCCGCCGCACTGTTGCAGCAGCGCTCGGGCTTGAGGAGGCGGATCTGCTGCGGACCCTCGTTTCGCAGGAAGCGCGTGGTTTACCCGTTGACAGGATTGAGAATGCCCCGGTCCAAGAGGTGGTCAAGCTGGCTCCGGATCTCGATGTCGCACGCGACATTCCACAGGTGGTTTTCTCAGAACACGATGCCGGCGCCTATATCACCGCAGGCGTATTGATCGCTCCACACCCCGAAACGGGGGCGTACAACGCATCCTGGAACAGATGCCAGTTGGTCGGCGAAGACAAGCTTCGCGTGCGGATGATGCCTCCGCAGCATCTTGGGCGCTACCACGCCGAGGCCGAGGCGAAGGGGCAGAACCTTCCATGCGCCATCGCGATAGGCGCGCCGCCGGGGCTGATGTTTTCGGCGGCTTCCAAGGTTCCCTATGAGGCCGACGAACTGGAGGTTGCGGGCGCATGGCAGGGGACGCCGATGCGGGTCACGCGCTGCAAGACGATCCCGGTGGATGTTCCGGCCGATGCCGAGATGATCATTGAAGGCGAGGTGATCGCAGACCTGAGGGAAGACGAAGGGCCGTTCGGTGAGTTCACAGACAGCTACGTGCCGGTCATGAAGAATCACGTCTTCAGGGTCAAGGCGATCACCAGGCGCAGCGATGCGATGTATCACACCATCCTGGCGGGCGGGACCGAGGACATGAATCTTGTCGGGGTGCCCATCCAGACCGAGATATACAAGAAGGTCTCGTCCTTCGTGCCGCAGATCAAGGATATCGCGACACCCGGATATGTGTTCGGCTGCGTGATTTCCATCAACAAGCAGAACGAGGACCAGGCGCGCAATGCGGTGCTTGCGGCGCTTGGCGGATACTCCTGGACAAAGGTCGTCGTCGTCGTCGACGACGATGTCGATCCGTTCAATGCATCCGATGTCTTGTGGGCGATCCAGACCCGTTCCACGCCGGATACCGACGTTTACACCATTCCTCGCGTATCGAGCTACACCCGGGAAGACGTGCGTGAAGTGCATCGCGGCAAGCTCGGCATAGACGCCACTGCGCCACTTTCAATGAAAGCGCTTTTCGAACGCCGCCGCTTCCCCGGGGAAGAGGCCATCAGCTTGGAGGACTACATCGTTGACCGGGATAAGCATTGATCGCATCGGCGAGGCCGTCGACCATCTGGTAACCGCGCCGATTTCCAACTGGACGATCCTGAAGGGGCTGCCGCTCATGCAGCTTTACGCCGCGTCCAGAAAGAAGGCCGGCGGCCCGCTGACGCTGTCGGCGGCGAATCTGCTGAAAGAGCGGGTCAGGCCGGGCGACCGTGTGTTGGTACTCAGCGGGTTCCTGATGCGCGACTACGGGTTGCCGGAAACGGATGGCCCGATTGGCGCGGCCGTTCTGGCGCGCGCACTTGCCGTCGGGCTGGAGGCGGTGCCCGTAGGTGTATCGGAAGAGTCTGTCGTTGGCTGCATGCAAGCGTGTTTTTCGGCGGCGGGGCTGATCCCGGCCAGCGTTGATGATCTGGATTCAGGGCGCAACAGGTGTGCGCTGTTGTCTTTTCCGGTCGATCCTGCCGAAGCGCAGGAAGCGGCCCGCGAGATGTTGACGCGTCTGAAGCCAACGGCTGTCGTCGCGGTTGAGCGACCGGGCGCCGGTAGTGACGGTGAATATCACGGCGGTGGCGGATTCGAGATATCGTCGTTTACCGCCAAGACCGATGTGCTGTTTTCCGAGGCTCGTGCGCAGGGCATTGCGACGATCGGCGTCGGCGATCTTGGCAATGAACTCGGAATGGGCGGTGTCGCTGAAATCGTAAAGGCGGACGTTCCGCTTGGCGATGTTATTGCCGCGAAACAGGAAGCGGATATCGCAGTTGTTGCCAATATTTCAAACTGGGGGGCATATGGCATAGCCGCATGTATTGCTGCCATTCAGGGCAACGAAGCGGCATTCCATGACGGCGAACAGGAAAAACGACTGATAGATGTCTGCGTCCGCGCTGGCGCAATCGATCCGGTCGGAGGCCAGTTGCGCAGCTATGTCGACGGAACCGATGCGCATACCAACGCCGCCTTGGTGGATCTTCTTCAGTCGCTGGTTCAGCTCAGTAATCGCGAAGCTGCCAATATCGATAAATATCAGAAGTCCTGGGCCAAATGACGAGCGGCGCCGGCATACGAGAGATGGGCCGCAAGGTGGGTTTGATCATTCCGTCGCCCAACACGGTGATCGAGCCCGATCTGCGTTGGGCCGCGCCCGAGGGGCTCTCGTTCTACTCTACTAGGGTTATGTTGCGTGACACCACCCCGGACGGCCTGCGCAGCATGAATTCAGAGGTTTCTGTTGCTGCCAGCCTGATCGCCCAGGTGACGCCTGATGTCGTGGCCTATGCCTGTACCAGCGGCTCTTTCATCGACGGTGCCGACGGCATGGGAGAACTGATCGCATCCATCGCCGATCTGGTCGGCTGTCCTGTTGTCGCTACTTCGGATTGCATGATCGCCGCGCTAAAGGCGCTGGATGTCCGCGCCGTAACCCTGGTTACACCCTATATCGACGCCATCAACGACGCCGAGGTCGTGTTCCTGCGCCATTCCGGATTCGATGTCATCGCGTCGGACGGGGCCGGTTTGTCGGGTAAGGCCATTCGCGAAATCCCGCCGGACGATATTGCGGACCAGATTCGAAGAACCGACATCCCAGAAAGCGATGCTGTGTTTGTCAGCTGCACCGATTACCGCGCGTTTGAAGTCACCGACGCGCTGGAAGACGAGTTGGGCAAACCGGTCTTGACCAGCAATCAGGTGACGCTCTGGGGTGTGCTTCGTGCCTTGGGCATGTCGACCTCGGTTCCCGGCTTCGGAAGGCTTTTGTCATGATCGGCAATCCCCGGAATCTCGAAATGGCCTCTCTTCGTCTCTACGAGGGCGAAACTTCGGTTGAGGCGATCGCCAAACAACATCACCTCGATCCGCGCTCGATCATCGATTTTTCTCTCAACGTCAATCCGTTCGGGCCGCCGCCGCAGGCGCGTGCCGCTGCGGAACGGGCATTGGCCTTCACGAATGTATATCCGGATATCAGGTTCTCAGAACTTCGCGCCGCGTTGGCGGAGCGCCATGATGTCGATGAAAGCAGCCTTTTCTTCGGAGCCGGCCTGGATGACGTTCTGAAGCTCATCATTCACGCCTGGACGACCGAGGGTGACAAGGTTCTGATCCATATTCCGACCTTCCCCCGCTACGAACTGGAGGCCAGCTTGCGCGGATGTGAGGTTATCGCGGTCGACAACCAGGCGTTCGAAATCGTCAACCTCACGAAAATGCGCGATATGCTGAACCAGCATACGATCGCGATGGCCTTCCTGTGCACCCCAAACAATCCCACGGGCGCGCGCATCCGGAACGAGGATATCGTTGCTTTTGCCGCTGAACACCCAGACACCATTTTTGTCGTGGACGAGGCGCTTATCTACCCGATGAAAGACGGCGCGGTTCCCTTGGTTCGCGAATGCGCGAACATCGTGGTGCTGCGCACGTTCTCAAAATATTTCGGCCTTGCCGGTTTGCGAATTGGGTATGCCATCGCTGATCCGGGCCTGGTGCGCATAGCGGAAACCGGAAGGCCGCCATTCAACCTGGCGGCCCCGAGTGTCCAGGCAGGAGTTGCCGCGCTGCAGGAGATCGCATTCCTGGAGGATTGCAAAGCCACATTTGCACAAGAGCGGGAATGGTTTACTGCCTCGCTCAGCGCGCTCGATGGGATTTCAGTCAAGACTGGCGCGGGCAACATGCTGTTGCTGGAGCTGGGAAACCGGAAGCCGTGCGTCGTCGCGAATAAGCTCGCTTCGGCCGGCGTCGTCGTGGCGGATGCAACTTCATTCCGGGGTTTGGAGCGGCACAACCTGTTGCGTGTCTCCTTACGCAGTCGAAAGGAAAACATGATTCTTCTGAACGCTTTAGGAGCAGTGGCATGACCGACCAATCTGACGCTGGAAATTCCGTTTCAGTCAGGAATTGGCGCTGGCCCGCATCTACGAACAGCATTCTGCTAAGCGCCGTGCTGTTGCTCGGCTGGGAGTTTGGCGTCCGTGTCGGCGATGTTCCGACATATCTGTTGCCGCCGCCTTCGGTGATCTTTGCCCGAATGCTCAGCGAATACGACCAGATCCTGTATCACACATCGATCACCACCATCGAAGTCGTGGTCGGTTTCGGGTTGTCCATTCTCGTCAGCATTCCATTGGCGGCGATTCTGTCTCAGTTCCGCTCGGTGGAGCGCGCCGTGTATCCCATTCTGGTTGCGTCGCAAACGATCCCGAAGGTCGCGATCGCCCCGCTCATCGTAGTCTGGTTCGGCTTCGGACCGGTGCCGAAAATCCTCATTGCCTTTCTGATCTGTTTCTTCCCCATCGTGATCGATGCCCTTATCGGCTTTCGCTCGACACCAAAGGAGGTCATCTGGCTGGCCCGTTCGATGGGGGCGCCACGCTGGAGGATTTTCTTGAATTTCCAGGTGCCCGGCGCGCTGCCCAACATCTTTGCGGGTCTCAAAGTGGCCAGCACCCTGGCCGTTGTGGGTGCGGTAGTTGGTGAATTCGTAGCAGCGGATCGCGGGCTCGGCTATCAACTCATTCTCGCGAACGGCACGCTGGATGTCAGCCTGTCCTTCGCCGTTCTGGTCGTTCTCAGCCTTCTGGGCATCGCTCTGTTCGCGATCGTTGATCTTATGGAACGGTTGCTGCTGCCCTGGCACGTTTCCCAACGCGTCAATCATCAAGGATAGGGGCGGTCATGGCACACACCTTGGATTTCACTGACGTTGAAAAAGTCTATCAGACGTCGAGCGGGCCGATTCAGGCTCTGACGGATATCAATCTGAATGTCGACGCCGGCGAGTTCATAGCAATTGTCGGGCCGAGCGGCTGCGGAAAGAGTACGCTATTGGCGCTGGCCTCGGGGTTGGACTTTCCTGAGAAGGGCGAGGTCACGCTTTCCGGTCAGCGCATCGCAAGCCCGGTCACGGAGGTCGGTATCGTCTTTCAGTCGGACGTTCTGCTGGATTGGCGGCGGGTTCTCGACAATGTCGTGATCCAGGCGGAGATGCGCGGGTTGAAACGCGAACCCTATGAAGAAAAGGCAAGGCAATTGCTTTCGAATGTCGGGCTTGCCGGGTTTGAGGAAAAATACCCGTATGAGTTGTCTGGCGGTATGCGTCAGCGCGTTTCGATCTGCCGCGCACTGGTTCATGATCCGCCATTGCTGCTCATGGATGAGCCTTTCGGCGCCCTGGACGCAATCACGCGAGAGCAGATGGTCGTTGATCTACATGACATCTGGCAGAAATCGCGGAAAAGCGTTCTGTTTGTGACCCACGACATCCAGGAGGCCATCATCCTGGCCGATCGGGTCGTGGTCATGACGCCGCGCCCGGGCCGCATTGCGGAAATCATGGACGTGGATCTGCCGCATCCCCGGACACCCGAGACAATGCAGACCAAGCGGTTCGCCGAACTCGCAGGTCACGTCCGGCATCTATTCGAAGAGCACGGTGTGCTGAAGAAATATAACCAGCAGGAGGAAGTACTATGACACTGACACGCAGAACTATGCTGCAAACTACGGGCGCGCTGTTAGGCGGCGCTTTGGCGGGAGGGGTCTTGCCGGCCATGGCGCAGGATCTGACCAAAGTTACCGTACGGCGCGCGTTTTCCTACAACGGCCATCGTTCCCCCTATCTGTTGGGGGTCGACAAGGGGTTCTACAAGGAAGAAGGGCTGGACGTGGAAGTTCTCGAAGGCAAGGGGGTCACCTCTTCCATGCAACTCGTCGCGAGCGGCGAGGACACGTTCAATATCGTTGATCCGCCATCTCTGATGCTGGGCGTGGCGCAGGGTATGCCGCTTCGGCAAGTGGCGCAGCTCTACCAGGTCAGCCCCAATGCCCTGATCAGCTGGAAAGAGCACAATATCAAGAAACCCGCCGATCTGGTCGGCAAGACGGTAACCAGCCTGCAGGGCGACACGACCACGACGATGTTGTACGCGCTTCTTGCCAAGAACGGTATTGACAGAAACGACGTGAACATCGTGGCCGCTGACGGCGGCACGCGCAACCAGACCTTCCTTGGAAAACGCGCCGAGGCGGTGACGGGGTTCTACAATGACTCCTACATGGGGTTTCGCGACGCAACGGACGACAGTGTCGATTACTTCCTCTATTCGAGTTTCGGGATCGACACTATGGGCGATGGTATCGCGGCGCATACCGATACGATCGAGGACTCTCCGGAGGTTGTCGCAGGATTTGTCCGGGCCACTCTCAGGGCATATGACTATGCCTTGCAGCATCCTGAAGAGGCCATTGAATCCCTTGTCAGCCGGGCGCCGAACCGCGTGACTGACGTGGAAATTCAGAAGCTGGAAGCGACAGCCAGTCTGATGGGAGGGGCTGACGACGACTTCCCCGGCATCGGTTATTCATCCAAGGAGCGTTGGGAAGAGGCTCAGGCGCTCATGAACGAGTTCGGGGGATTGAGCAAAACCGTCGATGACGTTTCGGTCTTCTACACCAACGAATTCCTGCCTCGAGAATAGCATGCAAAACGTCTCGGCATATCGTCTATTCACGACGATATGCCGAGACGCCTAAACCCAACGACAGTTGCGCACATTTCGACTCCACGTTGCGCGTCAAAATGAACTCAAGCGTAGGGCGCTTGATCTGCATCATACGGCATCAGATCAAGCGGCCTCTGCTCTCGAAGCATTACGGAAGGTGCGGTTTTCATGTCGCGAGTCAGTCCACAACGGTTAATCATCGGAATCAGCGGCGCCTCTGGCGTTGTCTACGGCGTTCACGCCCTCAGGGTGTTGCGCGATCTGGATGTCGAGACGCATCTCGTGATGACACAATCGGCGCAGGTGACACTGGCGCTTGAGATGAAACTAAAAGTCAGCGAGGTTCATGGCCTCGCTGACAAGGTGTACAAACCGGAAGACATCGGAGCGGCCATCTCCAGCGGCTCCTTCAGAACGATGGGAATGCTGGTTGCGCCTTGTTCCATCCGAAGCCTCTCGGAGATTGCGGGCGGCGTGACTTCGGGATTGCTGTCCCGTGCTGCCGATGTTGTCCTCAAGGAACGGCGCAGGCTGGTATTGATGGTGCGAGAAACACCCCTACACCTAGGACATCTTCGCAGCATGGCCCAGGTTGTCGAGATGGGCGCGATCGCGATGCCGCCGGTTCCGGCATTCTATGCCCGTCCGCAAAGCGTCGACGATATCGTCAATCATTCCGTCGGGCGTGCGCTCGATCTATTCGGAATCGATGCGAACATCGTTCACCGATGGGGCGAAGGTATCGGCCCGAAGTGACATGAAGGCGAGCTATGCTGGAAACTGGATGACGCGGCCTGATCAAGCAGCGCGGTTTTCGGCGTCGATTTCTGCGACACCATCGGTGAATGTGACGCCTTCGATGACCATTGGCAACGGGTTGGCCCCTTCAGCCGGCGCCACGTCTTTGCGGCGGACTGAACGAGCTTGAAGACCACGAGCTTTGCGGTCTTCTGCGACAGTGCACCCTTTGTCGTTCGGTGTGAACAACGCCCAACGTGCTGATTGAACCGCCAAGATGAATAACGTAAAGTAAGC
>CAZJEK010000251.1:0-8876 GCA_964545005.1 uncultured Pirellulaceae bacterium
TAGCCCTCGCTCACGCGTCGGGTTTCCATTTCCAAGGAAAAACTGCGATAGTGCATCTTCTAAAGTTTTAAATGCGTAAATCTGCGCCCAAGCCATTCTGTCTATCCGCGTCTCCAACGGGTCGGTAATGCCCGAATCCAGCGAACTCCCAATTGTTGACCCAGCGGCGACGAAACCTGTCGTCGTTCCTCGCTGGCGTACCATTGTCGGTCACCTGATTCGGGTCACGCTGTTGCTGGCAATCCTGCTGGCGGCTCACGCCAGGTATTCTGCCGCGCGGATTGATTCATCGGAATCGTCTGTTAACTTCCAGCCTGACATCGAATGGTTACCTGCCGAGATTCGAGACCGGCATCGTTCATTGACGTTCCAGTTCAGCGGTGAGGGGCAGTTTGACATTCTGGCGGAGCAGGTAACGTCGGCGGGGCGACCTGAAACGAAAGTCGTCGCCAGTTTGTTATCGACATCGCCGGCGTCGGATTCGATGGTGGGTTACATCGGGCCGACAACCGGGGTGATCGTGGTCGATGAGTCGCGCACAATCGGCAACCTGGCGATCCTGAACAGTGCTGATACGGCTGAGCACGTGGAAGCGATTGTTTCCGACCCCAATTTTCTGCACCAGTGGAACGGGTTGCCGATTGACCGTCCAAATTCGTGGCCCTCGTTCGACGCGGTTTCGGGAGCAACCCTGACCAGCCTGGCGATTATTCAAGGTGTGCAGGCCCGAGCCGGCATGACGCCCGAAAACCTCAAGTTTCCTGATCCGGTAACGGAACAAGAGATTCGCCAATGGCTGGAATTGCCAGACATCATCATCCAGCGAAATGAAAGGATCGATGCCTGGGAATTATTCAGCGGGGAACAACAGCTTGGCTACGTCGTGCGGACATCACCGGCGGCTGACCATTTGAATGGCTATCAAGGCCCGACTGATTGCTTGACGTTTTTTGACGATTCATTGAACTTCCAGCGGTTTCGCATCCGCGGCAGTTATGACAACCAGCCTTACGTCCGGTACGTTGAAGAAGACGGCTATTTGGAGTCTTTGTTGGCGGGCAAATCGGTTGCGGAGGTGGTCACGTTTCCAGCTGATCAATACGAAGGCGTTTCCGGTGCCACGATGACGAGCCTGAATGTGAGGGAGGTGATCCAGCACCGAGTCGAAGCTCTGGCGGCGTCACTCCAGGCGGAGAATCAGACTGATAGCAACGATGGTTGGAAGCGTTGGGTCGCGCGATACTGGGCCGACGCGGTGACGCTGTTGATGGCGGTGCTTGCCGTGGCGTTGACATTTTCCAGCCGACGTCAATCAAAATGGATCCGTGGGGCGTTCATGTTGGCTGCGATCGGATACCTGGGATGGTACCGCGGCGATGTACTTTCGCAAGCGTTACTGTTGGGGTGGTCGCGGCACGGACTGCCATGGCTGGTCGCACCGGGGCTGGTCGGATTGGCTTTGATCTCGTTGGTCGTCCCGATCATTTCCAAGCACAACGTTTATTGCAATCAACTGTGCCCGTTCGGTGCTTGCCAGCATGTCGTTCACCAGGTGAGTCCGAGTCGCTGGTCGATCGGGCGCCGTTGGCGGCGATGGTTGAAGCTGGTTCCGGGAGTGTTGTTGCTGTTGGTCGCGGTGGTTGCCGCCGGATGGATTCGCTTGGATTTGGCAAGTATCGAACCATTTCACGCGTTTGCCTGGCGAGTTGCAGGGTGGGCAACGATTGTTCTGTTTTTCGCCGGGCTGGTATTCAGTTGGTGGGTGCCGCTGGGCTATTGTCGGTACGGTTGCCCCACGGGTGCCGTGTTAAGCTACGTCAGGTTCAATCGGCGCAGCGGACAAATCAACCGGGGCGACTGGGTTGCGGTTCTGGTCCTGGCATTGCTGTTGTTGTCGTTTGCCAATTGATCCATCAGGCCCCGCGCATGGCCTGGCCACCAACCTTTTGTTTCCTGGTAGATGAATTCCAGGTTTACCCGCCAAGTTCTTCGGCGCGGTGGGTGGCTGCGACGACGGCGGACATCACGGCGTCGCGAAAGCCTGTCTCTTCCAGCGCCTTGATGCCATGAATGGTCGTACCACCGGGACTGGTGACCTGGTCGATCAGCACTGCGGGATGTTGATCAGTTTCGAGGATCAATTTGGTAGCACCCAACACCGTTTGCAACGCCAGTTTTCTGGCGTCGTCGCGATGCAGGCCTGCCAACACGCCGCCATCGATTAACGCTTGAACAAATTGAAAGACATAGGCCGGACCGGAGCCGGAAAGCCCGGTAACGGCATCCAGTTGATCAGGTCGGACTTGAATCGCAACTCCAAGCGATTCCAGGTATTGATGGATGCGATTTCGCTCTTCCTCAGTGACGCCTGCGGCACAGGCGAATCCGCTGGCCCCCATCCCAATCAGGCTGGGCGTGTTGGGCATGACACGCACGATTCGATCGGTTTCCAGAAGTCGTTGCAGAGTGACGAGATCAACCCCCGCCACGACTGACACAATCAAACAATTTTTCGGGACCGTAATGGATTCCAACGCAGCGCGAATAATCTGCGGTTTGACGGCAATAAAGACCACGTCGGACTGATCCATCAATTGCTGATTGGAATCAGCCGCAGTGACGTTGGCGTGGGGCGAAACTTCGTCAGAGAACTGGTTGATCGCGCCTGCTTGCGGATCAAAGACGGAAATCGAAAACAGGTTGGGGTGAGCGGCAGAAATTCCAGTTGCCAGTGCGGTGGCCATTCGGCCAGCTCCCATAAATCCTAAGTTGTTCACAGCAATCAGTTCCTGAACGTAGCGGTGTAGATGATGTAAAACTCACGCCTGCTCAACGGCGCTGGACTATCGTATTGCATGGAGAGTGCCAAATTCAATCGACCTGGATTGGAAATGCCTGCCATCAATGGTTTGTTTCGGTTAGGATGCTCCGAAACACTCCCGGATTCAAGGGTCGATCGTTTGCGATACTGGTTTCGACTGTTCCTGTTGGCACGTTGGTTTCGTGGTTCCAACCGCCGTTGGCTGGCGGGGGTCACGGAAGCCTCGGTCGCTGCTGCGCTGCTGTTGATTGGTGTCGGATTGTTGACCGTCAGCGTCTCGATTGCCGTGATGGATCCGGCAGTGCTGCGGGATTCAACCATCCACCTGGCACTTTGGGGGCTGATGTCCCTGGTTTTGATTCTGGTGGGGCTGGGTTGGATCATTCGTCTGATCTGGCATGTCGGGGTGTCGGCAGAGCGTCGCGGTGCGATCGCGGCGCGGGCCAATGAGCTGGAAATCTTGAACGAGCTGAGGCAGCGCCGAGCAGATTTGCCGACGGTTCCCCGGGACCCCAGGCCTCCGGTAGCAGGCTCGACGTTTGGATTTCGTATTGTTCCTTCCCCTCGAAACCTGTGGGGCCTGATTTGGGCAACGATCTTCAGCGTGGTCTCGGTAGCCTTGCTGTCAATTCTGGTGCTGATTTGCGCCGGTTCGTTTGGCTTGCAGTCTCAATGGGTCAGTCAACTGGGCGAGATCAGCGGTTCGATTGCTCCGGATGAGATTTCGCGATTGCCGGAACGCCCGTGGTTGGCCGCCGCATTGATTTTGCTGCTGACGCCAGCGTGTGGTTGGTCAATCTACCACTTTTTCCGCCAGTTGCTGAAGTTGGCGGGGATCGGGCCCACGGTGATTGAGCTGTCGGTTTATCCGCTTCGCCCGGGTCAGCAGGTTGAGGGGTGGATTTCTCAATCGGGGCGAGTCCGATTAAAGTTGTTTAATGTCGACCTGATCTGCCAGGAGGAAGTAACCTATAATCAGGGTACCGACATCCGTACGGAAACATCGATCGTCTATCAGACTCAGCTGTTTCGGCAACGCGGACTGACGCTGTCAACCGGAAAACCATTCGAGTCGCCTTTGCGATTCGAGATTCCGGCGTCGGCCATGCACTCGTTCAGATCAACGAACAATCGAATCCAATGGAAGATTCAGGTAGTCGCACAAGCAAAGAACTGGCCTCGCCTGAGGAGAACGTTTCCAATCACGGTTCACCCCGTCGAGACCGATCACGACGTCGAGACCGTTCGTTCCCGGGTTCCAGCCGTCGATTGAATCAATCCCGCGAGCTGGTCGCCGAACCGACGGTCGAAATTGAGATTGAGCGTGGCCGGCAACGATCGTTTCATCCCCACGATTTTCTCAGCTGCAACTATCGAATTGAGTTGGAGCCGGACCACGTCCTGACCGCCCTCGAAGCCTCCGTAATCTGGTTGACTGAGGGTAAGGGAGAAGAAGACATCGGGGTTCATTTTTTTGAGCGTAAGAATCGTGATGCAATCAAGCTCGACGAGCATGCCTGCGTGGGGCGATTGAGTACTGTGTTGCCGGCCAGTCCGTTGACCTATCACGGCAAGATTTTGAAAATTCGCTGGTGCGTGAGAGTGCGACTGTTCCTGGGCGATCGAAAAGAAAAAACGTTCGATGAACACTTCCTGTTGGTTCAGCGAGGTTCGGGTACCAAGCAGATCGGCTTAGACGGGCCAGGCAATGGTTAACCAGAGCAACCCATTCGCGACGCGATTTGTCGGCCCCGGTCGACTACCCTGCCTTGGAGTATCGGACGAGGAGTTTTCGGCACTTTCGCTGCGGTGGCGGGGCGCGGGATGGATCGGACAGATCGTCGGACCTCACGGAGCCGGAAAGACAACGTTGACATATGGGTTGGAGGAATTCCTGGGACGTCGATCTGGCGACGACGATTTTCGGCTTCGGTTTCGCCGATTGACGTTGCGGCCCGCTGATCGGTGGCCAACTGTCGACGTGTTGGCAGTCCACGCCGGTCGTGATTTGCGCCAGCACGATGCGTTGCACCGCACGTGGGTGGTCGATGGAATCGAATCGTTATCACCATTGAATCGGCTGGCCTTGATCAACTTCTGTCGACATCATCGAATCGGACTGATCCTGACCACGCACCGAGCCATTCCGGGGGTGCGAGTTTTGCAGCGGCTGGTTCCAAACGTCCAACGCTTGCGTGAGATTTCGGATGCGTTGACCGATTGGATTGCTGCCAGCCCGCTGGACGAGAGCTTGCTCCGGCAGGTGTTCGAGGAAACGGAAGGCAATTTACGTGAAAGCTTGATGCGGTTGTACGATTGGTGGGAGGCATGCGGCAACGGTTGTCTGGTCGGCGACAGTTTTGAATCATCAAGCTGTCCAACGAAATGATCCGCTAATGAGAGCGGCAATGCCGGGGCGTCTCCCTGATAGGCAACGGTCGCCGATGCTGATACGATTGACCAGACGAGCTCCCGCCGGCGGCTTGTGGGTGCAAATTACTGGATTCCGATGAGGATCGCTTTGTGAACGTGGATTACGGATTGCTGCAGTCGCTTCACCGCATGTTGCGACAGTTGACTGACATCGAAGAACGAATCAACCGGGGCCCCATCAAAGTCAAGGTCGTCGGTAATAACGAACGAGAGGCGTTGCAGGCGATGGAAGAATGTCAGCAGCGAGTTGACGAGCTGCGACGAGCATCCAATGACAAACAGATGCAGCTGGCCGAACGAGAGGCCAAGATTGAAGATATGAAGGGGAAGCTGAACACCTGCGATTCCAACAAGGAATTTCAGCTGCTCAAGGATCGCATCGCTGCTGATGAGCAAGCCAACCTGGTGTTGCAAGACGAAATTCTGGAACAGTTGGAACGACTGGACAAGTTGACCGAAGAGTTGGAGTCGGCCAAGCAAAAGCATCAGCAGGCCCAGCAGGAGACTCAGGCGATGAAAGACAAAGTCGCGATGGAGTTGGAAGAGCTGACCGCTGAAAAGAACCGTATCACCGGCGAGTTACGGGAAAACGAAGTGAAGCTGCCGGGCGAATTGCTGGCGGATTACCGTCGCTCGGTTCCCAAAAAAGGCGAGGATACCTTTGCGTCAACCAATACCGAGACCTGCGACAACTGCAACTCGCGAGTGCGTACTCAGATGGCGAGCCAATTGTTGCTCCAGAAAGCCGTCAAGTGCGAAGGTTGCGGCGCGATCATGTACGTGAAATCTTGATCGGGTTGTTTTTAGCCACGGTAGTGGCGACCCGTCCCTCCGGGACTACTTGGCTCGAAGCCACGGCGGGAATTGCGTTTACCTTGTCGCTTGCAACTCAACCATTGACTGCTCAGCAGCGGTGATCGTGGTTTCGATATCCTCGTCGCTGTGGGCATTGGAAACGAACAACGCTTCAAACTGGCTGCATGGGAAATAGACGCCGCGGTCAATCAGATTCCAGAAAAACCTGGCGTACTGTTGAGTGTCACACTTGGACGCAGTTTCCCAATCGGTGACTGGACCAGATTGAAAAAACAGCGTCATCATACTTCCGACTCGATTGAGGCAACATGCGACGCCCGCTTTTTGGCCCGCCGAAACTAGTCCCGTCGCCAGCCGTTTGCTGATCTGTTCCAAGCGTTCGTAAGGTGGGTTTTCTCGCAGGGCCTTCAACGTTGCGATCCCAGCAGCCGTGGCGATCGGGTTGCCACTCAAGGTGCCCGCTTGGAAAACCTTTCCAGCGGGAAGCACCTGCTGCATGATCTCCCGCTTGCCACCAAACACACCCAACGGCAAGCCACCGCCCACAATCTTGCCTAGCGTGGTCATGTCGGGAGTGACGCCGAACAGTTGTTGAGCCCCACCCAGGGCAACGCGAAAACCACACATTACTTCATCAAAAATCAGCACCGCACCGTGATCTTGTGTCAGCTGCCGAAGCGATTTCAGAAACGATTCCGAAGGAGTCACACAGCCCATGTTTCCGCAAACCGGTTCCAGGATGACGGCCGCAATTTCTGGACCGAAGTCTTGAAACGCTTGCTCCAACGCATCGGTATCGTTATAGGGCAGCACGACCGTATCGCGACTGGTACCAACGGTGACCCCAGGCGAGTTGGGAACTGCCAGTGTCGCGGCGGCGCTACCGGCTGAAACGAGCAGGCTGTCGACGTGTCCGTGGTAGTTACCGGCAAACTTGATGATCTTGTCTCGGCCGGTGAACCCTCGGGCGACGCGAATCGCGCTCATCGTCGCCTCGGTGCCGGAGTTGACCAGGCGAACCATTTCTACCGAGGGTACGGAGTCGATAATCAACTCGGCCAGTTCGTTTTCGGCAACCGTCGGAGCTCCGAAGCTGGTGCCTCGATCAACCGCGGCGTGAATCGCGGCCGAAACATCCGGGTACTGGTGCCCGAGGATCATTGGCCCCCAGGAACCGATGTAGTCGAGGTAGTGGTTGCCATCGATGTCGGTCAATCTCGGTCCTTCGGCTTTGGCGAACACAATCGGTTCGCCTCCGACGGCGCCAAAGGCGCGGGCGGCACTGTTGACACCTCCTGGCATCAGGGATTTCGCTCGAGCATATTCTCGATGACTATTGGTACGACTCGAAGTTCTCATGGTCATTCTATTGGATGGCAGAATAAGAATTATTCGGTTTCGGGATTCGGCCTGGTGGTGCCAGGCTCTCGTACGCGGCTGGCCGTGGCGTACAGTTGGCTCCAGTTTTGCAGCATGGCCTCATCTGTTTTTTCGATGGATACGCAAGTCCAGCGGCCAGTGTTATCGACATGTGCCAGGCCGAGTCGGGCAAGTTTTCCCAACGCGTCGTGGATTTCGAAATCAACCGACAGCCCCGTATTGGCCTGGAGATAGGATTCGATGATCTTGTCGAGTTCTGCCGCTGTAATTCCTGAATCCGGGACAAGATCGGACTTCCACAGGAATGTGAACGCCAGAATTGCCTCGCTGATCTCCTGTTCTTCGGCTTCATTGAGAATCCGATAGAGCGCGCTTAAGTTGTTATCCAGATTTTTCAGATACAAACTTTTGGTCAATCCGAATTGGTAGTTGTTCTTGGTGCGAAAGTAACTGAGTACTGCTTTAACGACATAGCCGATACCGCCTCCGATCAATACCGCAAATCCAAACCAGGTTTTCCAGCTAAAGGCCAGGCCCAGGATCAGGGCTGACCGGGCCAGTTTGTATCCTGTCAAGGCCATCCCGGAGAGCGTCGGAAACAGGATTTTGGCTCGGTCAAATTTGGTCAACCGGACCCGTGATCCGGGCAGCAGAATCTCCAGGTCGGTTTCCGGAATGTTTTTGAAGGTTTTCAAGTAGACAAACCGCGAATCCAGCAACTGGTAAACTTTTTTTCGCTGTTTGGAGTCACTGTCCCGGTCAGGTTTGACTCGGAATACAATAATCAAGCGGGTGAATTCGGGAAGTTCGATCGACTCCTGCCAAAAAAGTCGCTGCCATCTGCGGCGGGTAATGGTGACGGTGCGATAGCCGCGGGCAAAGATCTCCAGGCGATCAAACAAGTCAAAGTCGACATCGAGTCGAACTCCCCATTGGCAACCGACTTCGATCGCGCGTTCCAGGTCGCCGCGGCTGAGCCGTTTATAGTGAGCCAGATAAAGCAGGTTTGACACATGATCAATCAGCCAATCGCCAAGTTCCTGGCGGCGGGATTCATCGATCGGATCCACGTCCACCAGTTGCGTGTCGGGATCGAGGCGTTCATAGAGTTCTTCCAACTTGAGCAATGTCGACTGATGTTCAATATGGAAGATCGATTGCAGTTGGGCACAGCGCTGTAAAAAAACGTCCTTGTCCGCGCCTGTCAGTTGAAACGTCTCGATCAGCAGTGCCTTCAGATCGTAATGTCGCAGCGGAATGAAGGTCGGTCGCAGGCCCATTTGCTGGGCAATTGGGTCGTCTTCAATCGGCTGGTTCAGTTGTTCGGACACATTGTCTGTCACGCGTTGCTTCCAGTTGGCTGGCGAACTTATATTTTTGAAGCTGCACTATCGCAGTTTTTGCTTGGGAATGGAAACCCGACGCG
>CAZJEK010000252.1:0-8850 GCA_964545005.1 uncultured Pirellulaceae bacterium
GGCCGGCCAGTAGCATTGCACGCAGTGTGGAACGAAAAAAGATTGAAGAGGAAGCCATCACCGAAGCGATCGCCATGCAAGTTGAAAAATGGCAATCCAAAGGCGACTGGTCCAAGTTGATGTGCATCGAGTTGTTGTTCGTCAAAGGACTGTCCAACAAGGATGTATCCGAAGCGCTGGAAATTACCGAGCAGCAGGTCGCGAATTACAAGTTCGATTTTCTTTCCCGCATGCGTACACTGGTCAAGCGGCAAGGGTTATCCCAGGAAGTCTTCCCGGAACTGTACGAGTCCGACGCCGGAACTTCATAGCCCGCCGGTCCGATCTTGCTTTCGCGACAACGTCGCCAGTTCTACCAGCCGTTGATCTTCGCTGGGCAGAGACTGCTCAAAGATTTGTTTGGCTTGGTTCAGCAATTCCAAACCGGCCAGTTCATCGCCTCGTCGGATCAACAGCCGGCCTAGCTTGGTCATTTGTTCGGCAATCCTTGGATGCCCCTCGATCCACCGTTCGCGGGCTGCCGACAGTGCCTGTCGATATCGGATTTCCGCCAATTCGAGACGTTGGTGATGTTCCAGAATTATCCCGGCTCGCGATATCCAGGTCGGTGAATTTGCCGGCTTGATCTCGGTTGCCAACTCGATGGCTCGTTGATGAAACGGTCGAGCTTCTTCGGTCCTCCCGAGGTGGTCGAGTACCAGGGCGTGGCTGAAGTTGTACCACGCCGACTGCGAACGCACGTATCCTGTTGCTTGCAACAATTGGCTGGTGTATGGCAAGGCATCGGCATATCTATGCTGGCGGATCGCGCACCACGCCAACCCATTCAGGCAATGTTCTAGTTTTGGCGATTGATCCCCATAACCTTTCACAGCCAATTCAAATTGCTGTTGCGATTCGTCATAGCGTTGAGCCCGGAATAACGCTTCGCCATACTCTCGGCGGGCGGCCAGCAGTTGCGAACTGGTGGGCGCAATGCGAGAGGCTTTGTCGATCGCCAGCTCGATCAGCGGTTGTGCTTTGCGATAATCGCCGGCTTCCCGATACAAGCCTGCCAATTCGCCCGTTGCCAGAATCCAGGCCGCACTGTTTTGCGAAAAACGTCGTTCAATAATTTCCAGCAGCTGTTCGTATTTTTCCGCGGCCAGTTTCAGTTCCTTTTGACTGCGGTATCGCAAAACATGGGTGTACAACCAGACGGCTTGCACGATCTCTCCTGACTGATCCTGGTCGGTCAGAGATTCAAGCGCGATTGGCAAGTAGGCCTGGTCCTCGCCCTCGGCATCCTGGCATTGCGCCCAGGCTAATTCAGTGACGACTCGCAACGGATCATGAATCGATAGCAGCTGACGTCGTGTCTCGACTGCTGACTCCAGGTATGGGATGGCCAGCTGGTTTTGTTTGGCTTTCATCAACAACGCTGCCATTCCGAACTCCGCTTGAGCCAATTGCAATTGTCCCATGACGGTGATCCCGCTGCTTTGCAGGGATTGTCGGTGAAGGTCGATCGAGCGTTGCAAATGTTGTTTGGCAGATTCATCCAGTCCACGGCTGTGAGCCAATACGCCTTGATACAGTTCCAGCATCGCTCGGTCTGCCAGCAGCACGGTATCTGTGGGCAAACCATCGAGCAGTTCAGCGGATTCGGTCAGTAAGGCCTCCGCGCGGTCCAGGTCGCCGCGGCCACGATGGACATTGCCGAGCACACCTTTGATTCGCGACAGTGTGCCCGGTTGGTTGGCCAGCAGCAGGTCCGCATTGCTGGCAGCACGTTCGAGTATTTCGGGCGTGATCGTCGCCGGATTGACGGGAGAGTCGATCGTCCGATTGATGCCCATCAAATCGGCGGGTTCCAAAAAACTGGCCAGGAACACCGAGGTCTGTCTGGCTTCACGAGCCCGCTCATTGGCAATCTGGGCCTGTTGTTGAGCCCGTTCGGAAGCCCGTTCGGCTTGTCGGCGAGCCGCGATTTCCAGACGCCGGGCAGCTTCGGTTTCGCTGCGCGCTGTGGCGGCGAGGTTGGCGGCGGCCAACGCTTTTTTCTGCGATTGATTCAGTTCCCAAGCTGCCCATGATGACCCAATGGCGATTGCCAGCAGCAGACAACCAACCAGCGTTGTCGTGATCGCCAGACGTGGTTCACGGTGCAACCAGCGGCGATACCGACCAAGCGTGGAAACGGGGCGGGTCTGAATGCGTCGACCTTGTTGCCAGCGGTCAAGCTCGGCAATCAATTCTCGCGCAGTCTGGAATCGCAGCTCGGGCGATTTTTCCAGGCACTTCTGGCAGATCGCTGCCAACGGTTCCGGTACGTCAGGATTCCAATCATCGACTCGAGGACTGGGAGCGTGAACCACCTGGAACAGGACTCGCTGAAAACTGCCTCGATAAGGCGCGTTGCCCGTAAGCAACTGAAACAGAATGCAACCCATTCCGTAGACGTCGGTCCGTTCGTCAGAACGATATCCCGTTCCCCGCGCCTGTTCAGGGGCCATGTAGGCTGGCGTTCCAATCAGATCGCCGTCACAGGTCAAGGTCTGGTCCCGATCGAGAAGTTTGGCCAAACCAAAATCAGTTACCATCGGTCGACCGTCGGAATCAATCAGCACATTGTGCGGTTTCAAATCCCGGTGAATGATCCCTTGGCGATGCGAATGACTGATTGCTTCGGCTATCGCGCGGGTGATCGTGATTGCCTGTTCAGGCGAAACAGGCTGGTCGCGAACCAGCTCCGCCAACGGTTGACCATCAACCAACTCGTTAACCATGTAGCATTGGCCGTCCAGAACTCCGGCTTCCAGCAAGGTCACGATGTTGGGGTGTTTCAGTGCGGCGGTAGCTTTGACCTCGCGGACAAATCGGGACGCATCCGAAACCGTGCTTGGATGAGGCAGCTTGATTGCGACTTGCCGTTGCAATTCGACGTCAATCGCTTTCCAGACAATGGCGGCACCACCGCGGCCAAGGATTTCTTTCAGCTGAAAACGTCCCTGGGCCGCAAACGTTTGTTGCTGACGACGAGCCACGTTGTGAGAAAAACCAACGGTCTCCTGCTGGTGCAACGTGGGGTTGGCGGCGCCTTGTTGATTGCCCCTGGTCGTCGGTGTATTGGCCAGCTGGTCGCTGGCTGCCAATTGGACGTTGGCCGTGTTGAAGGGGGTTCGACCCAGCAGCGCTTCGTTAACTCGAAAAGTGAGGTTGGCGTCGCACGCGTCGCTGGATTGGCAAACCGTGGCCGGGTTGAACTGTTGCAGGATCGCTTTCAACTCCGCTTCCAGCTGGTCACGAATCTCAGGACTGGCCGTTTCCAGATAGTCCTGAATTGGAGCCGCGTCGGCCGCTTGCAGTGCCGCTTCAAACCGGTCACAGATAGCTTCCAGTTCCAGATATTGCCGGGTTGTCCAGGATGGTGATTCATTCACGATAGTTGGCTCCAGATCCCGCGAATCGTCCGCAACTTGCGTTCAATCGTGGACAATCCGCGTTGAAGTTTTTGAGCGATTTCCAGATTCGTGAATCCATCCAGCTTGTAGATCGCAATCTGTTTCAACTCCGGCTGTTCCAGAGAATCAATTGCCTGCTTCAGGTTCTCGGCCATCTCGACTTCGAGGGCCGGTGTTGGTTCGGTGCAAACGAAACTGGCAATCAGGTCGTCATAGCCGTCGCTGGTTGTACAGTTGACGTTGCGCAATTCCGAACGCTTTTGCCGGCGATTGTAAGCCACGTGATCGACGGCCTTGCGAGCGGTGATCACGACCAGCAATCGCCACAAGCTTTCGCGATCGGTGAGTGATCCAAAGCGCCCTTTGCGGATGCCAAAGCAGAAACTTTTGAATGCGCTGAGCGCGATATCCTCTTCGTCAGCAACCGTCGTGGAGCTACCTGATAGTCGGCGGCTGGCAAAATCGACCAGTCGGTGAAAAAACGTCTGCCACAACTGGTGGGCGGCAGTTTCGTCGCCGGCTTTCATGGCCAGGCACCAGCGCGTGACCGAATCCTCAGATGTCAATGCGTTCACCCTTGCAGTCCTTTGTTGTCGGCGTATCCCGTCTCAAGTTGGCGTTCCCAATGTCCATTATTAGCTGGACAAAACACCAGCGGCAACAAAGATTCAGGGCAAATTGACCGGAACAAAAAAGTTTCAAGATTGGCGAAGGGTCGCAGCTTGAAATGCGGATTAGATGATGGGCTGCGCCTGGTTGCAGCTCTCCGCTGGGAGAGCCATGGCTGGAGAGGTGGTTTCGTAAGCCCTCGCTCACGCGTTTAGAAGTTGCACTTTTTTGGAAACCCGACGCGTAAGCGAGGGAAAAACACGCATCGGTGTAGCCCTCGCTCACGCATCGGGTTTCCATTTCCAAGCAGAAACTGCGATAGCGCAACTTCTAAATTTGCGAGTCGGGCTTGTAGTGGAAAACAGGTCGCGACAACGGATCAATGTGGCTGGGTTAGTTTGCGCGTGATCAATGCTACTCCGATCGCACATCCAGCCGCGCCGGCCAGACAGCCGATCGCCCATGACCATTGGCCGAAAATCACGTAACCGATCGCCGGTAGCGTGAGATAAACGAGGCCTGCTGCCAGGGCTGCCCCCAGCAAACTGATTGCCAGGTAAGGATCCTGCGCGACGTCGGGTTCGAGCTGGGCGATTGGCTTCCAGCCGGGACCACCGGGGCGAATCTTGACAAAAAAGTTGCGCAATTGGTGTTCGCTTTCGGGCGGCGTCAGCCAGGTGGCTATCAGCCAGGTGGCAATCGTGGCGATCGCAATCACAGCCATCTGCTCTTCATCACGAAGCGTTGTTTGGAACAGCCATTGGCTGATATTGGTAAACGAGAACAGCAGGTAAAAAACCAGGGACCCGAGCATCGCGACAATTTCGCTCCAGGCATTGATTCGCCACCAGAACCAACGGAGCATGAATACCAACCCGGTCCCGGCACCTAATGCGGCCAACATTTTCCAGGCCACATCGACGTCGATCGATTGCATCTGATAGCCAAACAGAATCCCAACCAACAATAATGCAACGGTCACGATTCGAGACAGGCTGGCTTCGCGATGCGGATCGGCGTTGGCGCCCAACCACAGCGGAGAAATGAAATCGCGGACCAGGTACGATGCGCCCCAGTTCAATTGGGTGCTGATGGTGGACATGAACGCGGCCATGAAGGCAACCAACATCAGTCCGGCCAGACCGGGCGGGCACAGCTGTCGCATGACCATTGGAAATCCGACACCGGGGTTGAAGTCCGGGTCAGTCAAATAGTTCAGTCGCAATTCCGGAAACATCGCCAACGCGACAAACGAAATCATGATCCACGGCCACGGCCGAATGCAGTAGTGCGCGATCTGATACCACAGCGTGGCCAGCATCGAATGTCGCTCATCTTTGCAGGAGGCCATTCGTTGAACGACATAACCACCGCCCCCCGGTTCGGCGCCCGGATACCAGACCGCCCACCATTGCATCGTCAACATGATCAAAAACACATGGAATGCCATCCAGGGTCCCGGTTGCGATTTATCGAGGATCGATTCGAGCTCAGTGGCAACCGAGGCTGCCTCGTCCGAGGGTGGGTTCCCTTCAATGCCAGCGAGTAAATCCCGCAGCGTTTCGGTTCGCGTTTCCAGCAGGGGGTGGAGCGATGATGTCGAGGATGACTCAGCAAGTCGTTGCTCCGCTTGTCGCAACACCGATTGAACTTCCGCCAGCTTGGAACCGTCTGTGGCGGAATCGTCACCTTGGTTGAGTTTGACTGAACCCAGGGCCGGGAGATATTGAAACGCCTGTTCGTCGCCAAACTGGGATTTGACTTCTTGCCGCAGCGATTCGACGCCTCCAACATGATTGACGGCTACGACCGCCAGCCAGAGACAGCCGCCCATCGCAAGAAAAAACTGAATCGCATCGGAAACCGCAACGCCCCACATGCCAGACATGGTTGAGTAAACGCCGACCACGCCCATCATGGCAATGACCGCAGCCCAGGCCAGCACGTCACGATTCCAGAAACTGGTGGCCGCATCGGCTGGCGCATCAAAGAAAATCGTTTCTCGCAAAACAAGCAGCATCGCGCCGATCACCCAACCGATAATGATCGGGTTGACGACCAGGGCGATGTAGACGGCCCGCGTGTAGCGGAGTGCTCGGCTGGCCGTTCCGCTGTATCGCAATTGGACCAATTCAACGTCCGTCAGGACTTCGGCCCGCCGCCACATTCGCGCGTAAACGAATACCGTTACCATTCCGCCGGCTGCAAACGCCCACCAGAACCAGTTTCCCGCCAAACCATTTTTGACAATTAAACTGGTCACCGCCAGCGGCGTATCGGCGGCAAACGTGGTCGCTACCATCGAGGTGCCAGCGATCCACCACGGCAAGGACCGGCCAGAGACGAAAAACTCTTCAACGCTCTTTCCAGCACGGTTGCGAAAGTAAAAACCAATGGCCAGAATCAGCAAGAAATAGCTGGCAACAATTAACCAGTCGAGCGTAGTCAGATCCATTACTGCATTCCAGACGATCAGATCGGTTTCGTGGAAGACTCATTTGCCTTCGTGGTAAACCAATAGGATACTTATCTGGGCGGCAGCTGTCGCTCGCCTAATGACATGCTGGAGAAAATCAGTTGACGGGAATTGACAATGTCATTTTCCAGCTCAGTCACATGCTTGACCAATTCGGCGAACGAATCAACTTTCAACTTCCGCATGACTCCGGCGCGATCCGCTTCGACGGTTCGCAAGCCAATGTCCAGCAACGAAGCCACTCGCTTGTTGGGTTCGCCATTCATCAGGTGACTGAGAATCGCTTTTTCGCGATCAGTTAGCTCGGCAAATGAAGCGGTGGAAAATCTGTCGGCGCCCTCCATCCGGCGTTGCAGGGTTTCCTCACTGGCAAACGCGGTGCTGAGCAAAAAGTTCAATTCAATCGGCGTGGCCCGTTTCTCGAACACACCCGCCGCCCCTTCCGATGCTGCTCGGAAAGCTGCACCGACGTCGCCGGGCGTGATTGCAGTCAGGAACAGGTGATCTCTTGCCAGCGAGCGGGTCGATAATGATGGGCACTTCACATAAACCGTTTCGTAATCCATCACCATACAGGTATGACGCGGAGACAGCTGAGTTATCTGACAGACGTCGGGCAACCAGATAAAGTCCGCGCCCAAGTCCTCGGCGGCGGCTCCCACTCGATCGCGAAAGCTAATTTCCTGAGAGATGCAAGCGATCGTATTGGTCGGATCTTCCTTTGTCATTTTTCAGCTACTTCAAAATGGTGGTGACCTTCCGCATGGTTTATCCGGTTTTTTGCGGCTCAAGTCAAACTCAATACGAAGCAAAATTCGGCAAACCGACAGAATTGTCCTTCGTTAGCTAACGCGGACGGAACTTTTGGGGGGGAAGAAGCGTCAATAACTGCTTAGGCCCGTTCTCTGGAAAAAAATTCCTGGCCAAGGGGAATGGTTTTCCCATTTGCCCTCGACTGAAGACTGGCCGCAAGACCAATGTGAAATTTGGTCATTCCACTTTCGGACGGTAAACCCCGTCTGTTTGCGACAGCGGATGCGAAAAATCCAGCGTCGATCTGCAATTGGCATTCGCTTTGCTTCCAGAAGATTCTCTCGGGTGCCCGCCCCGTCTTACCAAGTGAATGAAACTGACCCCGATTCAGCTCCGTGCAGATTACTCACGCCAACTTGCTTGCCCCGCGAGCAGAAGAAAACTCTCGACCTGCCAACCAGTCCGTTCAGGACGAGCGATGGGAGGAAGCGCGGAGTCGCGCTGCAGAAGACTCTTCCAAACGAAAACCTGACGACCGGTCCGGCAAACCGAATCAGCCGCAGGGCTTGCCTTCCCAGCCAGATTCAGACCAGCAGCATAACGAACCGTTGCAAGTCGATCCCACCAGTGCGATCAACACTGATCCTGCCATCGAGGAAACGGATGAACTGACCGCCTGGGCGAGCTTCCCAATTCTGATCGGACTGGTTCCGCCCCAGGCCCCAATCGAAAATCGATCACCGACAGCAGCATTAACGGAATTGACCGTGGGTTCCTTGGAGCCAGTTGTCAGTCCGCCTTCACCGGCCGGATCGCAACTCGACCAGCTGTTTTCTGACTGGTTGCAGCACGTTTCTTCGACTGAGCTTGTCGGGGCAGGATCCGAATCAGCAGATGGGTTCGCTCTCGACGTCGATGCCCCGCCGATCGAAGCGGCCCCCATTCCGGCACCCGAATCATTGCCGCCAGCAAGTGGCGGATTGACGACGACGGAGATGGTCTCGTCATTGTCCGATACCGGGCGAAGCGATGAACACCGGGGCATCGTGGCTCAACCGTCAACTTCAATCACGACCAACGTCGAAATGGTTTCCAGTGGTTTGGTCGAGCAGGTTCAGTTGAGTGAAATCGGAGATAGCAAAGTTCTGACCCTGCAGTTGCATCCGGCCGAACTGGGCCAGGTCACACTGCATGTTGAATGGGACCAGGATTCGCTCAAGGCCCGGATCCTGACCAATGAAATCGCAGCCAATGAAATGTTGAATCAGAGTAAACAACAGATGGTTCAAGCGCTGGCTGAACAGGGAATCAGCTTCGATTCTCTGGAGGTAGCTTACGAAGGCGCTGACCAATCGTTTGATGAACCAGCCCAGCAGGACGCTCCGTTGGGAGACCTGGCCGGAGAAGACCAGCGTTCTTCAACCGAGCCAGTCATTCGTAGAAAATCCAATTCGATCATCGACATTGTCGCCTGACCAAAGGAAGGAACCCCAATGCCCGCCATTACATCTGCTGTCGCCACCGCCGACTATCTGAATCTGTTGACGATCCAGCTGCAGAATCAGGATC
>CAZJEK010000253.1:0-8840 GCA_964545005.1 uncultured Pirellulaceae bacterium
ACTGTTGTGCATGTATGTCCTGCTGACGTTGCAGTTTCGGTCTTACATTCAGCCGGTGATTATTCTGGGCATCATTCCATTCGGCTGGCTGGGCGCAATTTTGGGCCACGCCATCATGGGATTGAATTTGACCTTGTTCAGCTTCTTCGGATTGATTGCACTGACGGGAGTCGTGGTCAATGATTCGATCGTTCTGGTCGATTTTATCAATCGCCGAATTCGTGAAGGAGTGCCACTGTACGACGCGTTGATGAGTGCCGGAAAACGGCGATTCCGGCCCATCCTGCTGACGTCATTTACAACGGTTGCCGGGTTGTTCCCGATGTTGCTGGAAACATCCATGCAGGCTCAGGTACTGATCCCGATGGCTGCCAGTCTGATCTTTGGGTTGATTACGGGAACGTTTTTGATCCTGATCCTGGTGCCCATTTTTTACATGATTTATGCAAAGGCTCTGTTGTTCTTTGGGTTTGACCTGGCTCACGATGATGAGGAATTGGAAGCTGCAGCCAATGAAACAACCGGCGAAGAGGAATCTTCAACATCCAATACCGCCCAGTGGGAACAGTCGACCGTCGGGGTTTGAGCCGGAAAGTTCGAGACGAGTTTGGTAATTTGATCGTTGCATCCAACGCCAAGAGCTAACCGCAGAGACGCAGAGTTCGCTGGGGGATTACGCAAGACTCATTACAGGTTTTTGCAAGCTCCCCGTTCTCTGCGCCTCTGCGGTTTTTTTATTGTGATGCCGTCGCTTCGTCGATCAGTGCACAGCCAACTCGATGGATTCGCCTTCGCTGAGAGGAGTCGCTTGGCGGGTTTTTTCCCAACCGACATTAGGTCGCAACGGTCGGCTCATTCCGGTTGTAATGGAAATCGCAGTTGGCAGGCGAAGATTTCGCGGCGGTTGTCGACGGGCACTGAAGTTACACCGTAGTGAAAATTGGACATCGAGTTCGAGTGACCTAGGTTTGTGGTAACGCCGAAATCTTCGTCACCACACCACCCGACACTGACTTAACTTTTTCAATGGACGCCAAGACCAAAAAGGCTATCCGCCAAAAACTGTATGTCGATCAAGACGTACAGCGAACACTGATTTTACGAACTATCCTGCAATGGTACTTCTACATGAGTGCCATCTTGCTGGTTACTTGTCTGGGGGCAATCTGGATGGACCCCGGCCAGCTGGCAATCAAGCACGTGTTCAAGTCGTTTGTGTATTATGCGCCGGGTGTGATCGCCAGTGTTCTGCTGCTGCCGTTGTTTGTCTATGACATGCTGAAGGCAACCAATCGCATCGCGGGACCGATCTACCGGTTGCGCAACGAAATGAAGAAACTGGCGTCAGGACAGGAGATTCGCCCGTTGCGATTTCGCGACGGTGACCACTGGTCGGATCTCGCCGAAGACTTCAACGAACTGGCAGAGCAAATATCCGCTGAGCGTCAAAACAATCGAGTCGCGGAAGAAGTTGCCATTTAACCCGCGTCGCCGCTTGCGAGATTGCCGTCATCGGTGGCCGGCAGTTCAGCTTTGGCGTCGTCCGTTGGAGGTTCGGCGATTTCGATGATCGCCTTCAAGGACTCTGAACCAGTAGTGGTTCGATTGCTGGCGGCATCGGGGTACTCGACGAAAAAGCTCAGCTCACATTCGTGTTGGCCGGGCGCTCCGGTTGCCGTGTAAGTCACTTCGACGATATGAAGTTTCTTGGCTCCGTTGTCGGCTTTGACGCGAAACGCTTCACTGCGACAACGGACGTCGCGGACGCTGAATGGTTTGTCCGATTTCAAGAAGATCTTTTGTGACGTTGATTCGCCTGGGTTGACCGGGCCAATGGACAGCACCTGGGGTGACACTTGCAGTGCGGAAACGACTTTGGCTGAAAACTTCACGGGGACTTGTTGCAGGGCCATCGTACCATCGGGATTTCGACCTGTTTCCACGACCAGGTATAGTTCTCCCTGGCTGAATCCTTTGGCAACTGAATCGGTCAGCTGCGCCAGGATTTCATAAGTCACCAGGTCATTGGTGCGCCCTTTTTCAAACAGCTGGACACGAATGTGTTCAAACGTGCTTTTGACGTCCCGGATTCTAAAATAAGGGTTACCACCGGCGGTCAACTGAATGCGTTGAATCGCCTGGTCGAGGTCGGTGTCAGTGACTTGGCCAAATTCAATCGCTTCAGGTTTTACCGTCATGCCGCCAACAATCGTACCGCGTACGGTCAGCTGAGCTTCGCCCAGCATGGGTTGGTCAAACCGGACCGTCACAGTCGCTTGTTTGAATCCGGTACCCACTGCAGGCGTATTGAACTTGCAGACAATCTCTCCTTTTTCCCAGGTTTCGAGCGTGCGTTTGGTGGGCGTTGCGATCGTGCAGCCGCAGCTGGACGTGACCGATTGAATGTGAACCGTTTCTTTGAACGGGTTGGTGATTTCGAATTTGTAGACCGGAACTTCGCCCAGTTTTACCTGCTGGAAATCGTGGACGTACTCCTCGAACATCTGCTTGGGCCATTGCTGCCCCATGAGAGCGGTGTTCGCCGACAGCAGGGCGAACGCTAAAACCAGCAGTGCGGGTAAAAGTTGAGTCGCGCGAGTTGGATAGTTCATCGCTGATTCAGAGTGCAAAGTGTGGTGTTAGTCCGGCGAACGAGTGTGGAAACGAGGCAGCACGGCTTGCGAGAGCGAATCACTCCTAGCAACCGAACGATCCGATTATGGGAGGTGTCGACATTTCGTCCTGCCAACCCAAATCGCTACCGTTTCATCCGCAAAATATACCGGTTCCCCTTGAATCGTGCCAGATTCGTCGTCGACAACCGATGAATACCCCGGCGTTTCACCGGAAAAGGTCGCTAACCCGTACAACTTATCACGTTTGACAGCGATTATCCCGCAGTTGTTCGGCAATCCGAAACGCCAACTCCATCGCCTGGTCGTAATTCAAACGTGGATCGACTTGGCTTTTGTAAGCTCGTTCCAGATCGGGTTCGGACAATTTGCCGGCCCCGCCAATGCATTCGGTGACGTTATCACCGGTTAACTCCAGGTGCACGCCTCCCAGGATAGAGCCGGCTTGCCGGTGGATTTTGAAGGCCTGTTCCAACTCGCTGGCAATCTTGTCAAACGAACGAGTTTTGATTCCCGTCTGAGTCGCGAATGTATTGCCATGCATTGGATCGGAGCAGAACAGCACGTTCTGTTCGGCTTGTTGGATGGCTTCGATAATTCGGGGCAAGCATTCACCAATCTGGTCGGCGCCGAAACGGTGGATCAACGTGATTCGGCCGGGTTCGTTGGCGGGGTTCAAGGTCTTGACCAATTCGACCAATTCATCAGGTTCAAATTTGGGACCGACTTTGATACCCACCGGATTGGAGATACCACGGAAATACTCAACATGGGCTCCATCCAGGTCCTTGGTGCGGTAGCCCAGCCAGGGCATATGGGTACTCATGTTGTACCAACCGTCACGCCGTGGGACCTGGCGGGTTTGAGCTTGTTCGTAACTTAAGTGCAAACCTTCATGGGAAGTAAAGAAATCGATCGTTTTGCTGGTTGAGATGGACGTTCCGAGAACCGCTTCCATGAAATTCAGTGACTCGGTGATCGAGTGCAGCATTTCCCGATATTGTTTGGAACGCGGCGAATCGGATGGAAAGTCGAGATTCCAGTTCTCGGGATGATGCATGTCAGCAAACCCCCCGATGCTAAGCCCACGAATAAAATTCAACGTGAGCGCAGCTCGTTCGTAGCCCCGCAACAGTAACTCAGGGTTAGGCGTGCGATCGTTTTCAGTAAAACCAGAGCGATTAATGATGTCGCCTCGGTAAACCGGCAAGGTAACCCCGTCCCTGGTCTCGGTGTCGTTGGAACGCGGTTTCGCGTACTGGCCAGCAATTCGTCCGACTCGAACGACCTTGTTCATCGATCCGTGGATCAGCACAAAGCTCATTTGAATCAGGACTTTCAAGTTGCGCACGATCGAGTCGGATTCGCAGTCATCGAGCGACTCGGAACAATCGCCACCCTGTAGCAGGAAGGCCTTCCCTTCAGCGGCCAGGGCCAGCTGAGATTTGAGCGTTTCAATTTCCCAGCTGGTCACCAACGGGGGGAGCTTGGCGAGACGAGCAAGAGTGTCCTGCAGTTTTTCCGGATCGGGATAGACCGGTTGTTGCTTGATCAGTTTGGATTGCCAGGAACTGGGGGACCAGGATTCAGACATCGAGTCAATCGGGGGTGGGCGAAGTGCATCGTACGCGAGAGTAAGTGAACCATGGTATCCGCTGAGCTGGAAAAGTTCAGGGCGAGGTGCACGGCAAAACGCGGATTTTTTCGTGGCTGGTTGAATGGTCAATGCAATCGCCACAAGCCAACGCTAGTGGCGATGAGTTCAGCCTACAGCGGGCATGGGGACTGGCATCAAGTAGTCAGCAGCCTGTTTCAGTTCCATTTGGTCACACCGGCTGAGGTAAAACTGGCGAGGCGCCTCGCGAGACAGGCACATACCTAGGAATCGATCCTGGCCGAGAAATCGAATCGGACTGACGACTCGCCGAGTACTGATCCCCTTCGAGTCGAGATAGTTGAATTCAACGACCAGGTCGTCATGCTGTTGCATTGATCGGTACAAAATTTTTCGCATCGAGATTTTCCCACAAACAGAAAAATGTCAGCCTCGCCTGTTCCAAGCGATCTGAGCCAATCATCGGACTTGCGCCTGACACGTTCGGTCCCACTCGATGTGAAAATTGAATAATTGGCTCAAAACCCTGGAATCGTCAGGTTTTTCGGCGATCGGCTTGAGGGTAGCTTGGGCCAGAGGCGCCACTGGACCGAGACGGTAAGGGCTCGCTTGAAATCCAGTTTTCCGTTGCGTTTTCCGTCGAATTGGCCATGCTACTTCAGGGTGTGTCGACTGGTCTTGGGACGGGGCTGTGCTGTTTCTATGATTCCGGGAACTCGGTTACCATGGTTTTCGTCCATCAAGACACTGAGCGGCCACTCCAAATTGCCATGCTGATACGCGGAGAGGCTGACATTTTTGGTCCAGCCAATTGACGCGTGAATCTCGGAAAGTCGGTGGCTAACGCCAAAACCGCTGGAACTTGCCGCCTATCGCTGTACACCTTTCGCGGAGACGAACATGCTGCGAGCCCTAGCCAATCGGAAACGATCGTTGAATTACGCCAGCCTCGAGCCCCGCCGCGTATTGGCGACGGTAACGCTCGCCGACGGTCTCCTGCAAATCACAGGTACGGATTCCAATGACGTTGTCAGCATCGAACTGGACGCTCAGGCTGCGACCGTGGATGTGGCTCAACCAGATTCGCAAGCGACAACGTTTGCTCTGCAAGACGTTGACTCGATCTGGTTCTGGGGTGACGCTGGGGATGACCAGTTGATCATTTCGGGGCAGATGGAAGACGGATGGGAGGGACTATCGCAAGTTGAATTTTTCGGCGGGGCTGGAGCTGACCTGTTCGATTTTCGCATCACTGGGGTGACTTCCGTTGACGTGCTGGCCAACGGAGGCGAGGGAAACGACATCCTGAAAGCGGAGGTTTCGTCAGAGGCCAGTGTTACCAACCCCGTCAAGTTAGTCGGGGGTGCGGGCGATGACACGTTGGTCGGTGGAGAAGCCGATGATACGCTGCTGGGAGGTATCGGCAATGACACTCTGATCGGTAACGGCGGCAACGATTTAGTCAGCGGAGGCGCTGGCTGGGATACGTTAACCGGTAACGCCGGCGACGATACGTTGTTGGGAGGCTGGGGCAACGATCATCTTAATGGAGGCTGGGGTGACGATGTTCTGTTCGGGGGAAACGGCGACGATACGATGACCGGCTCTGACGGGATGGATTCAATTTACGGAGGCGCTGGCGACGACGTCAGCTACGGTGGGCTGGGCAATGACATTATCAATAGCGGCGACGGCGATGATCGCAGTTTTGGAGGTCGAGGCAACGATCGGTTGGTCGGTGGCGCTGGCAATGACCTGTTAAACGGATTCACCGGCGACGATGTGCTACTGGGACAAGCTGGCAACGATCGGTTGTTTGGGCATAGCGGTGAAAATCTGTTGCTCGGTGGGTGGGGCGATGACACGCTCCAAGGTGGAGATGGGTTCGACCGGGTCTTTGGCGAAGCGGGTGCCGATTGGCTGGGCGACTCGCTGGAAGATATCACTGATTTCGCTGCTGGGCAGGACCGCCGTGATGTAGGGCTGGACGATTTCCTTGGATTGACCGAGCAGGCTGCGATGGACTTGGCTGATTCGATGAATCGCGAGAGTCTGATTTACTGGCGGGACGGAGAAAATGCGTATTGCATCAAGGGAGCCGATTACGTTGCCAGACGGCTCGAGTTTTCGCTGGAGAATGGCATCGTGATCGCGGTGCGGACGGAGACACAACAGTGGGCCGGTCGGTTTTTGACTCGACGTGATTTTCCTCGATATTGCGTAGTCGTCGGTCCAATACCGTTTTAAAAATCGATCCGACTAACCATTGATTTGGTGCAACTCGCCTCGCTCAATTCGTCGGGAGATTTTGCCAGTCTGCCAAGTACATTCTGTAAGAGCATGCAACTGGCTCTTTCGGGTGATGCCTTCTTCTTGGGCTACTTCCGAAGTTGGCTTTATTCTGGGCCGAAGGCCTTCTAGTTTGCCTAGCCCAGCCTGCAGGGCTGGGGACAATTAACAAGACCAAGACGCCTGTGAGGGCCGAAGGCCTGGTCATTTGCATTGGCCTGGCACTAGTCGATCTTGATCAAATCGAACAAGTACGGTTCGTAAGCACGAGCGAAAAGCGAGTTGCAACCCGTTGGTTTTCAGATCCGCTTTGCCAACTGAGGGTGATTGAATCGAGCTACTGCTGGTCTTCTGCGGATTCTGGCTCCGCTGTTTCCTCGGATAATGCTTGCATGGTGGCTTCGGGCATGCCATTGACAATCAATTCCTGATCAACGTGTTGTTCAACCCAGGCCATGATCTCGTCGGTAGGCTTTCGTTGATACTTCAGGTCATCGATCACGAACGTCTGTTGGCTGCCTTGCCCATCCTGATAATGAACGACAGCGATTCCTTTTTTCAGCCATTTCGCTTTGTCAATTTTGGTGATTTGATTCAAGGAAAGCTGTTGGCCAAAACTGTTTTGCAGACTTTGATCGTTGGCTTCGATCCAGGAGTTTCGATTTTTCAGAAACCAGACGATGCAGGGAATCGCGATCGCCAACGTCACGGCCATTAATCCGTAATTGAAAACGATCGTCTGTTGAATTGAGCTGATGGTTTCTTTCTTGGTCGGGCGTTTGGTTTTCCAACCGTTTTCCGTTGCGATCGATTTCCACTGCTCGGTCCGCTGTTCATCGTCCAGCGATTCGTTTTCAACCAGTTTTTGCCAGGCTTCGGCACGAGGCATTTTGCCGGGGTACTTGATGAATGCGTCGTAGGTTGCCCAGAGTGCGAACCCCAGACACGCAATACCAATAATCAAGTACTTAAACAAAAAACGGTTCTCAGTTTCTGCTCGAATATTCATGAACTGGCAATCTGGTGGCCCGGGTGTGCAAAAATCCACTTCAAAAAGTGGGTAAAAATCGAGTTTCGGCGCAAACAAATACGTTCAGACACGTTATCATGGATGGGAGAGAAAATTAAGATCTTTTAGAAGGGGAGACCCATGGCGACGGACATTACTCGTGAACAATGGGAACTGGAAACCGAACGACTTTGTCCAAGCGGATTGGCCTTCAACGCATACGTCGAACTTGAGCAATTCATTGTTGACAACACGGATTTGACCTGCACCTATCAAAGTGTGCAACGTGGCAAGTCGACCTATGCGACGTTTTTGGCAACCGCGGGCGGTTGCAATGTCGCTCAGATTTACAAAGGTCAGTGTCAGTTGAACTGGCGCTGGAAGCCAAAAATCGCTGGGCTGGATGACCAAGAACGTGAACGAGTCGACGAAGTGTTCGAAGAGTTCCGCCAATCGCTTAACGGCAAGGAAAACAAAGGCTGGGAAACCGTAAAAGTTTTGAAGTTGGGCGAAGAAAACGTTCACGACGCCGTCAAAAAATTGGCCGACGACCTGTGCGAACTGGTTGGGGAAACGGCCAGTTAGGACGCAATTTGAATTGACATTCCTCAACAGCTGCGGATATCTTCCGCAGCTGTTTTTGTTGTTGGCCTCTTGATTTTACCGCTGAGACACAGAGGCCACAGAGTTTCAGGACCGGATCTCTGTGGCCTCTTTGTCTCTGCGGTTTGTTTGTGGTTGATTCGCCTACCAGGGGAGTCTTTGCCCACGCGTTGGGTTTCCCTGGCGACTAAATCAACCGGCCTCGCGATTCGGGTTTTCCAATCACAACGAACATGTTGCTCACTGCGACACACTTTTGCGCGCCCGATCGCTCAGTTGAGCCGCTAATCTATCGAAAACGGCGCTGGCACGAGCTTTGCAAATCGTAACGGTTGTAGTTCCGTGTTCCACTGTCTGAGGACGAATAACATGTCAAAGGCTCCCACCAACCAACCACACGACCGGGCTTTGGTGACGGTATTTGAGGATCTCAAAGCGGCAATCAATGCGGCTCATGCGTTGAACGAAGCCGGCTTTGAGGCGGACCAACTGGAATTGGTAACACACGATCTGGAAACGGAAACGCACGATTTGAAAACACCTGCCGACTCGCCAACGACCACGACGTCGATGATCAACAGCGCCGAGCGGTGGGGACTGACGGGCGCCGGAACGGGCGCTGCAGCTGGCTTGATTGCAGCAATCGCAACCGGTTTCCCCGGTTTGCTGTTGGGAATGACGGCGATGGGGG
>CAZJEK010000254.1:0-8776 GCA_964545005.1 uncultured Pirellulaceae bacterium
AACGTTGTCGACGCTTTCCCGGCCAGAGACATCGCCGCTGGAGGACGCGGAGACCCGTTGACGCCGCTGCCGGTTTGGTTGTTGACGGCCGATCGCGATCAACGAATTGCCAGCATTGATCGGACGTTGATCGAAATCGGCAGTGACGAGTCGATTCGGTACCAGATTCCGGCCTCCGATGGGTTGGATGCGGAATTGCCGAATGTGAAGTTGAGGCGACTCCCCGGAACAGCCCAGCTACATCGCTTTGCGGATGCGCTGGCGAGCCAGTTTTCCTTTTCATTCGTCGACCACGAAACCTGGGTCGTCGATTCGTTGAATCAATCAAAGTTACGACCGGATGTGGTTAGCTGGTTCGATCAACAAGACATTGATTGGAGTACTGATTATGTTTCTCGCGAGCGGCTGATGGAGCTTTGCCGCGGGTTGGAACGAACGTTTGGGGCGAAGCCTGAGGAAGTTGGCGAGTTGTTGGCTGGCGCTTGCGATGCGTTGGTGCGCCAATGGTTGGGGCAATCTGCTGGCCATGGCTCCTTAACCAAGTCCGAGTTTTGGTTTGTTGCGGAGTCAGATCCAGCGGCACAGGCGTTGGCGAAACGATCTGGACCCTTGGCCAATGCCGGGACCTTGGCGGACAAGTTGCAGACCAGTGCCACGTTGGGAGCATTGGTGGCATCATTTTTAGCCTTGTTGCATGTGGATCAATTGCCTGCCAACATGCCCGCCTTGACCGGTGCCAGTTGCCAACGGATTTTGGGGCAGTTGACGCCAGGGAGCCCATCCAACTGGCGAAATCTGATTCGGGGGATGGCGCAGTATCGGCCCGCGCCGATGAAATTGAAGGATGCCGTATAAGCGTCGACGTAGCATGGTTGATTTTTAGAAGTTGGACACTTTTCTAAACCCGACGCGTAAGCGAGGGAAAAACACGCAACGGTGTAGCCCTCGCTCACGCGTCGGGTTTCCATCGCCAGGCAAAATCTGCGATAGTGCAACTTCTAAACGCGTAAGCGAGGGGAAAACACGCAACGGTGTAGCTCTCGCTCACGCGTCGGGTTTCCATCGCCAGGCAAAATCTGCGATAGTGCAACTTCTAAACGTACGCGTCAGGTTCCCATTCCCAAGCAACGACTGCGATCGTGCAATTTTAAAGCTCGATTCGGCCATGATCGCGCCCGGTGCCGCAGCGTTGATGGAACCTTAAGCCAGTTGCGTCGGCGGGAACAATCGCGATGGACAGCAATTTGGGATGCTCGGTATACTTGGCTGACACACAGTTAAAGCCGTCGCAACCACAACTGACCAACCGCAGACATGGCCGAGCCGCGATACTTCTTTCTCCGTGGATTCATGAAATCGGGGACCAATTGGGCAGGGAAACTGCTCAACAGCCATCCGGAAATCAGCTGCATTGGGGAGTATCATTGGGAGCGCATTCTGGCTCCCACGTTGCGTTCCCTGTTGACGCAGCCGTTGTTTACCCAGCGCGATAATTTTCTCGCCAAACGGACGCATGAGAATATGGAAACGATGGTTCGCACGACCATGCGTCAAGCGGCTGATCCTCAGGCAACCGTGATCGGCGGCCGGACGCCGCATACCCTGGTGCCGGTGGTGTTGCGTGGTGCACCGCATATCGTGATGCTTCGCGATGGCCGTGACGTCCTCGTCAGCCACGCCTTCCATGTATTTAACAAGCCTGAGTTCTCGAAGTTCTTTTTTGATAAAACCGACATGCGGGAACGGTTGGAAGCGTTTCGCCAGGATCCCTGGTTTTTCCAAAAACATCCAGAGCAATTGCTGGCCAGTAAAAGGCTGGTTCGAACCACCGCGCGATGGTGGAAGCAGCATTTGAGCAGCGATCAGGCGACATTGAAGCAGCTGCCCAATCTCCCGGTGCTCGTGATTCGTTATGAACAGCTGCATGCCGATGTGGAGTCATACCGCCGCAAGATGTTTGAGTTTCTTGGCGTTGACCCCGAACTGGCGGAACCGGTTGCTGGGGAATTGCAGCCCGGGTTTGCCAAAGAGCGGCCGGATCAGTTTTTCCGCAAAGGCGCGGTCGGCGACTGGGAGAACTACTTTACCGACGATAGCCGAGCCTGGTTTAACGAAATCGCTGGCCAGACGCTACTGGATCATGGTTATGTCGAATCATTGGATTGGTAGTATGTTCGAGCGCTGGTCATGATAAGTAGGTTTTTTCGACGAACCTGAAGGTTTTTCTTTTGGTGGCACGAGGTTGATTCTTCGTTTACTTTCTATTCAAGACGACTCGCAACAAGTTGCGGGTTTGTTCTAGAAAACGGTAAAAACACCTCGTGTGTGTCCTAAATTAGGACTCAGCCACTTCTTCTTGGAGTTCATTCATGAAGCGTAAAGCATTTACCCTTGTTGAATTGTTGGTCGTGATTGCGATCATCGGAATTTTGATCGCGATGCTATTACCTGCGGTGCAATCCGTTCGCGAAGCTGCTCGACGTACCAGTTGCATGAACAAGCTGCGGCAAATCGGGTTGGCAACGCTTTCATTTGAAAGTGCAAATGGGGCATACCCGCCGGCCCGGCTGTTTCCCAAGCAAGGTGCCAAAGCGCCCTATCATCGAGGTGAAAATCAACCGTCATGGCTGGTGCGGATTTTGCCTTTTGTTGAACAAGAGAACTTTTATGACCAGTGGGATTTGTCGCTGGCGTATGACGAACATCCTGATGAAGTCATTTCCAAAGCATTGGAAATCTATTTCTGTCCCTCGCGACGAACCATCGATCTGGCCAGAGCGCCTGATTCAACTCAGTTGGTTCAAGTCGTTGCCTCTTGCGGCTGCGGCGGAGTAGTTCAGATTCAAGTTGTCGGTGGAGCGACGGGTGATTATGCCGGCAACCACGGAGATATTTCTCCCGGGGCGGTTGGGGCTGCCACCGATTATTACTACGGTGGCAACGGCACCGGCGTAATCATTTCCTCGCAGGCAAAAGAATCGGAAGGTCAGTTGAACTGGATCGATAAAATTCGCCATGCTTCGATCACCGACGGGACCAGCAACACATTTTTGGCGGGTGAATTGCATGTCACTCCCCAAAACCTGAATCGAATTCCCTTTAATGGACCGATTTTCAACGGTGAGGATTTGGCCGCCTTTGCCAGGGTTGGCGGTCCAGGTGTGCCAATTTTGGGTCCGAATCGGGAATCGCCCACGGGGATTCTGGGCTTTGGTAGCTGGCACCCGCAAATGTGCAACTTTGTCTACGCCGATGGCAGCACTCATTCGATCGAACAAAGTATCGATACGGTAACTCTGGGTAAACTTTGTCATCGTGCTGATAATCAACCATTTTAAGGCCGATCGGATGTCAAGAATCTTAGTCTGGGCTTTTCTGTGCGCGCTGTTGGCAGGCCCGTTAGTTGGTTGTGGCGATGGCAATCTGCCGACCTATGAAGTGATTGGCAAGGTCGAGTTTGACGATGGCACGCATCCGAAATTTGGCGATATCGAATTTTACTCGCACAAACATAAAGTCAATGCGCGAGGCAATATCGATCGCGATGGGTACTTCACCGTTTCGACTTATGAGGAAGGCGATGGTGCCGTCGAAGGATTGCACCAGATCGTCATCATGCAACAAGTTGGCAATTATTTGCTGGCCAACACCGATCAGCAGATCAAACATGATCACGGATCGTTGATCAAGCCTTCCTATTTTGATTACCGGACATCGGGGCTCAGCTGCGAGATCGTGCCGGGTGAAAAGAATCCGGTCACGTTGATCATCGAGAAGCGGCCCGATCAAACTTCCGAAGGGATGGTCGAGCATTAGTTGGTGATCATTTTCGTAACGAGCAGTCGCTATTAGAATGGTCGTGCTGAGTCGCTGCTCAGTACACAGCCCTTCGAATAGTCCCAGCTAGTTCCCATGTCGCCGTTTCGGTCTGAACGAAAAATGATCTACCATGGGGCTCATCATAAGATGGGCACCACCTGGTTGACGCGGGTGTTGGAAGGCGTTGCCAAGGCATTTGGATTGAAGGTCACCAAGTCCAATTCGGTGGGCGATCCGGTTGACGAGGATACCGATATCCTGATTGCCAACCATAGTCACATTTCGCCAGATTCTCTGGGCAACATGGTGGGCTCGCACATGATTCGTGACCTGCGCGATGTGGTTGTCAGCGGTTACTACTATCACCTGCGAACCAATGAAGCCTGGGTCAAACAACCATCCCCTCAGTATTCCGGCCGGTCATATCAAGAGGCATTGCACGCGGTTGATCGGGATGCCGGGCTGACCATGGAAATCCATCGACTGGCTTCTTCCCACGATATCCAGGTCCTGAGAAGCTGGGATTTTGGCAATCCGCGGCTGATCGAGCTGACTTATGAAAACCTGTGGCAAAACGAGCAATTGCAATTTCGCAGGCTGTTCGAACACTACGGTTTTCATCGTCGAGCGATTTCCAGATGTTTGAAGATCGTCAAACAGAATAGCTTTCAAGCGGTTTCCAAATCGCGCAAGTTATCGTCGTACGAGAAACTGCATGTTCGCAGTGGCCAGCCGGGCCAATGGAAGTTCGAACTCAACGAGAATCATTGCGAACTGATTAAAACCGAGTTGGGCGATTTGCTTGTTCAATTGGGACAGGCCAACGACAACCATTGGTCTGCGGAAGCCACTTGATCGGGCAGCCGAAATTGTTCGCCTTCAGAGCAGCCGGCTGATGGATGGTTTGCTGAGTTTTTGTATTGTTTTTAGACGCGGCGATTAAAAAAATTCGCTTTTCGATTTACCAGGCAACGGCATACAATGAACAATCATGTCTGAAGTTGAGCAAAAACGTCCCCCCAAGACACTCGATGACCTGGACGATTCCAGCACCGCCGCGCCCACGCGTTTTGGTTTGTTGAAGTTGCTGATCTTCACCAATGTTGGTGGCGTGGCGATGGCCTACTTGCTTGCCACTGACAACTCCGTTGCCAAACTCGGCAAGATATTGTTTATAACGGCGAATCTTTCGCCGCTGATTGCACTGGTCTATCTCGTATTCTTCCAGTTACGCATTAAGAATCGGCGGTATGCGAAGCATCTGAGTCAGCGGGAACTGAAGAATATTGATGCTGGTAACTGGACTGAATTCTGAATCTATACTCGGTACTGGCCGGTCAAAAAAATTGCCTCTGGCAGATCTCGTCGTTGGCAAGTGGAGTTGGCCGGGGGCGAACCGGTCACTGCAACACAACCTCTTCTCCGTTTCGAGTGGAAAGTGCCTGCCAAGCTTGACGATTAATATGGTCGGAAACGAAATGTACGGATCCATCAGCTCGCACTGAATTTACTCCATCTGGATGGTAGCTTCGAGAAGTGACGGCAGCAAACGTCGCCACGGTTCTGGACTTTCCTTCTTGCAAGTTTGTCCAGTCAACATCGAATTCGACGCCACCAGTTTTATAAGGTACGGTCGTATTCGGCGTGAAGGTTGTCGTAAAACTGGTTTGGTGGCACCTGCCATCGACCCATTCTGTGTGCCCTGAATTCGATTTGAAATTTCCACCCAGGCCAGCAATTTCTGTCGGCTCAGAAGGTACAGCGAGTAGCCCGGGTAGCGAAGCGTTTCGCAAATATGGCGTATAGGCTTTTACCTCGCTAAATAGAAGAGTATTGCTGGTGCCATCGCCATAGGCTGCGATCGAAACAGGTCGAATTGTTGTAAAAGCGCCGTCACCGACCGTTCGGCTGCCGGGATCGAAAACCAGCCATGTGCCATTATTGGCTGCGTAGTTCAGGGGGTAGTGAATTTCAACGCCGTTACTTGTTCGAACATAATCATTGATCTCCGTTGGACAGAGATAGGTGGGAATCCTCGCAGATGGGAGGTTTTTCAGACTACCACCGATATCGATCGGCGGAATGTCGTTGTAGCCCACTGAAAAATCGATCTGACCGTGAAGATTGGCTTGCTCGAGATGCGGCAAAATCTGAGCTTGAACTGACCAGCCGGTGACATTGCCAGACGCATCGTAGAAGTCGTTCGTGGGTAACCAACTGGTTGGAAATCGCCCCATGGCTGACTCAAAATTGAGACTCGCAAGCGCCATTTGACGCAGGTTATTTCCACATGAGATCCGGCGAGCTGCCTCGCGAACGCTCTGCACCGCGGGTAACAGCATTCCAATCAAAATTCCAATGATTGCGATTACGACCAGCAACTCGACCAGCGTAAATCCACTGGACGGCAAACTGGCACTTCGTTGCTTTCGTCTTGAACGGGTTTGAAATGACGCCATAACGCAGCTCTCCTATAACCATGGGATAATTAAGCAAACACTTGTTTGCTCATCGAGGAACTTCAGCAAGAAGTTCTCCCCAGAAGATTGGCTGGCTGCGCGTCGTACTTTAAGCGTGGCTTGCTGGTTCTGGATAGATGGACCCGATTTTAAATTCAATCCATATTTTCGCAAGTGACGAACGTCATCTGATCTGCGAAATCTTGGATTCAACTACCCCGACGTTGATGCGCTAGCAGCGAAGGGTGATCACGGTGGAAAAGGAATAATCGGGTGACCGCCAGGCCTCAATGCTCGGTCAGATTACGGTATCGCGGGCTTCGGAATTCAACGATGGATTCGCCAGCGTTTAGGCGGCCAATAAGTATGAGTGACGACACCTTTAATATGCGACCTGGGAACCGCGAAGGGGTTGTGCCCGGGAGCACCTTGATTCCAGAATCGCGAGTCCAAAGAACTCGCCGAAAAATCGCCAAGTACAAAGTACTCGTCATCGCCCAATAATGCGGGGCGATTCTCGGTACCCCACGGAGCTGGGCCGTACCAATCTGGAAGCTCTGACAAGTATTCGATTCCACTCATTGAATCCGGTGGGAATTGACGTACGTCGTCAATCCAAACCGAACCATCTTGGATGTGCACCTTTTCTCCTGGCAGGCCAACCAGTCGCTTAACGTAAAGTGTCGTCGGTTGTTCGGGATTTTGAAAGACAACCAGGTCCCATCTCTGTGGCGAGAGGAACTTCGTAACCAGGAAGTAGTCACCCGTGTGAACGTTTTTGCTGAATTCTGATGTCGTTGTGACGTGGAATTGTTCACAGATCATTAGTGGAGGATCGGCGGTGCGATACTGCTCATCCATGGGTGAGCAATAACTTGGCTTTCCGCACTCTGGGCACATTGCTTTCCAGTGTTGCCCGACCAACGTCGGAGCCATTGCATTTGTCGGTACCACGAATCCCTCGTACAGAAAAGGTTTCCACACAAGAAACGCGAAAGCAAACGTGGCGATAGATGTTAGTAAAGTTGGGAGCCAAGCTTGAATTGCCCGTAGAAATTTAACATTGAACAGGGCGCCAATCACAACACAAGGAGTGATAATTGCAGCGACAATTTGCACAACACCGAGAATGATGGCTTGAGCATCGTTGGCTGGTGTGATCGCAAGGAACAAGATTTGCATCGCAAACTGCAAGATAAACACGATCATAGTTGCGAAAACGACCCGTCGCCTGGTTACGTCTGGCACTTTGGCCCAGCGTAATCCGAGCCGAAGGAACAACGCCCAAAGAAACACCGATGCTATTAGCACGCCAAAGAAGCTGCCGGCAAGGAGAAAAGTGGAGAGCATTGGGATTGAGCGATCTACCGCGGCTGTTTCATACGTGAGATTGGAGGTTCGCACATTCTAACATCTGTTGGCAGGTGGATTCACCGGGGCGACTTGTTTACGCCGTTATGGCCCTGGCGAACGACACTTTGTCCGATGAAACACTATCCGCTTCTTTCCTGGATGAATCGGATGCGCGAAAAGCAACCGCTCTGCATGATCGCAATGCCAGGCGCTTTTTGGTCATTCCTCATTCGAAACGGTCTCAATTCGATTTTGAATCGCTGCGATATATTGATCAAACTTCTCGCGATCAGGCCCAGCCTTTGCGATATCCAGCATGGGTATCCCAGTACTTGAACAAAACCTGGCATACTCTACCCGTTTTCGAGTGATCATCGCAACGAGGATCGAAATCAGGGTCAAGGCGGCAAATAGCCCCGGCAGAAAATCAAACAGCGAAAAGTTGAACGAATCGACGAAGACGAACGTTGTGGTGGCGAACAGTGGTATACCGATTATCGAAGGCCAGAACAGTTTGTGGTGCTGACGAAATACTGTGATGGTTGGATCCAGCTGGTCGTACCTGACGAGCGTTTCGTAGGACAATCCCATTACGAAATCGGCGGAGACCTGGACACCATCATGCGCGAGTTTAAACACGCGTTTGCCATCGAGGCGAGTTTCGTTGTAGATGTCCAAATTTGACCCGTTCTTTTAAGCAGGATAACGGCAGCCGCAGTTTTGAATTCTAGCGAACAGGCCCTACTTGTGGACGAACGCTGGCAATGTGACGTGAATCTTCGCCAATAATCTTGCCTCTCATTCGGGATTGATCTTGATGGAACTCGAGCATCCAGAAGTTAGGAGTCATGGGGTGAAATTCAGGCTTGTAAACCGGCCAATGTCGCCAGTGACGTTGAAAAGCTGCCCGCGCTACCGATCGGAGAACGACAGGAACAACGAGGAACCGGCACGGATCTGAATTTTGGGCCAGTCGGTGGGCCAGTGGAAAATGCAAATCAGGACAGTTTGAGGTACAAACCGGAGGGTGCCCAGTTGGCGGCCAGCACACAAAAAAAACGTCGGAAACCCGAAGGAATCCGACGTTTTTGGTGAGAGGCGTCGGCGGGAGTCGAACCCGCGATGGCGGATTTGCAATCCGCTGC
>CAZJEK010000255.1:0-8699 GCA_964545005.1 uncultured Pirellulaceae bacterium
ATTTTTGTCATAATTTGGGTTCTCTTCATTTCCCTCTGGTTTGCAAAAAAAGTGATTCAGCGGTTAAGTTCTGACTCTGATGAAATGTCTTTACGTTTCCGTTACCTTTCAACATTCGGTAATAGGCGTGCATCTCCGTTTCTAGACCAAGGTCTCCTTGCGATTGCATCCAGCTTTCAAGTTGGGTACGGAGGCTTGCGATCGTGTCGGAGTATTCGGGATCGTCAGCGAGGTTGTTGGTTTCAAGAGGATCGGACTTGACGGCGTAGAATTCGACTGGTGGCCGAGTACCATGGGCTTTGACTCGGTCCGCCGCGTGCGAGTCCCCTTGCGCGGCTCGCGCTTTCCACTCACGAAAGAACGGTTGCTTGACGACATAATTTCGAAAAGTCTGATCGTGAGAGAGATTCAAGATCAGCTTGAACTGGTCGTTGCGTATTGATCGGATCGCATAATGGGGCGGACCGCCAAATATGCCACGTGACGTCTGCACACCGTATACGACTGATTTGTGCCTGTTCTTCTCCCCACGTAAAACCGGCAGAAAGGATTTTCCGTCAAGCCCACTTCGTGGCGTCCCACCCGCCAATTCAATAATTGTCGGTAGGAAATCGACGTATTCGACCATTGCATCGGTCTGAGTATGGGCAGCGATTTGGCCTGGCAATCGCGCGATGAGCGCTGACTGGAGGCCTTTGTCGTAGCAGGTCCATTTGCCCCCCGGAAAGGCACTTCCCTGCTCACTGACGACTACCACCAGGGTATTTTCTGCGTGACCATATTGCTCAAGAAGCTCAAGAAGTCGTCCGACCTCGGCGTCGAAAAACGTGATTTCGGCCAAGTAGTTGCGATATTCAATTCTTGTTTTCGGGGTATCTACGAAGTTCGGGCGAAACTTAAGTTTTTCGGTGTCGTAAAGCTTTCGATATTCCTTGCCCTTGTTGTACGGTCCGTGTGGCTCATTGGAACAGGCGAACAATGCAAATGGCCGTTTCGATTTTTGCGATTGCTTGAAGAGTTTCTCTACGGCTTCAAAGTCAATGACCGATGGGCTCGTCTTCTCTTTCAACTTGCCCTTCCGGTTCTTCTTCTTTTCTTTTGCGGTCGAATACTCGAAGGCAAAAATGGAAGGTGGGTTGATGTGAGTTTTTCCCGACAACGCGACACGGTACCCCAACGGCTTCAGGTCTTGGACGATACTTTTCACATCGGGATAGACGAACGTATGATTCGTGTAGGCACCCGATTTCACCGGGTACAGCCCCGTATAGATTGCGTGCCGAGTCGGCGAGCACATGGCGGTCGTTTGAAAGCAGCGATTGAACTGCATGCCTTCTGTCGCCAGCCGATCGATGTTCGGCGAGAGCGCCTGACCGCCGTAACAACCAAGATCGAGGTGCGTGCAGTCGTCTGCGATGACGAACAGAATGTTTGGCCGTTCCGACGCACTCAATGAATGAGTGGCAATCAACGACAGTAGTGCCAGTAGCAACAGCGGATTCTTCATCACTTGCTCGCTTTCCGTTCGTCGTGCTGCTTTGTTTGCTCTTCTGGTGCATCCTCGGAAACTTTGATGTCAGAAAAGCCGGCGTCTGTGTTCACAACACGTATGCCAATAGCGCCATGACCGTAAGTGCCGTCAGTGTGCTGGATCTTTTTTTCGCCGTTGTGTCCGACGGTAATGCGGTCCCCCTGCAACTGTACGGAAAGTTGCTGGGGACGCGTTGTGTCGATCGTCGCTTTCGCCCGAGCAAGTTCTTGCCATTTGCTGCCGTCGGTGCGACCAAGGATCACCAGTTGCGTGCGTGGGATGAGGCCGGCGAAGTAGCCACGTTGGGCGTCGTAGCCAATCGCGGCTCCTGTAGTACGGAACAGCAATCCCGCGTCGCGCGCTTCCGCGTCGCCATGAAAATCGATCGTGACTTCTGCTTTCACATCATCGGGGACTGATCCGGCAAACACCACCTTCTCGCCCGAACGGTAATCGTTGATCGGTTTATCGGGAGCCTTGCCCAGACGAATCACTTCGTTCTCGATCGCAAGGTACTGGTGGTGCCCGAAGTACTCAAAAGACTCTGGCGAGAACGCAGCACTTGCGGTCACGTCGCCGGACGGTCTCTCCAGAACGACACCGGGGTGCGTTGGTTTGCCAAACAGCGGAAAGCCCTTTTTGCCGACGCGCATTGGCTGCACAAAAACGGCACGACGCCACCCCGGTTCCCGATCGCGTTTTGCGTGAAAGACGTGCCACCACTGTTTGCCATCGAGCGATTTGACCAAGCACGAGTGTCCGACGCCGTACGTTGTTGGCGTACCGTCAAACACGGGTTTGGGGCGTTTCCTCCAAAATGATGGTTGCAGCGGATCGTCGCCGACCAGTTCCAGCAGCCCCAGCTTGTACGTGGGCAGCCACGAGGCACCGCACGAGTAAACGACGGCCGTCTGCCGATCGGATTGAAACACTTGCGGAGCTTCGTGCAGTCCGCGTTTCGATTCATTCGGCTGAATGCGCTCCCAGAGGAAATCGTCGTTGTCGCAAATCCGCACCCGCGGTCCGGCCAGCTTCGTGGGCGATGCCATCGGAGCGATGTAGAGATACTGCTGATCCGAACCCGGCTTATCCCAGCCAGACCAAAGAGCATAACGCCGCCCCTGATGCTCCAGCACCGTCATGTCGATCGCCCAAATATTCGGAGACTTTCCGTCTTCGCCGTCGCCGGTCGCCAGCGGGCCGTGCAGTTCGTAATCACCCAGCGGATCCGCCGTCGTCGATTTCAGAACATAAGCGAGATGGTTCTCGTTCTTACCGTCTGAGGCGGCAAAGTAGATGTGCCAGCGGCCGTCGAGATAATGAAGTTCCGGAGCCCACACTTCACGAGACACGGGACCGCTCTCCGGAGCCTGCCAGACGATGTGCTTGCGCCCCATTGAGGTCACGCTGCCGGAGGTGTGAATCGCGATCGCTCGATTGCCCTCGGACATGCACCACAGGTACCGGGGCGAATTCGGATCGCGAGTTACCCACGGGTCGGCACCTTCACCGATCGGATTGACAAACTCGTTTGGTTTCAAGGCACCGACGCGTTCCGGATTTTTCCAAGTTGGATCGCCGGCATCCTTGGGTAGGCCCTTATTCCACTCCGTGATCGCGGCATGCAGACGCCGAACAACATCAGGTTGCTCCTCAGCAAGATTGTTCGACTCCGACGGATCAACGACAAGATCGTAGAGTTGTGGTTGGCTGCCGTCGTAATTGACAAGGTATTTCCACTTACCGTCGCGTACGGCCAGATCGGGATTGTCTTCCTCAGGACGTCCGGGGCGATCGGGCGGCCGTCGCCAGAAAATGGGAGCCTTGCGGCCTTGCATCGACTGACCAAGCAACGTTGGCATGACGTCTTCGCCGTCCAGCGGACTTTCTTCGTCGGGTGAGATGCCTGCGAAGCTATACCGCGATCGATTCACGTCGAGCGCACACAGTACCGCATCTTCGTTGGTTGTTCCGACAACTTTGGTGGAAACGAACTTCGGCCCCCACACAATCAGCGGAGAACGGATGCCACCTTCGTAAAGCCAAGTCTTGGCTCCGCGCAGGGGATCAGATGCACCAGCTCCTTCTTCATGCCCATTGTCACTCATGACGAGAATGAGCGTGTTGTCCCTTAGCTTCGGATCGTTGCGCACGCGGTCGAACAGTTTGCCAAGCTGCTGGTCCATGGCGTCCAGAACGGCATAGTAAAGCTGACGTTTGCTACCGTCGGTTTCATCGCGCAGCACCTCGGGCGGAAAGAAGGGTGAGTGCACGTCGTCCGGCCAGACGTTAATAAAGAATGGCTGCTCCTTCGCTTGGGATTGGTCGATGAACTCGAGCGCGCCGTCCACAAAGGCGGCAGTCACTTGACTACGATCCTCCCAGCGAATCGGGCCCTTGCCGAGATTGGCCGAACCAAGGTCATGCTTCTTCGGTGGTTTGCCATCAAAAGCATCCTTGAGCGGCAACACGCGCGGGCCGAGCCCCTCGAAGTTCGTCAAGCTGCTGTCGAATCCGTACTCGCGGATCAACGGCGCGTTGCCGACATCGCGTTGCCCGCCCATGTGCCACTTGCCGAAATGACCCGTGGCGTAACCGGTGTGCTGTAACTCGCGCGACAGCATGGGAGCATCCTTTTTGAGCCACTGGGCCATGCCGCGTCGATTGTTGTGCTGGCGACTATCAAGGTACGAAGTGATCCGATGCCGATGTGGGTATTGGCCAGTCGCGAGGGCGACGCGCGATGGCGAACAGATCGGCGAGTTGACGTAGAAGTTCGTGAACCGTAGGCCTTCGCTGGCCAGCCGGTCGATATTCTCGGTGGTTGTCCGTTTGCCGCCATAACAGGAAAGGTCTGACCAGCCCATGTCGTCAATGAAGACAGTAATGACATTCGGCTGGTTGCCAGTCGGTGCCAGTTGCGGCTCGCCGAAAACGGTTTGACTGTCTTCGGTTTGCTGCATCCACTCATCGAGACGACTTCTCAGCCCCGCGACCCGTTGTTGCTGATCGTGCTCAGCAATCAGGTTCTTTTGCTCCCAAGGATCGGCCGCCGTGTAGTAGAGTTCTTCGGTGGGCCTGTTCTGGTAGTTCCTGACCAATCGTTTCGCATCATCGTCGCGTGTCGCCGCATCCACCCAGCTCGTCCAATAGCCGTTGTCCTTGATCGTATTGGTGACATGGCTGCGGAATCGAAACTCCGGATGCAGATTGCGAATGTACTTCCAGCCGTCCGCCGTATAGGCCGCGCGAATCGGAAAGACGTTGTTGTTTCCGTCGCCGCTGTGCGTGGTGAAAATCACGTCGCGATGCGTGGTCGCTTTGCCTGTCAGCACGGGCAGGAACGACCTCCCATCGATGTTCTTGGGCGGCGTTTCACCGGCGGCTTCCATCAGCGTTGGCAGCACATCGATCCACGACACCATCGCGTCGCTGCGTTCTCCTTTTGCGATTTTCCCCGGCCACGAAACGATCATCGGCGTGCGGACACCGTCGTCGTACAGGTTCCATTTGCCGAACGGCCACTGAGCGCCGTGATCGCTGGTATGCAGGAAGAACGTGTCGTCGCCGAGCACTTCGCGGGCTGCGTCGTAGACCTTGCCCAGTTCGTTGTCCATCGTACGGATCGCAGCGACGTACTTCGCTCGCCACTGTCGTGACGTTGGCGTATCGACGTGATTCGGCGGCACCACCAACTTGTCCGGATCAATACCACTCGTATCCTCCGGCCACGGCACGTGCGGCCAGTTCGTGCCAACGAACAAACAAAGTGGCTTCGTAGGACGGGCTGCCAGCCTGTCATTGTTCGAGTCGTCTTCTTTTTCTTTGATGTTTCCTTGATTGGTTGCGGGCAGGCTGCCTGCACTACGATTACGCAGCCAATTGATCGCTTCATCGACCGCAACGTCGTCGTGATAACCAAAATGCTTCGCAACAGGGAAACCGTATTCGGGCGTTTGCCGGTAGTGGCCCACCTTGCCGAACGAGACCACTTCGTAGCCGAGTTCCTGCAGATAAGCTGGTAGCTTCTTCAAATCCGTATGAGGCCGTGAGTGATTCGGCTCGGCCCCGTTTCTGGCCGGGTACATACCCGTCAACAAAGCCGCTCGGCTGGGGGCACACGAAGGCGACGCGACGAACGCGTTGTCAAACGTCATTCCCGCATCAGCCAGCCGCTGCATGTTCGGCGTCTTGATATCCGTCGATCCGTAGACAGAAGAGTCTCGCCACGTGTGATCGTCCGACAGAAACACGACCATGTTGGGCCGAGTGGTCTGGTCGATGCCGTAGCACAGGCTGCCAGTGTGCAGGCCGTCCGTGAGTGCGGCTCCGTTCAGCTCGACCGCCTGTGCGGTCGAAAGATTGGTCACCAGGAGCAAACCCGCAAACAGTGAAAACGTGAGCGAACGTCTGGCCAAGAAGTAGCCTCCTGAACTTTCGTGGCCATTTTTTCGAGTGATCGACCAAGTCAGCGCGGCCATAAGGCCGGTGAAGAACAGAAATGAAAACAGAATCATAGCCATTCGTTGTTGTTCCCTGTTTTCAGCACAGGCTGCCAACCAGTTGGTTGGTCGTTCATATTTCAATATGATTTAAGTCTTCCACGGCAGCGTTGATTGCAGACCCGAATGCGATCTTCACAAACGTTGTTTATCAACCAGGGAAGACCCAGCCCCTTAAATATGCTTCCAACCTACCTGCCGGATTTTCACGGCACCATGAAGCACAACGTCCACGCCCCTAGAATATTTTGTCACGCCCGTGAGTGTGCTCAGCGTCCCCCAACCTAGAATTCCTTGTCACACCGTCAGGTATTAGAACCAGCTCATTTGGCTGTTTTGAGCCTTCCGCTTGTATGGTAAATGAGTCTCCTTTTTGAACACCGAATCAACGACCCATCAACCTCACCCTTCCGAGAGCGTCAGTGGGCGATTAGCCCAATCGCCAGCGGCAGGATTCTCGTCGACTGCTGCAAGAGCTTTGACCAACTTGGCTCGAGCCTCTCGTTGCTGTCCTCACTCGAAAGTTCTATTACCAGCTATGTCCCGTCACTGCCTATGAAGATGCCTTTTGTTTTTCGCATCCCGCCGGCGAGAAGCCTCACATTCGAGTCATCGTCCGACAGGCTTGATCCACACTCACTCTGCGGCAAGCGTGTTCGCGGACGAGCTGATTTATTCAAGTGGCACTACACACCCAAAACGTTTATTTCCAATCCAGCTGAAGCTGGTAAGCCTGCTGCGGTTTGGCTTTGTCTTGATCGGGTACAACAAATGAAGTCAGCGTGAAATCGCCGGCGGGGACTGTGACGGAGAGTTCAACCTGGGTGGCCTGTCGAATGGCGGCTTCAAACCGTCGCTCACCAACGGCAACGATCACGGTCCCGGTTTGAGGCTTGCGAAAGAAAACGGTTGCTTTTCCCGACTGCGGTTCCGCGGCACTCAACCGCCAACCATCAGTACGCGGCCATTGAGCTGGTTTCGAGTCGGGACTGCGAAAGGCATCCTGGCGAGTCAACACCAGCGGATTCTCATCGGCCGGTGATACCTTGATCCAAGGTGGCATGAAATCGCCCCGCGCTGCTTCGATCTGATCAAACCACTGATCGTAGGCACGTTGCATCGCTGCTGCCCGTTCCGGATGCTGATCGATGATGTTTTGCTGCTCGAACGGATCCTGCTTCAAATCAAACAGCTCAAACTTGGGCGGACCAGCAAACCCCTGCTGGTGAAAACCGCTGTGGTGAACCAGCTTGAATCGAGGCCCCCGAACGGTCATGTGATGGTATCGCTGCGGCCGATTGCCTCGATGGACTTGCAGGAACAAGTTTCGCTCCGGCAGCTGATCGGCCTGGCCGGTCAACCGCGGCCACAGGCTGACGCCGTCCAGGTCGCCGACGCCCGGCAATGGTTTTAACTGACAAGCCTCAATCAAAGTCGGCGTCACGTCGATATGCGCGGCCACGTCTGACAACGTGATCGGCGACTTGATCCCCTGCGGCCAATGGATGCCAAACAGAGTCCGGATACCACCTTCGTAAACCGAGGTCTTCCGTCCTTTTAAGCCACAGGTATATCGTTCCCCGTTGGGACCGTTATCGGTCAGGAAAATCACAATCGTATTGTCAGCGACACCCAGCGTCGCCAACCGGTTTCGCAACCGACCGATGTTTTCGTCAACATTGCTGATCATCGAAAACACACGAACATTCTTATCCGCGTTGGTCGATGATTTGATCGGTTCCCCACCCGCAACGGTAGGGTAGCTTTCGGCAGACAAGTCAATCTCTCGATATCGTTGATACCATTTTTCGGGAACGTCGCGGAATGGTCCGTGGGGACAGTTGTCGGGCAGATAGACAAAGAACCGTTTCTGTTGCTGAACGCAACTCTCGATAAATTCAATCGCTCGATCGTAATAGACGTCAGTGCAATAGCCTTGCTCCTGCACCGCCGTCCCATTATGAAACAGGATCGGATCGGTATACTTGCCCTCGGCTCCAATGGGATCAGATGATTGACCAATCCCACCGCCTCGATGCACGACTGCAGTATCAAACCCCTGATCGAACGGCCGCATGGGAAAGCAATCGCCCAGGTGCCATTTCCCAAAAATTCCGGTGCGATATCCAGAGGCCTGAAAACGTTCCGCCAACGTAACTTCGTCGGCATTCATCATCGACCGTCCGATGAAAGTATCCACCACACCGGTCCGGTAGTGATACCGCCCAGTTAACAAACTCGCGCGAGTCGGGGAACAAACGGGACACACGTAGAAGTTTTCAAACCGTGCACTGTGTTCCAACAGTTGGTCGATGTTGGGCGTCTGCACCAAGGGGTTGCCGGTACATCCAAAATCGCCCAACCCCTGATCATCGGTCATGATCAGCACCACGTTGGGTTGTTCGGCGGCGCAGGGAGCGGCCACCAAAACAGCCAGAATGACGGACAACAGCAGGCATGCGATTCGCATCGTGATCACCCATTCTCAGGCGGGAAGTGGACAGAGCACGATCAGGATATCACAGCCGGGGGCCTGGAGGGCGAATTGGTTTGGTTTGAATAAGAAGAATCGTCGCCGCAACGGCGAATCATTAGAAGTTGCACTTGCGCCGCTTTTGCTTGGGAATGGAAACCCGACGCGTGAGCGAGGGCTACACCGATGCGTG
>CAZJEK010000256.1:0-1939 GCA_964545005.1 uncultured Pirellulaceae bacterium
GTGCGGTCTGGAGTGGACTGGGATTCGTTTGGTCCGGGTCAGCAATCGCCGCCTCCGTTCCGCCGAGCAGTTTTTTCAACGGATTGACAGCCAACAGTTGTCCGGTCGATTGCGTTGGAGTGAGGGCGGGGGCTTGCTCAACGGGTGTTGTCTCTTGAGTCGCCTGTTGCGTCGTGACCGGATCCGTTGGCGGCGGCGACGACGCGCCGGGTAACCGAGACGAATCGCCGCGTTGGATTCGATTTTTCAATGGGTTTTCGGCGAGCAATTCCTGTTCTTGTGGTTTGCCGATGCCAAACCTGGTGGCGATAATGCCGAGAACTTTTTCATCTCGGGTCCACCAGTTACTGGCTGTTCCCGATACCGGGAGATCAAGCTTTCTGGCGATCGACTGCTGGGAAGCTGGTGGCAGATCAGGCAACTGGAAGGCGAGCTCCTGTTCCAGTCCCGGCAACCAGCGTCTGACTGCGTTGATGAATCCCTGTTGTCGAAACGTAACGTCGTTGGTGGCCGCGTCGATTTGTCGTGCTGTCAATTCCTGTCCCAGCGCGTCGGACAAGCGGTGTTTCAGCGTCCCGCGACTGTCGATCGCCAGATCTCGCAGTAATCGTTTGATGCTCCAGACCAGGATGCCGGCTTGCCGCACGTCCTCGGACTGGTCGGGATCGAGGTCTGCAAAGCTGAAACTCAAACGATGACCCCGCAGCACTTCAGCTGCTTCGGGATCCGACATCAACAACGCCCGCATCAGCGGCGGAAGCCGGCCATCAAAATCACCCGTGGCCGAAAGTGGCCAGGTACCGATATCGACGCCTGCGGCTTCGAAGGCCTCCATATCCAGCATCGGCAACGACACCAGCAGCAGGGAACCTTGCGGGCCGGAGAATTGCTGTTTCAATTTTTCATCGTGGCACTGGGCACAACCAATCTCAAACGATACCAGCTGTTGCGTCGCTTTCAGTGGACCATTGACATGGCACTGCCGACAATCGAACTCAGAATTTGATTCCGGAAAGTACTTTTGGCCATGCATCGCGTGGTCGAATTTGATGCCTGCCGGCGACCTATTCGGATAGCTGGTAAATTCGGGGTGGTCCAGCTCGAAGGCGTGGATCGAATCCGAGTGGCAAACCTGGCATTGCTGATTCGTTAATGCGACCAGCGACCGGTCATTGCCGTGGTGTTCCCGATGGCAGGCACTGCAAGCGATCTGACCGTGATCGATCGGTGCTGCGAATCCCGTATTCAGTTTGAAGGAAGCTGGGCGTGCGGCCTGGCGCTGTTTGGTTTTTTCTGCCAGTTTGGCGGCAGCGACGTTGTGCGGGGCTAGCGCCAAACTGGAGTCGAATGACTGGTCGTGGCATTTCAGGCACAATTCAGATTGGGACGGCGAGTGCTCACGTGCTCCCCAGATGGTTCGGGAAACCCAGCTCAAGGCTGATTCATCGGCCGCCGCGTGACAGGCCGCGCAACGATCAGCACCTTGTTGATTCAGTAATTGGGCGTGGGGCGACGACAGTGCACCGGGCGCCAGCAATTCCATTCGGTAGGGGGATGTCGACAGGATCAAGATCACGCCCAAGGTCAACGCGGTGACCGACCAGGTAAACAACGTTCGCCGTTGTCGAAGCGACCGACGGCGAATCGCGACGGTCTGCGGCGAGTTGTCATCAGCGGCAACGACGACCTCCACCCAGGGGTCCTGAGGCCGATGATACGGCGGCGCCGACTGCCGGCGACTTTCCGCGTCGAGTTTCCGGATCATCCCACGCCTCCCGCAAAGGCGTGGACCAGGACCAGGTGCAGCAGCGACAATAACAACAAGCTGTAGGTGAATCCGATATGGACGAACAGCCAGATTTTCAACCGTCCCTGCAGCGCGTAGTGATAATCCAATTTGTCTCGTTCTTCGACCAGTTCGCTTAATTCGCGACCAACC
>CAZJEK010000256.1:1949-3962 GCA_964545005.1 uncultured Pirellulaceae bacterium
GACATCACCATCACCCACTTCGGGATCTTCGACGCCGCCTCTTCGGGCAACCTGCTGATGCACGGTGCCCTGTCTGCCTCGAAGACCATTTCCCAGAACGACACGGTGAAGTTCAGCTCGGGCAACCTCACGCTGATCGTCGCTCAAGTAACGGTCCAGATCCGCAATTTCGGTAACCAGTTGTCGCTTGCGATGACCCGAAGGTGCCAGCAGATATCCCAGGTTGCGGGGCCGTTCAAGAAAGTCTGCCAGCTGATTGACGTAGAAGCGACCAAGCACATCGGTGTGCAGGCTCGACTCCAGTACTAGTGTTCGCGCCCGTCCGGCCAATTGAGCCCGCAGCAAAGGGATGCGTTCGAAGATCACTTCACCACCCAGGCTGGTTAGTTTGGCTGGATAACGACGCGTAATCACGGCGCCGTAGATGCCGCTGCCGCCGACGATGAAAAACAGCGCCGCCAAAGCAGATTCCAACCAACCATCGGGGATTTTCCAGCCCACATGCAGCGCGAACATGGCAAAGGTAGCCAGTCCGACATACAAATGCACTTGCATCCAGAAGTTGGTCGATCCCAGTGCCGGTAGAAACGAGAGTCGTTTGCGGATGCCCAACCCGGTCAGAACGACAAAGCTGCCCATCAACAGATATCCTGTCAGAAACGAACTATGACGCAACGATTGTTCCATCGTCCAAACCAGCAGTGCCAACAACGCGATCGACAACGCGGCGACCAACCCGTTGCGGGTTCGTCGGCGAAGGCGTCGTTGGCGAGTGTGATTTTTGAGTCGAGACAATGGAGGTTGGTTTGAGGCTTGAGGCTTGAGGCTTGAGGCTTGAGATTTGAGATTTGAGATTTGAGATTTTTTCAGATCCCAAACTTCATCCCCTCCCAATCGCATTCACTGGACAAATCGACCCGAAACAGGGCATCGTGGGGGCAGGCGCTCTGACACGCCGGGCCGCCGGAATGGTCATGACACAAATCGCATTTGGTCGCTTTCTGGATCGGGCGACCGGAGTCGATATCGACGATCGGCAATCCTTGCGGCGTGTTGATCTCAACCATCTGGATGTTCGAATAGGGGCAACTGTTGGCACACATCGAACATCCGATACAGGTCTGATCGTTGATCACAACGCTTCCCGTTTCAGCGTCGCGACCGATCGCACCAGTCGGACAACCAATCATGCAGACCGGGTCCTGGCAATGCATGCAGGCGTTGGCGATCATCCAGCGATCGTGGATCTCTCCGGATCGATTGAACCGAGGGTTGTTATCGTGAGTCGCGGCGCAGGCCCGGATGCAATCGTCGCAGCGGGTGCAGCGATCCAGGTCAATCAACATCGTGTTGGTGCCATTGACGTAGCGCTTGTCGACCAGGAATTCCAGCAGAGGACGATCGACGGCAGCATTGCGATCGGCCAATCGTCGATCCTGTCGATTCGAATGCCCTGGATGCTCCGGTGGCAGTGGTGGTGGTAACGCCTGGGGATCGAGTTTTGCCAATACGGACTGATGAATCACTTCGGCTGGAATCCGCAGGATGTCGACGTGTCCGAGTGCGCGCAGGCTGAGCATCCAGGGCCGCTGTTGCCCCGTCTTCCAGTTGTGAGCAAGTTCCCGCAGGCCGAATGTTTGGCCGCGACCAAGGTAGGCGATCGTCTGATGGCCGGCACCATAACGTCGGCTTAATCTGGCGAAGCCGTTACGGATCATGATCAGTCCGTCGACCGGGTCGCCTTCCTGGGCAATGATCTCCTCTTCCAGAATCCGCTCGGCGATGTCCTTTTTCTGAGTCGATTTGAACTTTCGATTCCAACGAAACTCGCCGAATGATTCAAACCGGGTTGCGTCGGCAATCTGTTCCAGTTCAATGGGTTCCAGATCCTGGAAGAGCTTGATCTCTCTCAGGTGGGAACGGAGGCTGTTGTCGCGATACAGGCGTTCGACGTGTTCACGCAGGGCAGGGTGTCGATTGAGCAGTTCGCGAAATCCTTGCCAGCGAATTTCC
>CAZJEK010000256.1:3972-8660 GCA_964545005.1 uncultured Pirellulaceae bacterium
TTGGCGACGACAGTGGCAGATCGAGGTGACCGGGTGAGCGCGGAAATCTCACCAAAAATTTCCCCTCGCTGCAGTTCAATCGATTCGTGCGGGCCCAGGACGCGCGGGACATCATGCAGGAAGACGCGAGTCTGGGCACCGTTGTTGCGGGTCCCCACTTCTTCGTTGGTCAACGTTTCGGTGTTGTCGTAGTCCCGCACTTCCGGATGTTGGGGAGTTCGCCATTGGTTGAGCAGGACGGTCAGCCAATCGGACTTCTTGCGGGTCTTCCGGCCCAGCAATTGGTCTGGTAGTTTTTTCATCGACACCAACGCCTGCCCGCTGAGGATCAGGAACGCGCTGCTGCCGTAGTCACCTTCGCGGACGATGATGTCACCGGCTTGCAGATCCAACAGTCGACAGTCATTCCGGAGCAGACCGTCCAGCGGAACATTTTTGGAAAACGCTTTCGCATCCATCGAAGCGAACGGCTCCAGCTGCAACAACCGCGCAACTTCGCTATCCGACATGTCCGGATCGAAGGGTTCGTCCCAGCGTTGGGGACGCGGGATAGCCTGGTTGGTAGGGTTAGCGCTCACGTTCTTCCTTGAACGATCGTGGTTTAGCGGTATTGTTCAGGTGTCGGTAGTAGTGAGTCAATCGCCGCCAATTGACTACCGTCATTGGTGGCGGCGAATTGCCGTCCGACGGCTTGGATCTGATCGGCGACGGCAGTCAATGCGGCTTCGTTGTTGGTTCGCAATTCAGCTTGAGCAAATGCTTCGAGCACTTGTTGGACGTGGGGATCGTTGATTTTTTGTTGCAGTTCGAACAACCGCCCAGCCACGCGGGCTGCTCGCTGGGCCACGGTCACGCCATAAGTTGAATGTGACGTCGCTTTGGCTGTTGCTCGCGTGCTGTATTCGAGATCGGCGATCATTCCGACCACAAACATGACTCGTAAACGGGCGGCCGAGGCGGGTGCATTGGTGGCACCGTCAGAGCGGAGGAAGTTGTGTCGGACTTTGCCCTGGGACCAGCTGACCAATTCAAAGTCGGATGTGCCGGCGACGTGACCTCCCGTGTTAACCAGGTTTTCGTTGGGCACGGTATGGCAATTGAAGCAGCTGCTGGCGATCAGGTACAGGTCGCGCGTGTTCCGCATGCCCAGTTCCATGCTGGTCTGGTAGCGTTCAATGGCGTGCTCCGGTGTCTCCATGTCCTTGGTCGTCGTCGGTCCGCCGAAGTCACTATGGACCGAAATCCAGTCCTGGGCTGCGCCATGGCAGGATTCGCAGGAAATCCCTGAAACCGGTTTGATGTTGCCATCGATCGATTGTTTGGTGAAGTGGCAATCAATGCAGACATCACTTCGTTTGACCGACCTTAGACCCAGGTTCTGGCAAATCTGTTTGGCTTTTGGATTGCGCGAGAGTTGCTCGTAAGTTTGAAAATGTGGTGTCGTTTTCCAGACCGATACTTCGCTGTTGTGGCATTTGGCGCACTGCGCGGCGGTCACGACTTTTTCTGGATCGCATTGTACGCCCTGGGCAACGGCGACCTGGGGAATCAGCCAGACGATGGCCAGTACCAGCAATGTCCAGGCATTCGAGTTGTGGTTCGGCTTGATCATGCGTCCAGTTTGATCTCCTGGCAGGACGGATGCGGGACGGCAACACAGGGAAGGCATTGATCGGGTTCGCAGTCGGCGTCAATGTCGTCGGGGTATTGAACTTGTCCAGCCAACAGGTGAACCGCGCAAGTGCCACAACTCCCCGACCGGCAGCTGGATTCGATTTCGACGCCAGCTTGTTCTGCCAAATCCAACAATGATTCACATTCAGCCGTCCAGTTTGCTGTTTGACTGGATCTCGAAAAGGCAATCCGGGCCGATGATTGGTTTGCAACTGGTTGACGAGTCGGACGGGCGGCCGGCCCAAACGCTTCCGATCGGATCAGCGCATCGGGAACTCCCCACTGTTGGAGTCCAGTATCCAACGATTCCATGAATGCTGGAGGCCCACAAAGATAAAAATCGCACTGGTTATCAGGCAGGATCTGTTTCAGCAGTTCCACCGACACTCGCCCCGGCACCTGGTAGTCTCGTCCCTGGAGTTCATCCGCCAGTGGCTGGGAATAGCAATGCACCACGATCAAGTTGGAGTGGGCGGCGGCCTGTTGGTCAAGCCATTGTTTAAAGGGTTGTTCCAATCCATTGCGGACACCATACACCAGGACCATCAGCCGTTTCGATTGCTGAGCAAGTTGATGTTCAATGATGGAGGTCATGGGGGTGATGCCGATCCCTCCGGCCAGCATCACGATGGGACGTTGAGATTCGCAATCGAGCAGAAACTTTCCTGCGGGGGCTCGAGCTTCAATGTGGTCTCCGGCTTGCAGCGATTGGATAAAGTTGCTGGCAACACCGGGAGCCACCTGGAGCTGGCCAGTTGGCGCCGGCACGGCTTTGATGGTCAACCGATAGTACCCCTGAGCGGGACCGTTGGACAGCGAGTAGCAGCGAGTGACGGGCTTGGATTGGCCCGGAATCGTCAACCGAATCGGCAAGTGTTGGCCGGGGACGAAGTCGACGATCGGTAGCCCATCGACAGGTTTCAGGATCAGCGTTCGGCAGCTCCGAGCTTCGTTCTGGGCCTGGACTATCTTAAACTCACGAAAACCGCGCCAGCGTCCGGCGGCATCGACGCTGACTTCCCGCGATTCGGTAGCTACTTGGATCTGGGAAAGATCATCGGCAGCATCTGCTTCGGTCGGCGCGTCCTGGCTGCTTTGCTGCCGTCTTTGGTGGGCGGATTCGATTTGCCGCCGCATCAACTCACGGGCCAGGTCGAACTGTTTGCGATTGTGCGTTTGAAACTGCCAACTCTGCGCAGCCCAAAACCCCAACTGAGCCAGCGACAGCAGGCACAGCAGACCTCCGATAGCAGGGATAAGATATGGGGCCAGATCCATGGATTGGTTGTTTGGCGGGTGCGGTTACAGGGATCGTAGGGCCATCCAACTGGCACCATCGGAACAATCGGTACAGTTTGACGGGGCTGGATTGAAACGGACCTGCGGCGTCTCTTCCACCATCGACTGACCGGGAAAACGCCTTGAAGAATTTCATTGGGGCCAACAAATTCTCAACCTACAGTTGTCAGGATTGTTCCAAGTTCATCGACTAACTGTGTACCGTTTTCATGCTGACCCTGACCGTACTTAACCAGCAGGTTCACCAGCAATACAACTCACTGCCGGGCACCATTCGCCTGCTAGGTGGTCCTGTCCGCGAGGATGACAATGACGGGGCTGAGAGTCAGACAATTCACGTTGAGACTCAGCCTGCCGGCGAGTTGGATTTGACACTTACGTTTTTACCGGGGGATGGTGAGCAATCGAATCGAGTCGAATTTACCAATTGCGGTCGATCCGTTGCACTCAGCCATGGACCGCGAATTCATCGTGGTCGGCGCACCACAATATCGTTGCCAGTATCATTTGCCGTTGGCCAGACTCAATATCAACTGGTTGACCGCAGTGTCGCGCACAACATGGATGCTGGCTTGACCTCGCTGGCCAAAACCTTGTTGCCGGGTGAAGCTGAACAGCGGACATCTCCGGGGCCAGAAACGCTGGCTGCCTGGCTGGAAACGTTAAGCGATTTGCAGCAGGTTGCCGCTGGCAGCCAGGAGTTGTTTCAGTTGGCTGCCCAGGCCGTCTTCAATCCGGGAGGGCTGGACGGGTGTCTGATTTTGCGTCCCGCGAAACACGACTGGCAAGTGATCGCCAGCCACGTTCCCTATCCTGATCATGGGATTTACTACCGCGAGGACCTGGTCCGTCGCTGTGGGGATACTGGGGAAACGTTGTACCACGATGCGTCCGTGCTGGATCGTTGGGAAACGTTGGATGACTTGCATACCGCTGTCGTTTGTCCGGTGATCGATGCAGATAGTCAGGTGGTGGCGATTGCCTATGGCTTTCGGAGTCTCAACCGACGTAACGCGCGGAAGGGGATCCGGTTTTTGGAAGCGCAATTTGTGCAGGTCGTCTGTGATTCGTTGTCGGCTGGCATGATTCGACTGGAATCGGAGTCCCAGGCTGCCAGGGCTGGTATCTTACTGGAACAGGCATTCGCGCCGCGGATTGCCCAGCAGTTGCAATCCGATCGAAGCGTTTTACAACCGACCGTCAAGGAAGTCACCGTTTTATTCGCTGATTTGCACCGATACTCGTGTATCGCCGAACAGATCGGTCCGCAGCAATCGTTTGAATTGTTGGCCGACGTAATGGATCGGTTCAGCAATGCGATCACGGATTTGGACGGAGTCATCATCGACTTTTACGGTGATGGAATATCGGCTTTCTGGAATGCTCCCTGGGATCAATCGGAGCATCCGGTACTGGCTTGCCAGGCAGCCCATGAAATTTTGCGAACGCTGCCAGCACTCAACCGTCAGTGGGCCGAAAAACTGGGGCAACCCTTGCAGGTCGGTATCGGGATTCACACCGGTATCGCTTCGGTCGGGAACTCGGGAAGTCGCACGCGGTTAAAATACGGCCCCCGGGGAACGACCGTCAATTTGGCGGCACGCCTGGAAGCACTGAACCGTGAAACGGGAACCAGCGTATTGTTGTCGGGTCAAACGGCCGAACGTTTAGCGGGAGTCTTCCCGATTCGACACTTGGCATCCAAAACGCTTAAA
>CAZJEK010000257.1:0-8633 GCA_964545005.1 uncultured Pirellulaceae bacterium
GGTCGCCTGAATTTGGTATTTGGCAACCGCCAATGATTATTTTCAGGTGAACAGAATGTAGCCGCCGTTTTTGGTCGCGGCACCGGCAGGAAGATGCGCGTTAATATCTGCGCACTCAAATTCCGCCAAATCATACGGATGCGGTGTGGCTCTCGGAATACCGGGATGACATCAATCCACCACCCGAGGACAACCTTGAGCAGTTGGATGTTGGCGACTTCGTCAAACTGATTTTCATTTTCGCTGACGAGATGGCCGAAAGGGAGATGGTCAGCGCGAACGAATGTGGGTGAAGATTAGAGAAATTGATGAGGACGGGTTCTTTGTCGGCGCCATCGAAAACGCCCCCCATCACGACGCCGCCAAATGCGGGGATTGTTTATCGTTTCATCCGCTGCATGTTGCTGAAATTTGTGTTGACGAGTGATTCTGCCATCGCAAGCGGGATCCACCGCGTTTTTACCGTCTGCCCGGGGAACCGTCGACGCGCCGACTACTGCGGGTCCAAAATCTCGTTCGCCTCGCTGTCTCTCTCCGCCTCGGTTTAGTGGTGTTGGCCTCGCTAAATCGATCCCAACTGACCAGGGTTGGCTTGGGAGAGATGCAGCGGGCGAAATCGAAATGTCCACGAATCCGGGCTCGAGAGCATCGCCTGCAAACCGACGAGTTTGAAACGCATGCCGATCGTGCCGAACTTGGCTGAATAATAACGCGCGGCTATTCGATCAAAACCTTGTCGACTTCGCAATTTGGCATGATCTCTTTGAGTTGGCGAATTTCGTCCTCGGTAACGTTGGTGCCCCAACAATAAACCAGTCGTAGAGATTTGCACGAAGCGAGATGACGTAATCCTTCAGCCGTGATTGCTGTGCTTTGCAATACAAGCTCACGCAGTTCGGGCATACTCGCGAGATGCTTGAGGCCCTCGTCGGATACCGTTGTCTTTCGCAGGTTCAGTTTTCGCAGTTCTTTTAACTCGCCGACTTCCTTTAACGCTTGATCATCAATGGCCGACCGGATGAGCGAAAGATCCTGCAGATTGGGGAGGCTGGCGAGTTCCCTGATTCCGGCAACAGTGATCTGGGCACCGCCAAGTTCCAGCCATTTCAGGTTTTGCAGCTTGGCAAGGTGTTTCATGCCCGCGTCGGATAGGCTCGTGCCACTCAGCGAAAGCCTCTCCAGCTCCTTCAGCGTCGACAGATGTTTCAATCCGTCGTCGGTGATGCCCTTTCCTCTTATGGCCAGTTGCTTGAGCTTGGGAAACGCGGCCAAGTGCTTGAGCTCTTCATCGGTGACGGAAACGTTGAAGAGAACCAACGAAGTAATGGGGCGCGCGAGCGGAAGTGAAAAATTTCCTCGCAAATGCGGCAACTGTGTTGAGCTACTCACCGCCAACTTTTCCTTTGCCCACGCATACGCGGCTTCTACGTCCTCATCCGTGACTTCAGATGATTTTGCTACCTGCTGTTGCTTCAATGCTTCTTTGAGCTTGTCGAGCGACCGTTTGTTGGCCGTAGCAAAAAAGGACCGCATCCACATTCGGAGACCGTGATTCGTTGTGAATGAGTTCCAGACAGCATCAATGTCCGCGTCGATCTCGGTTTCGTAAACGACCCGATGATGGTCAGCGACGTCTTTCTCGCCCCTTAAATTCGGCCGAAGTGGCTTCCCGGTTTGGGAATCAAAGATGGTCTCCTCGCCCGACTTCGACACCGCAATTAATCGCTGGCCGTCCGGACTGAAATTCAGACGGTAGGGCACGCGTCTGCGGACCGCTTCGTAGTAGGCAGTCTGCAGGGGATCCGTTGCCTTCTCCCTATTGAAATCAGGATCATCGGCTCCTGCGTGCTGGAATTCCATCAGCTTCGCGGTGTATTCCGGCAGTTCGATATCGACTTTCAGCAGTTCGGTTCCGTCGGACACGCGCCACACATGGATGCTGCCACCCGTTTGAATCCGGTCTGGAGTGATTCCACCTTCAGGGTTCCTGGTAATCGATCCAATAAAGTTCAGATTCGAGGCTGCGGCGAGACGGCTCCCGTCCGGGCTGAACGACAAGTGGGTGGGAGACCCCAGAAATTGTGCAATTAACCGGCTTTCGCCCGTGGCGAGGCTCCACAATTTGATGGTTGAGCGGTACTCAAGATTCCCCTCACCGTCTGCCGTCACCAGGCTCCCGCCATCGGGGCTGAAGGGAGCCGCCAGCGGCCTCCCTTCCAGAACAAACTGATGCAACCGCCGTCTTTCCTCGACGGACCAAACCGTGACCTGGCGCTCATCCATATGGGCCAGCAGTTTCTTGTCGGGGCTGTAGGTAAGCCGCTCATCCTCCGTCTCTTCCAGCAATTGATCCAGTTCGTCGCGCTGACTCACCTCATCGCCTGTTTCCGGCGTTTCTTCGAGTTTGGCCGATTCACCGTCCAGTTTGATTGAGATTCTGTTGTCACCCGTTTCGACGTCGATCACTTTGATCAGGCCAGAGGTGGAGGCGAGCAGAAGCGTCGATCCGTCTTGGTCGAGGACCATGTGCGCCGGAACATGACGGAACAATCTTTCCGCGTTATCGGGCGAGACACGTTCCGGCAAGACGTAGGCCGTACGCAGCAAATCCTTCTGAGTTGAAACATCGAAGACAGCAACCTCACCATGGATATCCCGCTGCAACTGCCGCTTGGCCGCCAGTGCCATAAGTCCGTATACCGAAGCTCCCACAAGTCGTTTTCCATCTCCACTGAACGCGAGCCGGATGATCGGTCCGTAGCAGCTACCGATCTTCGTCTGCTTACCCGTTTCAAGCTCCAGCGTGTAGATCACGGACTCGACCCCCAAGTTCCCCACGTAATCGGCGAACGCAAGAGTCTTGAGGTCGGGTGAAAACGTGGGAGCCGCCGTTCGATTGGGCGTCGCGACCTCATGCAGTAGCTTATCGTCGGGAAAAGAGTAAACGCAAACCTTCCTGAATCCGGCCTCGGCCCTCATCTTTCCGTCGGAACTGAGACATTGTGTTGAGATAGGTTTATGGGACTGCTTCGGGTCTGGCTTGAAGATCAGCGCTTTGTCCGGATCGAACTTAAACTCCGGTCCCTCTGACTTTTGGGCATGCAGATCCGAGCTTGGCATGGCCAGCAATGCCAAGCCAACGGCTATCGCCACGGAACAGCGAGAGAATCGCAATGAACTGTGATTTTGATGGAGTCTCTGCATGCCTAGTCCCACTTTTAGGAGGCGGTGTGTTCAGCCAAGAAGAAATCAGCCGCTGGTACGATCTTCATTCCTCAATACTTTCAGTTTTCACTATTCGTTTCATTATCGTCGCCTATTATTTGCGAAGACCAGCTCATCGATTAGCTTGCCGAATTTCGTCTACAAATTCCGCCGAAGATCTGCGGCCACTTTCGATATCCGCCATCTCTTCGTCCGATAGGTTAAACGCTTCGAATTCCTCTGATACCAATCCGAAATACTGGACGATTTCAGTAGTCGTCATGCGGCCGCGAAAATCGACCGTTTTCGTTCCATGCTTCGGGAAATCTACTGTAGCGCCGCCGCTTCCGTCCGGGAAAGGAACCAGGATGCTCGTTTCTCTCCAGCCGAGCTCTCGGGCGGTGATGCTTCCATCGTCGTCCAGTTGGTAGGGGCCGTCGCCACCGTTGGGTAGGAGCAATGTCACGTTGCTCAGGGGCCTGCCATCGAACTTGATCACCAAACGCGGCGTCGAAATGTAGCGAGTGTTCGCTAAGGCTACGCAGAACAGAATCACCAGCAGCCCAAGTACAAATAAGAGCGTTGTCTTGTTGGCTCGTATGCTCACTTGCTCGTCTCTGTTAGGGAGAGTCTGGGACGACTTCATTTTATGGTTTCTTGATCCTGCTGATGACTGGTGAGTAGCAAGGCAAAAAGCGCTACCGAACAAACAGAGAAAGCGGCTCCGGGAAGGAGGTATGCTCCTCCCAGCATTTCTTTGGAATTCAAGTAGACAAACAGCGCAAAAGAACGGTAGGCCAGACCGGCACTGATCGCGACCGCGAGCCAGCGATAAAACACGTTCCCACGAACCACGAGAACTACAAGGGTAATCGCCAATGCGGAACCGACAGCGATAGAAATCGATGAGTAGTGACCGAACGTCCAATAGCGAGCACCAAACCAAGCTGCAACACCTACAAGAAACGTTGATGCAATTGCAATTGAGATGATTCGTGACTGCATATTAGGCTTTCTCAACATCCGATTCCGTGTTTGTCGACCAGGCACTTAAAATCTGCCGCAAGATTGCCAGTGCAAGTATCGTGGTCACGATTCCCCACAAGTAGCCTCGCCAGAACGAAGAAAGAGATTCGACGAAAAGGCCCAGAACTACGCTGGCAGCACAAATAATGATGAAAGCCAGCAGCGCGAAAGGAATGTCTCGCACCGAAAAATCGCTGACCTGGAACGAACGGTGCCGCTGGTCGGGAATCTCGTTATTGTCACTATCGGTCATTCTTGACTCCCTGGGGCCGTTTCGTTGATGCTTGCATCATTCGTTCGTTCCTGGTCGTGCTCCAGGACTTCTTCGCGAATGGCCTTGGCCCATGATGGATCGGCTTGCTGCTCTGCCGCTGCCAGTGCACGCTCGGTTAGCTTTTCGCCGGATTTCCTCGTCCTTTCGTGTTTGAGCGCCTCGCGGGCGACGAGCCACAAACCGACGGCAGCCTTCCGCAGGTTTTCGTCTGGCAACGGCTTGTTTAGTGTCTCGATTCGTTTCTCCGCAGCATCGAGATCGTTACGCTGGAAAGCAAACACGGTGGCTGCAATCCCAACTTCGAGTTGATCGGGATCATTCTGGGAAGAGTTCTTCTGGAAGGAATCGGCCAACATTCGATCGATGTGAATGTTGGCGATCGCAGCATCGGCAATTTTTGCCTGGGCCGCGAGTGCGAGCATGTCGATCACAGGACTGAACAAGATCGACTTGCCGCTTTCACCGCGGACGCCCAAAAACAATTCGATGTCGGATGCGGGTTCTGGACTGGCGGCTTTCAGCGGATTGGTGTCATTGAACACGCCCGACTCAAGTGCTTTGAGAATCAACTGGGGGGTGATGCTGCTTTCAGCTTTAACTTTCGCTGGCTGAAACGCTTCTTTGCCTTGGTACTCCCAGTCGCCAACAAAGTTGTTCGCTTTCGCCCAGGCTTCGTCACTGTCGTAAGCATTTTTAAAGCTGACGCCGATGCGAGCCAGCGACATTCGTGCTTCGACGGGAGCCCCGATGTCGGTCAATGTGTTGGCCATCAAAATGTAGTTTTCCAGGCTTCTCTCTTGTTGGTGACACTCCGTGCAGCGATTCTTATAAAACTCTCCACGAGCCCACGGACATACGACATAAGGGCCTTCGGGCTCGGTAAGACGATGGAGCAGTCGCTTGGCTTCATCGCGACGGCCATCGTTTGCGTACAAACGGGACAATGAACCAATCGCTGATTCGCGAAGTGAAGTCGCCGAATCACGTTCCCCTTCGACATTGATTTCGTAGAGGGCAATCACAGTCTGGTCGAGCAGCGGGCTCTTGCCCTCTAAGGCCAAGCCGAAAATCCACGCTGCCTCGGGAGTGATCGGGTGTTGCTTTTCAGCGATAACTTGTTCAAACAATTTGACCGATCGCTCATGGTTGCCGAGCTCAGCTTCCAGGAAACCCAGCAAGGCCACGCCCGCTTTCCACCTCGGATGACGCTTGACGGCCGTTTCCACGTCACCAGCTAATTTTCGTATTGAGAGTTTGGGTTGCGGTAGTTTTTCCAGCAACGGCCTGAGATTCTCCGGTACGCCTGAAGCCGTCCCGCCTCTGGCTCCGCGCGTTGCAACACGGAATCGATCCCAACCGGCCCCCTCGGCGTCAAAATCTTGGGGAAGGACTGCCTGACGAATAACGGAAATAGGATTGGTATGATTCTCCGAGATCTGATCCGGTCGATTTTGCTGGATCGACAATTCCCAAACTTCAATTCCGTTTGCATCAACCACACAGAACGCGTTGCCGTTTGCGCTCGCGGCAAGGACATCTTCCTTCCGCCAAAGCTCGTTGCCGTTCTTCAGCGAGCGAACGATCGCGGGGCGAGGGCCCGTGATTGCCCCTTTCTCGTGGAGCAGCACCCAGTCCTTTCCAAAATGGACATCGTGACTTCGGCCTGCCTCGGACGTTCCGATTTTCCAGAGATGCTCTTTCCGGCCCAATTCCCAACAGGTTACTGCCGCGTAGTTGCTTACCACGAGATGCTGTCGGTCTGGAGCAACCATGATCTTGTCGAAGGTTCGCAGATACCCATAATCCTGAACTTCGAGTTCATCGATTGAAATCACTTTGAGCCGATAAGTCTGATTGCCAAACTCAACAACAATTGCAAGGTGTTGGGAATCAATCCAGATGGCTTGCTCGACAGGGTTGGTGATTAGAATTCGTTTGTGTTCCATCCAGGTTTCGTCCTGAGCACCTCCAAAAACAATTTCACACCCTGGTAGCTTTCCTTCAAATGCCGCGATACTTGAAGAATTCGGCGAAACGACGATGTCGGTGTTCCTATCAGACAGGTGGTCCATCAGCGGCCCGGCAACGCATTTCTGAGTCGCTACATCCCATATCGTCCAACCCGACTTGTCTTCCGTGAACAACCATTTCCCGTTGGGTGAGAATGTCATCCTCAGGAGCAACGTTCCCGCATCAATCACTGGCGAAAGCGGCTTCTGCGTCTCCAGATTCCACAATCGAAACTTCCCAGCATCAGTTTGCGTAGCCAGCAACCTTCCATCTTCACTGAACGCAGGAGGCATTGGTGTACCTTCCGACGGTCCTGTTAAGTGGGGGATTTCCAGATTTGACTTGACAGACTTACGCATGTCCCAGAACTCGACACCCTGATCAGCGTGCCAGGCGAGATTCGCTTCTGGAACGAATCCAACGACTCCACCCTGGCCGCCCCATTCCGAGAAGGATGAGAGTTGTCCGGTTTCCAGATTCCACATTTGAAGAATCGCGCCGGACTCAACCAGCGCTGTCTTTGCATCCTTGCTCAACTGAGCTCTGGCGAAATAAGTCCCGTTGCCGTCGAAGGCAGTTTTGCCCTTCGTGGGCACGTCTAGGATTTTTTGAAAGGGCTTGGCTTGTTCATCCGAAGTCGAGTCGGATGGGGCAAGAACCGGGTTCCAGTCGAGAGTAACGAACAGGAAAGTGGCATTGCCCCCTTTTGTCGCTGCCGTCATCGACTCCATCGAGACGTCGTGAGTCATGTCCCCTTTCCAGTAGCTCAAGGCGAGCAGCAATTCTGTCTGTCCGGGTTCAATTGGTTCCAGATCGGCTCGTTCAATTTTGTTGCTGAAGGGCGCTTCGACTTCGATCGAGAGACCTTTATCTTCATTGGCAGTTGCACTTCGCGAGGGGACGGGAGACTCGACAAAAAGAACAGCATTCACCCTTCGCTTGCGGTCCGCACCGGTCGCATCATCTCTCACTTCCAGGCGAACCTTATTGGCGAACTCGGTCGGAGTCTCTTCGAAATCAAATTCTTGAATGACATCGGTATTTCCGTTCTGAGCGAGCAGTAATCGAACCTTCAGCTCACCGACGTCACGACCCTTGAAGTTCCAGTCGTACACACTCGGGAGCCCAGACGTGCCCCTGTTTGTCGTCTTGCCGGTGATCTTTAGCTCGGGCTTGCTCGGTAGCGCCGTAACTTGTGTGATTTCAACTCGGTCGTCCACGATGCGGATCGCGTCGGTCGGGTTTTCAAGCGTGTATCGTTCGCCGTTAACAGTCAGAACCTTTTCGACCAGCGTGATGTTGTATCTACCGTTGGCACTTGTGAAGGAATGGGTGGTGATTCCAGAGGCATCGTCCTGATGGGTACTGGTTGTCCCTCCTAGCGGCTTCTTGCCGGACGTATCCACAATTGTCAGGGGATGGGTGCCCAGGCTCCCAATATCCTCCGGCGCGGTCACTTCAACGCGAATTCCGCCAATGTTGCCGTTCGTGTAGTACAAGCCGGCGGCGAGACATCCGATAATGATCACCGCTGTAACGGCAAATAGCCAATTCCGGCCCGCGTCGCCTTCGCTTGAGTCCTTGACACCCGACCCGAAGTCGTTTCGAGCACCTGACAATCTTTGTCCTTGTGAGTTCGCTTCAACGGGTTGCCAAGTTCGCAAGAACGACTCCAGAGCGTCTGCAACTTCCTTCGGCGTGAGATACCGCTCATCGGGATCCTTGGCCATCATCTTGGACACGATAGCCACGAGTTTGTCCGGCACGTCATCGCGCACCGAATTCACTGGGGCGGGTTCGACTTGTGCATGACTTCTGAGTTTGTGCATGACGCTACCCTCGTCAAACGGCACTCGACCGGACAGGAGGTAGTAGAGTGTCGCACCAAGGCTGTAGATGTCGCTGCGAATGTCGACGTTGCGCGCGTCCTCGGCTTGTTCGGGCGAAATGAAGTCTGGGGTGCCCATAATCGCGCCGGCAGCGGTCAAGTCACCGCGAGCTTCGGCGATGTCAGCGTTGGCTACCGCTTCTGGCGCTAGTGAGGCGAGGCCGAAGTCGAGGATTTTTATGGTGCCATCTGCCGTGACCATCATGTTGTGGGGCTTGATGTCGCGATGCA
>CAZJEK010000258.1:0-8586 GCA_964545005.1 uncultured Pirellulaceae bacterium
AATCGACAGTTCAACCTCAACGCCAACCAGTTCAGCTGGGCAAAAAATGTCAGCCGCTCCGCGACAGTTTTGTCATTCGCGCGAGTCGTCGACTCAGGGATCCAACTCCTGGAAGCATCTCGTCAATCCTGTTGATCCTGAACATCCTGTCAAACTTCCAGGTGAAACTTGCGTGCACAGACCATTTTGAGGAAGCGGCCAAAAGCGCACAGGATGGACAAGATTAACAAGATGCCTTTTGCAGAGAACGAGTAAATCGACAATTCAACACGAGCGTTAACCAGTTCAGCGGAACAAAAAATGTCAGCCTCTCTGCGAAAGCACTTTCCGCCGACACCCTGCTGTCCATCACCTAAACATCAATTTCAACCGCGTCCTCGGCGCGGTCCATGATGAAGTGGAACCGCGCTGACGCATCGCGGCCCATCAAGTCGCTGATCACGCGGTCGGTTTCCAGGTGATCATCGATTTCAACCTTCAACAAGCGACGGGATTCCGGATCCAAGGTCGTTTCCCACAACACCTTGGGCATCATCTCGCCCAAGCCTTTAAACCGGGTAATCTCGGGCTTGGATCGGCCCGCACCATGTTCGGCAACGATCTGTTCCTTGTCCGCATCGTCGGCCGCCCAATAGGTTTGCTTGCCAATATCGATCCGGTACAACGGCGGTTGAGCGATATATAACCGGCCGTCAGAGATCAACTGCGGCATGTGGCGATAAAAAAACGTCAACAACAGGGTGGTGATGTGGTGGCCGTCGGAATCGGCATCCGCCAACAGAATGATCCGATCGTAGCGCAACCCGGAAAGGTCAAATTTGGGCCCGATCCCGCAGCCAATGGCGGTGACCAGGTCCTGGATCTCCTTGTTCTCCATCATCTTCTTGAAACTGGCGCTTTCGGTATTCAGCACCTTGCCCCGCAACGGCAAGATCGCCTGAAAATTTCGGTCCCTGCCCTGCTTTGCCGAGCCACCCGCTGAGTCACCTTCGACGATGAACAATTCTGAATCACCGCGACCGGAGTTCAAACAGTCGCTCAACTTCCCCGGTAGCATCGATCGCTTACCACTGCTTTTGCGGGAAATGGCTGCCGATGCTGCCCGTGATGCAGCTCGGGCCCGCGCCGCTGCAATGATTCGTGCGACAATCTGATCGGCGACGCTGCGATTGTTGTTCATCCACTGCTCCAGGGCCGGTCGCAACGCACTGTCGACGGCCGACTGAGCCTCAGGATTATTCAACCGGTCCTTGGTCTGACCCTGAAACTGGGGTTCGGAGATGAAGATTGAAACGATCGCGACCAGGCCTTCACGAATGTCCTCGTGGGAAATCTTGACCCCACGTGGAATCAAGTTGTACTGATCAAAATAGTTCCTGACCGCCTTGTTCAGTCCGGCACGAAAACCGTTTTCGTGGGTACCGCCACTGGCGGTCGGGATCCCATTGACGTAGGAACGAACATGCTCGTCAGTGGACTCGGTCCATTGCAATGTCAGTTCGACACGATCTGGTTCGTCGACCTTCAAGGTGAACGGTGTTTCATGGATCGGTCGCGCTTCGCGTTGCTTCAGGACTTTGCCCAGGTAGTCCACGATCCCATTTTCGTGGAAGAAGGTTTCCTTCGTGCCGTTCACATCGTCGACGAAGTTCACCTTCACACCGCGATGCAGGAAGCTGGCAATCTCCAGACGCTGCCGAATGGTATCGGGATTGAAGTCGGTACGCGGACAAATCGTCGGATCCGGTGAAAACGTGATCGAAGTCCCGGAACCCCGCACGGAGCCTTTCAATTTCTGCAGTTTGGATTTCGGCAATCCTTTGGAGAACTCCATCCGGTACTGGGCGCCATCACGTTTAACGATTGCGACCAGTTGCTTGGACAGTGCGTTGACGACGGACGCGCCAACCCCGTGCAATCCACCCGCCGTTTTGTAATTGTTGCCGTCAAACTTGCCGCCAGCATGCAGGATCGTCAGCACCGTTTCCAATGCCGACTTCTTGGTTTTGGAATGTTTATCGACGGGAATCCCGCGACCATTGTCGCTGACAGTAACCGTCTGGCCGTCCTTGTGCAGCTGCAACGTGATTTCAGTCGCATGGCCATTCATGGCTTCATCAACGGAGTTGTCCAGGATCTCCCAGATCAAGTGATGCAACCCGGCTGTCCCCACGCCGCCAATGTACATCCCGGGACGTTTGCGAACAGGTTCCAGGCCTTCCAACACGACGATGTTGTCACCGCCGTAACTGGTTTTGCTTGAGGCTGATTGGGGGGTGGTCTTTTTCTTGGCTGCGGGCATCGTAGCTGGTCGAAGTTGTTAGATCAGAATCGAGGACAGCGGCAAACGGATCAATCGTTGCCGTTACTGCCTGGAAGTTGGGGAGGCTCAATCGGCGGCCGGATCACTTTGGAGATCTTGCCATTCTTCTGAATTTCATTTCCCTTGCCACCGCGCGAGGTGACACGGTACTTGGCGGTGGAGATGTTTTTCTGGGCACCGCGGTTGGTTTCGACAGTCAACAGATCGCGATCACCGGTGGAAGGTTTGACTCCCAGCAGCCGATCGGTTTTGGCCAACTTCATCAACATCACGCCCTTGCCTGCCCCCGACAGATAATTCACTTCTTCCATCGGGCAGATCATGGCGCGACAATCAGCGGAAATCGCCAGTATGGTTTCGGTCGAATCAATCGCGTGCACGTCGATGACTTCAGCACCGGTCGGAACTCGTGCAAACCGGCGCCCGCTGCGAGTCGATGGCTCAACAAAGGTGTCCAGTCCGAATCGCAACGCAAAGCCGCGACTGGTCGCTGCAAACCCATGCACCTCTGGAAGATAATCGGGCTCTTTGGGATCCGGGAAGACATTGCCAATCATCCGTGGATCAAACGACAGGACGGCAACAATTTTTTCGCCGTCTTTCATCTTGAACAACTTTTGAATCGGTTCGCCAAAGCCAGTCGACTGAGGCAAATCGGCCATCCGCGCGGTGTAGCATACGCCCAACGAGGAGAAAAACCCAACGGTATTGCGAGTCGATCCGCCGACACAAGCCAGGACCTCGTCCCCCTGCCGTACCCGGCTCTTGACCGGATCCGCAATATTCTTTTGGCGTTTGACCCAACCGTCACGCGTGATCAGAACATGGCAATCTTCGTCGACGATAAAGTCTTCCGCCGAGATTTCGACTTCCCGACCAGCGGCTTCGATCACGGTACGGCGTTTGGATTCGTCCAGCTTGCCATACGTGCCAACGATCTCCTCGATCTCTTCGCGAACAATCTTCCATCGCCCTGACGAATTGGTATCTGCGGTGTCTTCGTCGAGCAGTTTGCGAATATCCCGTGCCCGTTTTTCCTTGTTCTTGAGTTCGTCCAGGACGAGGTTGATTTCCAGGCGAGCCAGGCGATACAGCTTCAGTTCGAGGATGGCTTCGGTTTGCTCTTCATCGAGTCCCGTTTGTCTCCCGCCCCGTCCCTTGCCGACTGGGAACCGTTTCATGATCTTCTTCGCTGCATCAGCTTTACCATCGCTGCGGCGGATGATCTTGATGATTTCATCCAGGGCATCAAAGATCGTCACGAAACCGCGCAGGATATGAATCCGCGCGTTGAGCGCATTCAATTCATTTTCCAGCCGCTTGGTGACGACATCCAGTCGGAACTGCAGGAAATACCACAACGCTTCCTTCAGTCCCAATCGTTCGGGCCGACCGACTTCCGGATTCTCAGTTGGAACCAGGCAGGTCAAGTTGACATTGAAGTTGATCTGCAGCTGCGTGTTTTTAAACAGGAACGCCAGGACTTTCTTTTCATCGGCGTCCTTTTTCAGCGTCAAGTCGATACGAATGTCGTCGGTCGACAGGTCGCGAACATCGGTTACCAATGGCAATTTGCCGGAGAACACGTATTCGCCAATTTTCTCGACCAGGTTGGCCTTGTTGACGCTGTAAGGAATCGAATCGATTCGCAGCACGCGTTGGCTTCGCTTGCCGCCTTTGACGACCGAGCTGGTACCCCGCAGCTTGATCGGCCCCTGCCCGGTGCGATAGATTTCGCGAAGCTCCTCTTTGGTGTTGATGACCTGGCCACCGGTGGGAAAGTCCGGTCCATGCACGGCGTCATTGGCGACCAGTTGATAGTCCTTGACCTCGGGATCCTTCAACAGCTTGAGCAGTGCCTGGCACAACTCCTTCAAGTTATGCGGCGGGATACTGGTGGCCATCCCAACTGCAATTCCGGTGGCGCCATTGAGCAACAGGTTGGGTATTCGGCTGGGCAGCACGACCGGTTCCTGGCGACTGCCGTCGTAGTTGGCACGCAACGCGACGGTGCGCGTGGCCAGGTCGGCCAGCAGCTCACCGGCAATCCGGGTGCGGCGGCATTCGGTATATCGCATCGCAGCCGGATTGTCGCCGTCGATCGAGCCAAAGTTACCGCTGCCGTCGATCAACGGCATCCGCAATGCGAACGGCTGGGCCATCCGGACCAGCGCGTCGTAAATCGAACTATCACCGTGCGGGTGATAGTTGGCCATCGCGTCACCAACCACTTTGGCCGATTTGCGGTGCTTGGAATTATGGTCCAGTCCCAACTCTCGCGTGGTATACAAAATCCGCCGCTGGACGGGCTTGAGCCCATCGCGCACGTCGGGCAGGGCCCGGGCGGTGATTACCGAGAGTGAATAATTCAGATATCGAGCTTGGGCTGCCATTCGCAATGGAACGGCAGTGGTATCTTCCAGTTGGTCAAACAGGCCAGCGTCGGCAACCGCGGCGGTTCCGTTGCTGGATGGCGTCGATTTCTTTTTTCGAGAACGACGTGAGGTTTTAGCCTGTTTTGACGATTTGGTTACCTTTTTTTTGCTATTGCGGCGTTTGGCCACTCGGTCAGTCCCTGGGTCAAAGGTTCAAAACATGTGGATTGGCGAGAGTATAACAGTCCCGCCGATTTCCAAACAGTCGATTTCGAGGCCCTATCACCGTCACAAACGCAACCAGCGGAGTCACCGGGGTTTTGATGGAAGCGAGTTGCCATTCTGGTCGAAATGAACGCCAAGTCGCCGTCGTGCGATCATCAACTCGCCCTGCGCCACTGTCGCGCGAAATCCAAAGGAGTCTTTCATGTTCCGTCGAATCACTGTTGCTACGCTGGCCGTCGCTCTCATGATGGCGGCCTCTGCCACGGCCCAGGCCCAGTTTCCACAAGGCAACTCGCCCAATCCACTGTTCTCCCAATACACCACCCAAGGTGCCGGGATGAGCTCGGCGGCGATGTACCCTGCTCCACACCCGGTTCCCAACTTGGGAGCTCAAGCCTATTACACCTACCAACCGCTGATGCCGCACGAAATGATGTATCAGCATTCGCGGAATTATTACAACTACTATAACACCGGTGGCTACTATGGAGGCGGCAACGCCTTGAACAAAACATCGGTACGCTGGCAAGCGGGTAACAATCACATGGGCCCACTGCCATTTTCAACCGGTCTGCAGGGAATCGGCTACCGATTCAACTCCCGCCGTTATTGCATTGGTGGCAACTGCGGGTCTGGTGGCGGACGCGTGCTGCGGGGCCACTTCGGTGGTTTCGGCTGCACTGACGGTTCCTGTGGCACCGCCGGTGACGCCTACATGGGTGACTACTTCTACGGCGATTCCGAAAGCGGATGCGCTTCGGGCTCTTGCGCAGCCAAACCAGACACCACTGACAGCAACGACACGATCAAGCGATAACCAGCAACCTGATCCAGTCCTTGACCAGGACGCGGGTCGGTTCAACTAACAAAAGGTGCGACATGAAAAAATTTGGATTGATGATCTGCCTGGTGGCAACCGTCACCGTGGCAATGACCAGCCAAGCGGATGCTCAACGACTTCGCTCTCGACTGGGTACCCGAGCGGTTTACAACGGACTTGATGCCGAAGGGATGACCACGACCAACGATGTCGGTTTTGTCAGCCCGATGGCAACCGCTCGCATGGCAGCCCAAAACCCATTTGCCCCCAATCGACTGTATACCTACAGCAACCGTGGCATCGACGCAGGTTTGACTCACCAGTGGAACCAGCAGGAAGCATTGGGACGGAGCTGGCACGACAACTACCAGTACTGGCGGTACGGCGAACCGACTGCCTTGGTGGTGCCTCCCACAGCGTCCTACCAAACCAGCTACGGTTGGGGCGTCGGGCAAGTCCGTATGTTCCCGATTCACCACCAGTTCGGTAAAGCTGGCGCCGGAACCATCGGCGGTGGCGGTGGCGGAATGTTCTCCCGCACCCCCTACTGGCCCTCACACACCGACCAGTTCGGAATCTACTCCGTGCGGGCTCCCTGGTAACCGGCCTTGGAGAAGAATAAACGGACGGTTGAAATTCAACTGTTTCCGATTTGATACAGCTGCCATCGTTTCGATAACGGTGGCAGTTTTTTTTCGTAGCCTGCCTGATTGTTAAACTGTGAGGGTCAGGGTGCTATCACAGGCCGTTTTTCCGAGGTTTTGCTAAAGCAATTACCAATCGACCCCTCAGCCTGAACCATTGGCTTGTCAATTGCGTTTAGATCAGACCAGCAACCAACTTCGGTGGCTTCTGATAACGAATTGAGGTGAGTCATGTTTTTGCCCTGGTTACAACTTTTGATGTTTGGCGGTGGTTTGGCAACAACCCTGTTTGCGTTTACCGTTCTGGGCCCGACTCGCAAAGAAGATCCAATCACCGGTTGCTAGGCGAAAATCGCAGAGACGTTGGCCGGAAGTAGCTTGGGCCAGTGGCCCGAGTCCGCAAAAGCTTCAGCCCAACATTGAGTATCCCATTGCGATCACGGCCGAATCGGCCATGCTACGAGACCTTCGCCGTGCGGGACGTCTCAGGACGACAACCAACTCGCTTGCTACCAATTTTTTCTTTTCGTCTGAATCGATTTCTCGATCCTGGGAAACCTTGACGATTAGCACGCCTTTGCGGCCCGGTTTTCAATCATCAACCCGGTCGCGCCAGTGTTCCGAAAAACTTTCGTAGCGGATAACCGCTCGAAATCTCGTTTTGGATCACCGGTGAAACATGGCAGCTCGACGCTCTACTTTGACTTCTAAAATCAGAACCTTGGGTCTCGGACTGGTCTTGACGGCAATCCCGGGTATCGGAGTTGCCAGCGCCCAGCAAGACGGTGTCGACAATTCCCCCTCTTACTTGAACGATCCGATTGCCGTCACCACGATGTTTCGAAACTCGTCGGTAGCGAAACCCATCATCAAGCGGGTTCATCAATTCGCTCTCGATGCCAAAGGTAACTTGCAGGGCCGGGTCACCGATTTGCAGCAGACCACAGCAGTCCAAGTGTACCTCTTGAAAAATCAGTCCATCGTGGCATCGGCGCAGATCGATGCCGAGGGTGATTTCACACTTGGCAAAATCCAACCCGGCACGTATTCACTGGTCGTTGCCGGCCGGCAGCGGATCGCTGCGCGAGGCATCTCGGTCGTCGCCCCGTCTTCTGGTCGTGAAACGTCGTCCAAGATTCAAATCAGCACGGTGGCAACCCGCTACGAGGGTTTAAAAAATCTGCTCCAACAATCGCTCGATCAATCCATCACGCAAGTCATCTCAGGCAATCCTGAAGATCGCTCGTTTGCAACCAACCTCAACGACGAGCACGAATCCAAACAAGTCCGCATTATCAACGGTTCTCTTCGCGGACAGATCAGTTCTCTGATCGCAGCCGATCATGCCGAGTCTGTTCAAATCTACCTGATTCAAAACGGCCAACCGATGTACCAGGTGCAGACCAACGCGTTGGGAGCATTTTTAGTTCCCGATGTTGAGCCTGGACCCTACGACTTCGTGGCCGTCGGCAAAACCGGATTCGCCGCGTTGCGATTTGAAGCGATCGGAAGCTCAGCAACCCAACTGATCTCGTTTAGTGATCGTATCGACAGCCTGCTGGAAGTTTCGCTGGCCGAGAGTCAAGTCGCCAAATCGGTTGTCGAACCGCTGGTTGGAGATCTACAAGACACCGTGACCAATGAAGTTGTCATGGAACCGGCTTACGCTAATCCCAATCGTGGTCCTATCGAGTACGCGTCAGAATCGATCGCCTGCGGATGCAGCAGTGGTGCGACGGGCGGATACTACGGCAACTACAGCAATTTTGTCAGCTCGGGCATGGTGGCTGGCCGCTACGGTGGCTTTGGCGGCGGTTTTCATGGTGGACTGGGCGGTAGCGGTCGCTTCGGGGGCTTCCTTCGTTCCGGTGGTGGCTTTGGGCGTTTGTTATCCCTCGGAGCACTCAGCGGAACGATCATCGCAATCGCCGATGACAATGATCCTGCACCAGCTTCACCGGTAACAAATTAGTGCCGGATTGCAAGCATCGGTTTTTGTATCGAGTTTGAGAAATCCCAATCCTGCTCAAACTTCAACTTAAACCTAAACTTCAACCTCAACTTCAACTTCAACATCAAACTGATCGGCAAGCGTTCCGGTCCCCGTACAAGCCCGACGCGCCAGTTTTGAAGTTGCGCATAGTCGCCTTTCGCTCCGCGAAAGTTATGTAGCATGGCCGATTCGGCCGTGACCGCAGA
>CAZJEK010000259.1:0-8586 GCA_964545005.1 uncultured Pirellulaceae bacterium
CCTTGAATCCGGCGGCCGAGATTGATTTGGGCCAGTTGGGCTCCGTGAGCAAAACAAACTCGCATGCCGGGAAATTTATCCTGGTAGCCGTTGAGCGTCATGAAGTGGTACGCGTCAGCGCATTGAGCCAACATCCAGATCAAGTGAAACCGCCAGGCGGTGTTTTCCAGCCGCACCAGTTTCTCGCCATCGTAAGGATGAATCTCGACAGCCAGGTTGTACTGATTACACATTTCGAAGATTGGCCGAATCTCTTCGTCAAAAATGCATCGCCATTGACCCGTCCAATCCATGTAGTGAGTCGGCAGGCACAGCAAACCCAACCCCAACTGTTCCACACAGCGTTCAATTTCCCACAACGCACCGGCCAGGAATCCGGGGTGGACCACGAATCCACAGGTGAACTTGGCTGGATAGTCGCGTTGGATTTCCGCGTTGAAATCGTTTTGGAATCGCAACGCTTTTTTCATCTGCTCGAGTCGCAAGCCGTTGCCGTACAGCTGAGACAACGTCAATACGACAGCGTGATCAATGTGGTAGCGTTCCATCCACTCCAGTTTTTCATTTAAAAAGAAACTGGAATCCGTAACCGGTCGGCTCCAGCCTTTCTGTAACATGTAGCGACGGTCTTTATCGACCCAGAAGATCTCGTTATCTTTCATGAATTGCGGAATCTGTTCCGGATACGGCAACAGATGCGAATGCGCGTTGATACGCAGTTTTCGATCCATGGTTGTTCTCTTCAACGAGGTTTGGGTCCGCCTGAAATATACCAGTTCCCCACCACAGTTTCGCCCCGGCATCCCCATGAACATCGACTTGACGAATCAACGAGCCATTGTCTGCGGCAGTACCCAGGGAATTGGCCGAGCGACTGCCGAAACCATCGCCGCTGCGGGTGGTTCGGTCGTGATAATCGCTCGCAACGAGCTAAAACTGGCTGCGGTTCGCGACGGATTAGCGACCACTGGAGGGCAACAACACAGCTTCCTTGCTGTTGATTTTTCCGACCCCGAACGGCTGCGCCAAGCGGTAACCGGATTGGTCGAAAATATGGGCAGCTTTCACATCCTGATCAACAACACCGGTGGACCTCCCGGTGGGCCGGTGTTTTCAGCAACGCTGGAAGCATTTGAAACCGCGTTTACGCAACATCTCAAATGCAACCATGTGCTGGCTCAGGCCGTCGTCCCGGGAATGCGGGAACTGGGGTACGGACGGATCGTCAATGTAATTTCGACTTCCGTCAAACAGCCACTCGACGGGCTGGGAGTATCCAACACGATTCGCGGTGCTGTCGCGAATTGGGCCAAAACCATGGCCAACGAATTGGCCGTCGATGGAATCACCGTCAATAACGTGTTACCCGGGGCCACGGCTACCGAACGCCTGGCCAGTATCATCGCGGCCAAAGCCAACAACAGCGGCCAGGAGGAAGCAGACGTTGCTCAGGCAATGAAACAGTCGATTCCGGCTCGTCGATTTGCTGAGGCAAAAGAAATCGCGGCCGCGATTACATTCCTGGCCAGCCCCTTGGCCGGCTACATCAACGGCATCAACTTACCAGTCGATGGTGGCCGAACAAAATGCTTGTAGTAACGGTTGATGGTCAGATTTCTTTCCGCGCATGTGATCGTTGGCATGCGTTCTGAAATGGTCGATACGATTTCTCACCGCTGAGACGCAGAGTTCGCTGAGTATTCTCTCGATGAACCTTACAACACGCTGCCCTCTGCGGTTTTTTCTTCATGATGCTGATGGAAGCTGTGATTCACAAAGGAAACAAGCTAAGACAGCTTCGCCGGTTCTTCCATCACGGCACCGCACTGGTCGCAGGTACGTTTTTGGGCGTCACTGTAAAAGTGTTCGAAGATCCGCGGCAGATCGTCGACGATATTTTCCAGCTGGAATGATTCTTCGTACAACTTGTGATGGCACTGTTCGCAGAACCACTGCAAGGCGTCGTTGGTCCCCGCCGGCCGCTTGCTTTCAATGACCAACCCCACCGTATCAGCCGGTCGCTGTGGAGAATGCGGTACCTTGGGTGGCAGCAGATAGATTTCACCCTCGCCAATGGCAACATCTTCCGGCTGACCATCGTTGATGATCTTCAGAACGATATCGCCTTCAAGCTGATAGAAGAATTCGGGTGTCTCGTTGTAGTGGTAATCTTTGCGGCTATTGGGCCCACCGACGACCATCACAATAAAATCACCGTCGTCCCAAACACACTTGTTTCCCACCGGTGGTTTAAGCAAATGACGGTTATCTTCGATCCACTGTTTAAAATTGAGGGGAGAAACGAGATTGGCCATGACTACCTGACTGAGGCTGAACAAAGTTTGAATAACTCAATTCTACCGCTGTCACGATCTCAAGCCAACATTCGGCCACGAATTAACGAGGCGTAACTCGCAACGTTTCCCGGTCTTCGATCGTGCGACGCCGAAATTCTGCGTCGATCAGAAAAGTGGCTCGGGGATCAAACACTCTCGCATCCAGGTCGACATCGTCTGGATGCGGGGTCCCTTTGTATTCCGGGAACAACAGGTTCTCCTGCTTGCTGGACGACAACGCACCTCGTGACCGACTTTGGATAAATGCCAGCCAGGATCGATCGAACAACGTACCCGGTATCTCACCTGCGCGTTCTTTATCCCCAAAAAATTCCCGATCCAACGGAGCCAGGTGCAAGGTAAAAAATGTAAAGCACACAAACACTCCGGCAATCCACAGCGAGAGGACGGTCCGACCTGACATTTCGACCAACGGATGAAACACCAGTCGATAGGCACTCAAGGTATCCGTCATCGCTCGCAGGATCATGAACGACAGGATGAACACCAGCCAGACGGAAATGAAATCGACCAGCAGCACGAACGACGGTTGCAGGTCGTAAATCCGGTCGGCGACGTTTTGATACACGCTGCTGGCGATCAATCCCGACAACAACAGGTTGACCAGCGTAATCAAATTGCTCCATAGCCCGAACCACCAGGTCGCCGCTGCGACCACGATGAATAACAAAATGGCTACCAGGATTGTCATATCAGCCCTTTAAGACTCGTTGTAATTCGTCGACCGATGTGTCGCCCTTGGCGATCATGACAACACCCTCCATGAACATCGAAACATGGCCCTGCTGTTTGGCGACTGCCTGGAGATAATCCAATTTTGGTTTGCCAATGATCGCTTTGCGCAACGTGTCGTCAATCGTCAAGCATTCGAACAAACCAGTCCGACCGCGGAAACCAATTCCCGAGCAGGTTCGACAAGGTTGTATTTCGTTTTCATCGGCATCCATCATCCCGGGTTTCCAGACCATCGGCTGGTACAGCGTTCCAACTCGACCTTGAGGAATCCCCAATTGCTGCAACAGTTGCGGTGGTGGGTTATAGCCAATCTTGCAATCGGAACACAGTTTGCGGATGACGCGCATGGCCACCACCGCGTCCAGCCGATTGGCAAATGAATCGATGTTGACTCCCAATGCCAACAACCGCAGCAGTCCATCGATGGCATGTTTGCCGGGATAACGGGTAAACACGGGTACCGGTTGTTTGACGGAGATATCGACAATCCGATCGACTAATTCGGCACTGGTAAGATCGGGAAACGCCAATACATCGGGCTGCTTCAACAGGATCTGATGGATGTTGGTCAGTGGGTCCTGCCCCTGGGACGGATCGTATTCGGCCGGGATGACATTGATGATTTCTTCGTCATCAGATTTATCTTTGGGCTGCAACACCACAAAGTCTCTGGTCAGGCGATCGGCGCAGCCCAGGACGGCTTTCCAGGCTGACGTAAAACCTTCGCCTGGGTATCCAACCACCAGCACATTGCCCATTTCCGGGTTGGCCAACAACGATCCGACGTGCTCCCGCATTTTCGGCCGCATGCCATAATCGACCGCTGACTCCATTGGAGGCCGTTTGTAATCCAGGTAAATCGCCACCCGTTCACCGGTGGCAATGCCCTGAGAAACCACTTTGAACTTGTATCCCTGCCTTCGATAAATTGCGGAAAACTTGCCTTCCTGCTTTAGCCTTCGTTGCTGGAAATCCATGCCGGCCATCTGCTTCAACGTGGCCAACATGTAGTCGCCAGACTCTCGATCAAAATTCGGCCCGGGATGCCAGATTCCGTCTATCTGAAACCGCAACGATACCTGTTGCTGGCTGTAGTCCATCAATGTCAAATCGGCATTCTTGTTGATAATGTCACAGCACAGATTGGCGACGGGAACAAAACCTGGCGAAGGTTCGACGTAGGCCAAGTTGGATTCCTGCTGTTCCGAGTTCGCGCCGGCTGGCGTGAAGTCGATCGGCGGTGATGAAAGATCAAGCGACATTTTGAATCAGCATTGAATGAACGGTGGAAAACTCGAAGGTCGTTACTGTTTCTCTTTTAATACCCGCTGGACTTCGGCCAGCGTGGTGACACCCAGCAATACCAATTGGTAGGCTTCCTGGGCCAGCGATTTTTTTCCCAGCTTGACGGCGGCGGCTTCGATCGCGGCGGCTTTGGGTGTCTGGGCCACAAAGTCTCGCAATGGATCACTCATCTTCAGCATCTCGAACACCGCAATCCGTCCGATATAGCCGATGCCGCCACAGGTTTCACAGGGTGGAATCTCGATTGGCTTGCCGTTTTCATCCACCCGTTGCTCAGGCGGTGGTAATTGATACTGGTTGAACAACGACCCTTGTGTCTTTGGATCACCACCGAGTTTCTGAATCATCTGCGGTTGCACCCGAACCTCGACACGGCAATCCGGACACAATCGACGCAACAGGCGTTGGCAGGTTACGACCTGCAACGTCTTGAGAAATCGCGTGCGATCGTTGGCCTGCGAATAAACTCGCAACAATGCTTCTGCAGCACTGCGGGCGGATGTTCGAAAGACGATCGACCGATCCTGTTCATCAGCCTGCCTGGTCAACAAGTCCATCACTTCCTTGTCTTCGACATGAGGCACGGCCAGCATATCGGGCTGGGTTAACAGGATCGTCTGCAACGTGTTTAACTGGGATTGCTTGGTCAAGTCGTACGGCTTGACCATGATGTTTTCGACATCGGTTTCCGTTTCTTGTGGGCTGATAAAACCGATACAATCCCGTGTCAATCGATCCGCGGACAGCAACGCACCCTGCCAGGAAGATGTCAAACCATGTCCTGGTGGCGCCGAGATGATCGTCAAACCAGGATGGTTCAATGAATCTCGGACCTGCTGATGCATTTCCGGAAGCATCCCCAACTGATCCAAAGGTTGGGCATCAGCTTCGCCCCCTTCAAATTTCACGACCACTCGTTCGCCAGTGGCGATTCCCTGAGTGCTGACGCGCAACTGGCTTTTACCCAGGTCCGATTTAACTTTCATGCGACCGGATTGTTTGGCGCGTCGTTCGGCCGGGTTGAGTCCAGCCAGAAATTTCAGACTCGCCAGCAGTTGGTCCCCTGACTCGCGACCAATCGCTGGGAGCTTGTGCCAAATTCCATCGACCAGGATTCGCGGCAGCGCAGCTTCGCGAGTGTAGTCGAGCATCAATTGATCGGAGCGTTTGAACTGGGCTTCAAAAATCAGCTCTTTCAGTTCCTTGTATCCGCCGGTCTGCCGAGCCCGAATCAACGCGGCTCGCTGGGCCCCGTCATCTTCGCCGGCAGGTGTAAATTCAACGAAAGCACCTTCATCTTGTGGAAGCGTTTCCGGTTCGTAATACGTTTCCTTGCCTTTGGCCTTTTGTGCTGCTCGCTGCAGCGATGGGTCTTCCTTGAGTTTGCCACGGCGAATCAAGGCATAGGTAATCGGCGGCGCAAGTGCACCGATGACAAACACTGGGTAACCCGCCCAGAAAATGGGAACACTGATCGCCACCATGAATGTCAGCAGGAAAAACAGGACAATGAACGGGTTCCAGACTTCGGCCTTCATTCCCGATCGTTTCCCCAACCGTTGGGAATCCCGGTTGACCCAGTCGGCAAGTCGGACCCAAATCAGAAAGACCAGTGCGACCAAACCAATCTTCAACAGCGACAGATAGCCGCCGGGGCGACGACGGACCTCATCCGAATTGTCCTGAGCCATCAGGTCCGAACATTCACCCAGCACCAACACGACTGCCAAGGCGATGCATAGCACTCCAAAATCACGACGCGTCATTAAATAATTCCAGGTTGCGATACATTGATACCTTTGAGCTTCATCTTCAGCTCTTCCTTGTTGGGCGCTACCTGGAACGCTGTCGGTCGATCGATCAACTCATCGTCAATCAATCCTTTCAATGAAGTTGTAAAGTCCTGCATACCTTCTTCTTCACCAATCCGAATGGCATCGGACAAGTTGTGATCCCGCTCTTCAAGAACAAGTTTCTTGACGGTCGGATTGAAGGTCATGATCTCACAAGTGGGCACTCGGCCGACCTCGGGATCAATCGATTTTAACAGCTTCTGAGCCACGATTGCTTTCATGTTCATCGCGATCGCACCGCGGATCGCGCCGTGCATGTCTTCGGGGAACAAGTCCAGAATACGGCCAATGGTCGATGGGGCCGTCGAAGCGTGGATCGTGCCGAACACCAGGTGGCCCGTCTCGGCAGCGTGGATCGCCGTCATAAATGTTTCTTCATCTCGAAGCTCACCGACGAGAATAATATCGGGGTCTTCCCGGACCGCATGCTTCATGCCGACGCCGAAATTGACGACGTCGATACCAATCTCGCGTTGATTGATCAAACATTTGTCATCGGTAAACACGAACTCGATTGGATCTTCCAGGGTCAAAATATGCTTGGAGTAAATCCGGTTGATGTAATTCAACATCGACGCAATGGTCGTACTCTTACCGGAACCAGTTACACCGGCCAGGAGGATCATGCCCTGATCGAAGTGGCACAGTGTTTCCATTGCCGGAGGCAGGTGCAATCCTTCAAAGTTCGGAATATGGTTGTTCACGCGACGGGCAACCAATCCAATTTTGCCCAACTGCTGCAACATGTTGACTCGGAAACGCCAAGACTCACCGTCAACATCGACCACATACGCGAAGTCAGCGCCACCTTCTTTGTCAAAAATGTCCCGGTTCCGTTCATTCATCATCGGGAACAGCAACCGGGCCATTTCCTCGACTTCCAGCGGCCCGCGATTCAATTCCTTCAGTGTTCCATGGACGCGAACAATCGGCGGCTTGCCGACCTTCATGTGCAAGTCGGAACCGCCCAGCTTGACCAACGCTCGAAAGTATTTGTCAACTTGCAATTCTTCGCGTTTGTGGACAAAACGGCTGACCATCAAGTCGATGGCTTCCTGATCGCGTTCAGCCAGCGTTTTTTTGGGCTCGGCTTGACCGTTGGACGGAGTCGTTTCGGATTTTTCTACTGTTTTTGACATATCAACTACCAGAATAATCAACCAGTTCGGTGGCGGGCCCAGAGGGAAACCACGTTTGCTGGATTTTGAAAGTTTTTATTGACGCCGCGTTCGAAAACGCGGAAAGCGTTCGAATTATACGTTTAATCCGAAATTTTTGCCGAATTTTTTAGCGCCGGCGGACTCGGTTTAATCACGTCCGTTTTGCGTCCAAGCCGCGATAACCGCCACAATCGACCGGTTTCCACCCGCTGGATCGATCGAATTGTTAATTGGATTGCTTCCCGCCAGCTGACTGGATCGACTAATCCCGGCGGCCGCCCAACAATCCGGCCCGATAAAGAAAGTACAGCAACGTCAGCAATGACGTTACAAAGGCCGCCACGTAAGTCATCGCGGCTGCATTGAGCACTTTGTCGATGCCTTCCCGTTCCTGGGGTCCGACGATACCCGCTTCGACGACCAGCTGTTTGGCGCGATTGCTGGCATTGAATTCCACCGGCAACGTAACCAGCTGAAACAACAGGAACAATGCGAACGCGATGGCACCAGCACCAAAGATCAACGTGCCCAATTGTCCGACCCCACCGGCTGCATCCCCGGCACCGGAAATTATCAACCCGATCATCATGCCCCAGGTGCCGAACTGTGTGCCAATGTTGGCAGCGGGCACAATCGCGCTCCGCCATTTCAACGGGTAATATCCGGTTGCGTGCTGGATCGCATGACCCGCTTCATGGGTCGCGACCCCGATCGCGGCAACGGAAGTTCTGTCGAACACCGCTGACGACAACGCCAATTGTTTGGTGGTCGGGTTGTAGTGATCGGTCAACATTCCGTCCACCCGGACGATCTGGACGTCATGAATCCCCGCGGCATCGAGTAATTTCTGAGCCGCCATCTCTCCGGTATACCCTCGAGTCGAAGGCACCTTGGAATACTTGGCAAACCGCGTCCGGACCAACCACGCTGCGCCGCCGGAAAGCAGGGCTCCGGGAATTGCGACCCAGATCAAATAACCCAGCGATGGGATTCCCATCATCATTTGAGCTATCAGCAAAAACTCAACGTTGTAACCGACCATTGAATTAACCAGCCTTTAATTCTATCAAACCAGCAACATTGCCTGCCGAGTCTGTTTGAGTGACAAATAACGCTGTTATCTTTGCCATTTGCCACCTGATCGGCAAGAAGGTCGGCCTTTGGCTCCGCGAAAGT
>CAZJEK010000260.1:0-8494 GCA_964545005.1 uncultured Pirellulaceae bacterium
CTTACGCGTCGGGTTTCCAAAAGAGTGCCACTTCAAAACTTACGCGTCGGGTTTCCAAAAGAGTGCCACTTCAAAACTTACGCGTCGGGTTTCCAAAAGAGTGGCACTTCAAAACTTACGCGTCGGGTTTCCAAAAAAGTGCCACTTCTAAAGGATCAAGTCGGGCGAATCCGCACGGCAGCGCGCTGTTGTTGGCCGTTATTGACTGGCGGAAACCGTCGTTTGTGGATTGGCATCAAGCTTGCATTGATGGTTCTGCTGCATTTGAAGCGAATACCATTTGATTTGGCATAAGGAGACACACGATGACTATCAAGCAATTGGGAGAGTTAATGGTTGAAGATTGCATGGCGGCGCAGGCCATTGTGATCGATCAATCGGCCAAATTGACTGATGCGATCCGCTTGATGAATGCTGAATCGTTGTCATTGTTGCCGGTGGTGCAGGCGAACATGTCCTTGGTGGGTGTGCTTTCAGCGACCGACTTGCTGGAGGTCACTCGCGAAATACAGGCTGATCTTTCGACGCTTGATTCGGTTAACGAACGAACGCGTGAGTTTTTGTTAACGATGTTAATTGATCAGGGAGACACCACACTGGTCAAAGACGTCATGACATCGCCGGCTGTTTCAGTGCACAAAACCGTTAACATGGTGGTTGCGGCCCGGATGTTGATTGACAACCAGTGTCATCATCTGCCCGTTGTCGACGAAGAAGAAACACCTATCGGGGTGATTTCGTCCAGTGACTTTGTGCGAGCGTTTGCCGAATTCGGCGCCACGCTGGCAGGTTAGGAAAAGCAATGAGTCAATCGATTGGAACCACGACTGTTGACGAAATCATGGTCAACGATGTCGTGACGGTAGCGGTGAAGGACAAAATCGAAGACGTCGCCAAGGTGCTGGACCAGCATGACATCAACGCCGCTCCGGTCGTTGATGACGGGGGGCGTTGCGTCGGGATTATCACCAGCCACGACATCGTTGAATTTGAGTCCAGTCGGATTGAGGTCAACCAGGAAATTCAGCACGGCTACTATTTTGATCTGGCTCACTACGGTCAATCGGATCCTCCGCGAATGAGCGGCGTTTATTACGATGAAGTCGGTTGCCACATGAGTCGAACATTAAAAACGGCAGCGCCGCAAGATCCGCTAAGTCGAATTGCGCAGACGATGTGTGCTGAGCACATCCATCACGTGATCGTATTGGACGATCAGCAACAGGTTGTTGGCATGTTGTCGTCTCTGGATATTCTGGGCCATCTGCTGGGAGTGCCCGTTTCGCGGAAACCTCGTCGGCGTGGTTGACGATTCGTTTCTAACCTCACAACGCAGTTTATTTCCAATCCCATTGAATCGAGGCCATGATGTTTTCACGTTCATTGATTGCGATTGTTCTTGCTGGCGGTGTCGCTGTTGGTGCTTGGGGAATTCAGGATGAGGATTCCAAGCCCCAGAATCCCCAGGAAAAGCAGGACAAGATTGAAGTGCCATCGCAAGGGCCTGAAGCTGTCGCGCGACGAGACTTCATGCGGTCGAAATTGCGTTTTTCTCAAATGATTTTTGAAGGACTGACGACTGGAAACTTGAAGCTCGTTCGTGAGGGTGCCGTTGAGGTTCGTGAGATTACTCGCGGGTCGCAATGGGTGTCGGTGGATGATGATCGTTACCGACAATTGAACAGCGAATTTGAAACGGCGATTGATCGATTGATTGAAGCTGCCGAATCAAAAAACGTCGACGCGACGGCGTTGCGGTACTACCACATGTCCACCAGTTGTATTGATTGTCACAAGCACATTCGCAAAGTTGGTTACGAGTTCTAGTGGTCCGGTTGGGTTGATTTCGGCCAGGTAACTTGGGCCAGGTAACCTGGGGCCAGTGGCCCGAGACCGAAAGTTTTCGCGAATTTGCAGTGTTTCGCTGCGGTCACGGCCGGGTCGACCAACTATCGCGGGGTGATTGGCCACGCTACTTTCGTAACGCATCATGGGCGGTGAGTCATGACCGACGTTGAACCTGATGCAGGGCCGGGGCGGGTCAAGGATCCGATCCGCGTGACGACATTGACTCGCCGCTGGCGTGATCTGGTCCGCTGGTTGACGCCCAGCGAATGGGCCATCTGGCTATTGGGATTAAAGCGTTTCGAGGGGGACCCCGTTGAGCCTGGATTGATCCTGATCCAGATCGATGGCCTTTCGCAGTCACAGTTTCAGCGGGCGGTCGAATCGGGGCGGATGCCATTCTTGGCCAGTTTGCTCAAGCGTGAAAACTACCAGCAGCATGCTTTCTATTCCGGCTTGCCATCCAGCAATCCCGCCGTCCAGGGCGAATTGCATTATGGCGTCAAAACCGCTGTGCCGGCGTTCAGGTTTCGCGACCATCAAACCGGACAACTGGTGAGAACGTTCGGCGGCGAAACGGCTGTCGACGTTGAGCGGGAGTTGAAACAATCCGGGCCAGGATTGCTGGAAGGAGGGAGTTCCTATTGCAATGTCTACGGAGGCGGTGCCAGCGACGTTCACTTTTGCGCTACCGAGTTTGGATGGAGTGAGTTTTTTTCCACGATCAACCCGTTGTCCTGGTTGTTGGTCCTGGTTCTAAATGCCTGGATGTTCTTCCGGGTGGCCGGCTTGTTACTGGTCGAACTCGTGCTGGCGATCACTGGGTTCCTGCAGGGCGTGATTCAAGGCCAGCGATTCTGGCAGGAGCTGATCATGATTCCCAGCCGAGTGATTGTTGTCGTATTGTTGCGGGAGTTGGCCACGACGTTTTCATGTTTCGATGCAGCTCGCGGTGTTCCGGTGATGCATCTGAACCTGTTGGGATACGACGAGCAGGCGCATCGTCGAGGACCGGAGTCAGATTTTGCTCATCGAACTTTGCCGGGGATCGATCGGGCCGTTCGCAAGATCTGGAATGCGGCTCATCGCGGTGCCGGCCGGGAATACGATGTCTGGGTTTTTTCCGGTCGGGGTCAGCAAGCGGCTCGCCCTTTTCAGAACGACCAGAATCAGACGATCCAGAACGTGGTTGCTCAGTTCGTGGCTGAACATACTGAAGGCCAAGGTGAGGTCGACGGCGAACTGGAACGGCCGACCAGAATGCCGACGCGGGCCAGTTGGTTGGGGATTGGTTGGTTGGTTTCAGCCTGGTTCGGTGAGCGTGATCTCGATCGTCAGACTCGATCGGGAGGGGTTCAGACATCAACATCGGGCTCGTGCGCTTTTGTTTACTTGCTAAGTGAGTCGGCCAGCGAATTGCGCGACCAATTGGCAGACTATCTTGTTCAGGAGCGGGGCGTTCCGATGGTTGTGTTGCGGGAGCCTGAAGCTGGAACGGCGATGGTGGTTACCCGGGAGGGATCGCTTCGGCTGCCAGGCGACGTGGTGCAGATTTTCGGCGCAGGGTATCCGTTTGTTTCCCAGGTCGGTGACGATCTGGTTGCGATGGCCAATCATGATGACGCTGGTGACCTGTTGTTGATCGGCTGGGATCCGACTGGGCCCGCCATTAGTTTTTCGACGCAGAACGGGACGCATGGTGGGCCGGGCACGGAAGAAGTTTCCGGGTTTGCGTTGTTGCCTCGCGGCACCGCGTTGCCACGGGATCGCGATTGGATTCGTCCTCGAGACTTGCGTACCGCCGCGCTGCAGTTTCTTCAGCGACCAGCGGAAGCGGCGGACCATGTTGCGCGGTTTGGCCCCAGTCCGCGTCGGGGGCAACTCACGTTGTTGACTTACAATGTGCACGGCTGCGTGGGGATGGATGGGCAGTTGTCTCCCGAGCGGATTGCCCGCGTGATCGCTCAATCGGGAGCTGACGTGGTCTGCTTGCAAGAGGTCGACGTAGGGCGTGACCGGTCGGGAAATCGCGACCAGGCACATGCGATCGCCGAGTATCTGGAAATGAGCCACCGGTTCCATCCGGCTTGGCAAGTCAACGAAGAGCAGTTTGGCAACGCCGTGCTGTCGAGGTTACCGATGCAGCTGGTCAAAGCCACTGGGCTGCATCACCATAAAGCAGATCGATCGAGGCGCAGTGCCTTGTGGGTGGAGTTGGATACTGGTTTGGCCAGCAAGATCCAGTTGATTAACACGCATCTGAGTATTTATCCGTTGGAGCAGCGGACGCAGGCCGCCGAACTGGTCGACGATTGGGTGCGGCCGGCAGCGGAGTCGGGGCCCGTCGTGGTTTGCGGCGATTTTAATGCGCGGCCGAAGTCGCGAACCTGGAAAACCCTGGGGACTGCCTTGCGGGATGTGGAATCGTTTGATGCTCGGCCAACTCGGTCGACCTATTTCAGTCCGTTCCCGATGAGTCGACTGGACCACATGTTTGTCAGTGCAGGCATCGAAGTTGTGGACACGCGCGTGATCGATTCGAGAATTGCTCGCGTCGCATCGGATCATCTGCCGTTGTTGGCGGAGTTGGAGGTTCGGATTTGAGATTTCAGATTTCAGATTTCAAAATCTTTTTCACCGCGTCGACCAGTTCACCGCGAGATACGGTGGTTTGAGCGGGTTGGCCTTTGCGCCATTCTTCGTTGTCGGCGACTTTGTCTGACAATTTTGCGCCCAGGAACATGTTCTTGATCGTTACCTGATCGTTTTCAAATTCGTCGCTGCCGGCAATGATCGCGGCTGGGGCGTTGCGTTTATCGGCGTACTTCATTTGCGCTTTGAATTTGCGATCGCCCAGATACAGTTCGGCGTTGATGCCGGCTTCTCTCAGCTGGTTGGCAATTTTCAAATACTCGGTCTGACGATCTTGATCCATGACCGTCACGATCACTGGACCGGGTTGAAGTTGAGCCGCTTGTTGATGGATCAATTGCAAGGCGGTCAGCAAACGGTCGACACCGATGCTGGCGCCGGTGGCTGGGACTTTGCGTCCCGTGAAGCGTTCAACCAGATAGTCGTAGCGACCTCCGCCGGCAACGGAGCCAAATTTTTTCGGCTTACCTTTAACTTTGATTTCAAACGGCAGTTCGATTTCAAACACCGGGCCGGTGTAGTACTCCAACCCGCGGACCAGGCTGGGGTCAAAGCGAACGGAGTCCTGATCGATTCCGCTGACATTCAGGAACTGGTCCATTTCGCGGAGTTCCTCGACACCGACGGCGCCGCCAGTTTGGGCGAAATCGGCAAAGGCATCGCAGGTTTCACTGCGAGTCGATTTACGGCATTGCAGAAATTCCACCACGCGTTCGATTGAAGACTCGGGTAATTCCAGGCCGTCGTTAAAGGAACCCGATTTGTCCTGGCGACCGGGGCCAAGCTGTTCGCGGATTCCGCGGATCCCGATATCGTCCAGTTTATCCAGCGTTCGCAGGACATCGAGTCGTTTGGCGGGATCGGAGATTTCCAGGGATTCCAACAAGCCATTAAGAACTTTGCGGTTGTTGACCCGGATGACAAAATCATCGATTCCGATCGCTTGCATGGCGGTCGACAGGACTTGGCAAACTTCGGCATCAGCGGCCATTGATTCGGCACCGACGGTGTCAAAATCACACTGGAAGAACTCGCGGAATCGGTCTTTGCCCGGTTTGCGTTCGCGGCGCCAGACCGGTCCATATTGATAGCGTCGAAAGGGAGTTGGCAGATTGTCGCCGTATTCCGCGACGGTTCGTGCCAGCGGGGCCGTCAAATCGTAACGCAGGGCCAGCCAGCGATCGTCCTGATCGTCTTTCATCGCGAACACCCCGGCATCGGGTTGATCGGCTTCGGGGAGAAATTTTCCCAGGCAATCGACGTATTCGATGCAAGGCGTCTCCAATTGCTCGAATCCGAATCGTGCGTAAACGGCACAAATCGTGTCAATCATCCGTTGTCGACGGATGCAATCGGCGGCGAATGCGTCTCGAAAACCTTTCGGCTTTCTGGCTTTGGGGCGTTGGGGGTCGGCCATGGAGGTTCCAGTCGGAAGCGAAAACGGGCTGGAATCAAAAAAAGGCGAGCCAAATCAGCTCGCCTCGGGAAAGTCCTGCCGGTGGGGCTTGAACCCACGACCTCTAGATCCACAATCTAGCGCTCTAGCCAACTGAGCTACAGCAGGAGTTGGGGGGACATAATACGCCGATCGGCTGGTTCTTGCAAACCCGTGCCGGCCAGTTAGACGCCAAAAATCGGGCAATGGTTCGCTACGATTGTTGCAATTGGCAAGCCTTGACGGGAAGTGGCGGGTGAAGCGGAGGCTGGTGACCACAGCCGGGTCGGTGCGAGTTTGCGCTCACGGCCGGATCGGCCATGCTACGGTCACGGCCGCGTGCGTCGCGGCGATAGGTGGCGGCTTCCAGCGGTTTTGGCGCTAGCCACCGACTTGCCGAAACCAACGCGAAAACTGGCTTTTGTCCGGGGCGAGCGCCCAATTGGCTGGACAAAACAATTGTCGTCTTTTGCTCCGGATCGGACATGCTACGCTTGCAAAGCTGGCCATTGCCAAAATCCTTGCCAAATGGCATACTTACTTGATTACAAGCCACGCCGCTTGCCGATTCCCAAGTCATCCATCTCGCTTGCCAGTGCCGGAATTGGCCGGACTGAAAGTTGTTTTTTTGGACGAGGTCCCTGAATGAGTTTAGTTCCGGAAGTCGAATTGAAGGATATTTTGTTGTCCAACAACACGTTTGGGCCCAGCGAAATTGATTTCATTTCCAACCGAATCTCAAACGATTTTTCGCAGTTCCCTAATCTCAAGGAAGCGACCCAGCAACTTGAGGGTCAGACCGATCGCACCCCTGCGACTTCGGTAAAGCTTGGCGTTTGCCAGTATCTGATCGGGCGTTACTCGGCTGCCATCGAGACGCTTGAAAACGCTGATGGCGGCGCCTTGGCGTTGTTTTACCAGGGTAAGTGTCATTTTTCATTGGGCGGTTACGACAAAGCTCGCCAGTGCTACGAAGCGGCTGAGAAAGCTGGCTACAACCCGGATCTGTGCAAGTTGGCAGTGGCTGCTTGTTGCCGCCAGAAAAAGGATCTGGCTGGCGCGATGGAAATCCTGGACAACATGTTTGGCCCCATCGAGCAAACGGCTGAGTATCTCTACCAACGCGGTGCCACGATTGCGGCGACTTGCGACAATCCTGATGAAGTTGTCAAGTTGTACGAGCGGGCCGTTGAGCTGGAAGACAATCACCCCGGTGCCTTGTTCGGTTTGGCGTTGGAAAATGATCGGCACGGCAATGATGAAAAAGCCATTGAATTGTACCAGCGGGCAGCAGCCGTTTTTCCAGCTCACGTGGGAGCGCTGTTGAACCTGGGGCTGTTGTACGAAGATCACGATCAATACGAACGTGCGACCGCTTGCTATGATCGGATCCTTGATGCGTTTCCCGATCATGATCGGGCTCGGTTGTATCGAACCGATGCCATCGCTTCGATGGACGAACATTACGATCACGACCGCGAGAAAATGCGTCAGCAGATTGCTGGCGTGATGAGCATTCCGATCGCACAATTCGAACTTTCGGTTCGCAGCCGTAATTGCCTCAAACAGATGGGGCTGTTCACGTTGGGCGACCTGTGCAAAGTCACCGAAATGGAATTGCTGAACAGCAAAAACTTTGGTGAAACATCGCTGATTGAGATCCGCGAAATGATGGGCAATAAAGGGCTGATGATTGGCCAGTTTGCTCATCAAAAAGAAGAAGACGAAGAGCCAATCGATATCAGCCAGTTCACGCCCGAAGAGCAGATGCTGCTCGATCGACCGATGTCCGATTTGAACCTGTCGGTGCGTGCTCGCAAGTGCATGACTCGATTGGGTTTGACGACGATTGGGGAATTGATCCGAAAATCGGCCGACGATCTGCTGGAGTGTAAGAACTTTGGTGTGACCAGTTTGACCGAGGTCCGGGAAAAGCTGACCCAGGTTGGACTGAAGTTGCGGGGCGAATAGTCACAGGCGATGGCCTTTGAATTCGAACTGCTGCATGTCGACAAACATTGCGGTGCCCGGCTGGGGCGACTGACCACTCCGCGAGGGGTGGTTGAGTTGCCGACCTTCATGCCGGTCGGCACCTGCGCGACGGTCAAAGGGCTGACGACTGGGTTGGTCCGCTCGACCGGTGCCCAAATCGTGCTGGGCAACACCTATCACTTGCACTTGCGCCCCGGCGAGGACGTGGTTGAGCAGTTGGGTGGATTGCCGAAGTTCATGGGCTGGAATGGGCCGATGCTGACTGACAGCGGCGGGTTCCAGATCTTCAGCCTCGCCGAAATGACTCGGATCACGGAATCCGGCGCCACCTTTCGGTCGCATATTGACGGGTCGCAAATCGAGCTGACTCCCGAACGCAGCGTCGCAATCCAGGAAAAACTGGGCGCCGATATCGCGATGGTGTTCGACCATGTGATTGAGCTACCCAATACTCGCGAGAATGTGCGGGATGCAATGGAGCGATCGATTCGTTGGGCCAAGCGTTCCCGGGATGCACATCAATTAAGCTCGCAGGTGCAGTTTGCGATCGTTCAGGGTGGCTTGGACGTT
>CAZJEK010000261.1:0-8476 GCA_964545005.1 uncultured Pirellulaceae bacterium
GCTGACCGGTGATGCCGGTCGATACCAGGCGCTGAAGGACGCCCTTGCGGCTGAGCCAGATCTGGAACTCGGCGAAATCGTCGACGGGCACTCGCTGCCGGCAACCATTGACTGCCAGTCAAAAAATGAGGTTCATGACGCCACACGACGATTGCAGCTGCTCGACGGAGTCGAGTTTGTCGACGTTGTCTTCGTCTGCCTCGAACATGAACTTGATGCCGGACCCGGCAATTGTGATCGGGCACTCAATCCGGTCCGTCATGCTTCCCAAAATCAGTAACGCAACTACGCCTGCAGGCTTAATATCATGCAAAATCCGATACACCCAGAAGTCGCACGTTCCGAGCGTCGCAATTTTATCAAGGCCACGGCGATGGCTGCGGCAACCGCTGTGGCCGGTGGATCTGACAGTTTTGCGTTGCCCGTTGTCGGGGCACAGCCTTCCGATTCTGAAGTCGCTTGGGAAAAAGCGCCCTGTCGATTCTGTGGAACCGGATGTCACATTCAGGTTGGTGTCCAGGACGGAAAGGTTGTCGCCGTAGCGGGAGACAAAAATGCTGACGTCAACAAAGGCCTGCTATGCGTCAAGGGCTACCATGTCGGGTCTGCACTCTACGGAAAAGATCGACTGACGAAGCCGTTATTGCGAACAGGAGATCGGTACGAAGAAATTTCCTGGGATCGGGCAATTGATGTCATCGCCGATCGGATCGAAGCAGCGCCCGAGCGATTTGCGTTCTACGGATCCGGCCAATGGACGATTCCAGAAGGCTATGCCTGCCAGAAATTCATGAAAGGTGGCCTTGCGAATAACCACATCGACCCCAATGCCAGGCTGTGCATGGCCTCGGCGGTGACAGGCTTTCTGGCGACCTACGGGGTGGACGAACCGGCGGGTTGCTACGCCGATCTGGATGCCTGTGATGTGCTGATCATGTGGGGCAACAATCCCGCCGAGATGCACCCGGTCCTGTTTTCACGAGTGGTCGATCGTCGCAGCAAAGGTGAAGACGTAACGCTGATCGATATTGGTACTCGGCGGACGAGAACAACGGCGGCTTGCCAGCACTACCTGGAAATGAAAGGTCATGGTGACTTGGCGATCGCCAATGGCATCGCTCATCTGCTGATCAAAAACGGCACCTACGACAAGCACTTTGTGGAAAATTACTGCAACTTCAAAGCGCCCGATCCAGAAAATCCCAACCTTCATGGCAAGCCCATCTCGTTTGATGAGTACAAAGCTTTGGTACAGCCGTACACGCCAGAACGAGTGGAAGAACTATCGGGTGTGCCCGCGGAACAGATTCGAATGCTGGGGGATTTGTTCGGCGATCCCGAGAAAAAGATAACCTCCCTGTGGTGCATGGGGATGAACCAACATACCCGAGGAACCGCGATCAATTCGATGGTCCATGGAATCCATTTTTTGAGCGGTAAATTTGGGGTGCCCGGCAATTCACCCACTTCATTGACCGGTCAACCTTCGGCCTGCGGAACGGTACGCGAAGTGGGCACGTTGGCCCATGCGTTGCCAGGCGGTCGTGTGGTGGCAAACGAAGAGCACCGCCGCCAAGCCGAGGAATTCTGGAACCTGCCCGCCGGCAGGCTCAATCCTCAACCGGGTTACCATACGGTTAAAATGTGGGAAAGCTTTTGCACGCCAACCGATGAAGGCGGCGATATCGGGACCATTTGGGTTCAGGTCACCAATCCGGGGCAGACTCTGCCCAATTTGAACAAGCTTTTCAATCCCAAGGAAAGACTTGACGACAAGTTCCTGATCGTCAGCGATGTCTATCCGACAGCAACGACCCGGCTGGCAGATCTGATTCTGCCTTCGGCCATGTGGGTCGAGAAAAATGGTGTGGTTGGCAACTCCGAACGCCGCACCCAGCAATGGTTCAAAATGGTCGACCCACCGGGGGAGGCCCGCGACGATTGTTGGCAGACCATTGCCGTCGCCCATCGCCTGTTCGAACGAGGGATGGATGGAATGAAAGATCGCGATGGAAACTTCATCTTTGATATCACGGACGACTCGGGTCAACGCATCCCCATTGATCAATGGGAGCACTATTACGATACCAATGTCGACGAGCATCTATTCAATGAATACCGACAGTTTTCACGTTTGAAACACAAAGACCTCGCACCCTATTCAGAGTACGTCACAGCGCGAGGTCTACGCTGGCCCGTGGTTGAGCGAGACGGGGATTGGCAGGAAACCAAGTTTCGATTCGCCGAACCGTACGATCCGTACGTGGAGGACGGCAAGGAGATTCAGTTTTACCATTCCAGTACCGGGGATGATCGCGCGCAGATCTGGTTCCACCCCTGGGAACCGCCTGCGGAACTGCCCGACCAAGAGTATCCGCTGGTGTTGTGTACCGGGCGAGTCCTCGAGCATTGGCATACCGGGTCGATGACTCGACGGATACCAGAGTTGAGTCGCGCTATGCCGTCGGCCTACATCGAAATCCATCCTGACGATGCCGCCCAACATCGGGTCAACAATGGTGATCAAGTGCGCGTCGAGTCTCGGCGAGGTGCGATCGAGTTGCAGGCTTGGATCAACGGCCGGGGCGAGCCTCCCCAGGGAACCGTTTTTGTTCCCTTTTTCGACGAGACATTGTTGATCAACGATGTCACGCTGGACGCGATTGATCCATTTTCAAAACAACCGGACTATAAGAAATGTGCGGTCAGAATCTCCAAGGTGAAACCATGACACCGGAACGTGGAACGAGATGGGCTTACCTTTTCAGTTTCGTCGTGATCTCGGTATCGATCGTTGGCTATTTTGTCGGAATGCAGTCACCGATGAATCCGCACGCCACCGGGGACGTCGGGTTTGACGACGCCGAAAAGCTGTCAACTCACGTCATCGAGAACCTTTCGGAAACAAATCCGCTGGCCGATCAATCAGTCGTTCCGGCGACCCATTACTCGGACATTGCCGGGGTCACCAGGAACCGGTTTGCCAATTTGCGAACGAGCCTGGCCGACTTGAAGTCGACAGTGGATTTGAATCAGGAAATCGAGATTTCCGAACAACAAAAATTGTTCGCATTGGCCATTCGAGATCAAAACCGGGCCTTCAATGGGGCGCCGCCCACCGTTCCCCATCCGGTCGATCAAATGACGACCGCGTCATGCATGGCTTGCCACGGAGAGGGCGTGAAAACGAAGTCGTTCCGAATCTCACGAATGTCGCACCAGTTTCTGGCCAATTGTACACAATGTCATGTGGAGCGTAATCCAGACCATATGGAGCCCACGGTGTTCCGGGAAAACAGTTTTGTTGGTTTGCCAGCTCCAGAAGGTGGACCCCGGGCATTTGCCGGGGCCCCGCCGATGATACCTCACTCGACCTGGATGCGAGTCGACTGCATGAGCTGTCACGGTCCGACAGGATTATATGGGATTCGCTCTACCCATCCCTGGAGGCAGAACTGCCAGCAATGCCACGCACCCTCTTCCGAACTTGACCAGACGCTGCTGCCGGCCAGACCTCAATTTTTAAGCCCTCCGCGGAAGGCCGCGCCCGATTCGAAAGACGATTCAAGCCAGCCAGAAGAAAGCACAGAAGAATGAACGACAAGCAGTTTAGCCGTCGTGACTGGTTTCGACTGGGAACGAAAGCACCTTCGACCCGCAAATTGGATCAAAGCAACAACCGCTCTCTCGGGCACAATACGGAAACCGGCAATCATCAACCCGATCCCGGTTTGCCTGAAACTTCAAGGCAATTGACCGAGATCCAGTTGCCGCCCAACCACGACGGGATGGACCTGAACCAGCTGCCGCCGATGCGCGAAGCACTGCTGGATATTGAGCAGATCGCTTCTCTGTTTTCCGATATTGCTGAATGCGCTTCCGACATTCAGTTGATGCAACGAAAGACAGGTCAGGGTCGCGCGGTCGGAGCAAATGTCAGTACCAATCGCCAATTGCAAGTGGCCAAATCCGCTTTGCTTGAGGGTCAAGTGCCCCGAATCCAGATTCGTTATCGCTGGCAGAATGCGTTGTGGATCGATACGTTGACAAGGAAGGAGCGGCAATTTCAGCTGATTCGGATTCGACACGAGACTGTCGGCTGATCGAGGCCGTTGGTAGTGACCGAGAAGTCGTCTTAGTGGCGATTCACTTACCGAACGTATCGCTTCCCATTCCGGCGATCGGCGGCAAACCAAGGGTTGCCATCAAGCGACCCGCAAGCGAACGCCAGACAAGACCTTCCCACTAGCTAATTTCCTGGAGTGGAATGATTGGGTTTGTCGAGTCGAGAAGTTCCTGAATGCTCACGCTGCGAAAGGCGGATTCGGTTGCCGCGTAGGCATCGTCCAACGCCTTGTGCAGCGGACAAAGGCTTGTGTGTGATTTCAATCCCAACGGGCAAGCATTGATTCGGTGGATTGGCGCTACCGCGTTAACAACGTCAAGAATCGTGATCTGGGAATTGTCCAGCGACAGGACATAGCCACCGCCGGGGCCAGGCCGGGAACGAAGCAGCTCGCTTGCGACGAGATCCTGCAGTACCCGGTGGAGGTATCGGCGGGGAACTTTGGTTTCCTTCGCCAAAATCTCGGCGGCGGCCGGTTTGCCGTTTCGACCGCCGAGAAAGACGACCGCCCGCAAGGCGTATTCGGCGGTTTTCGAAAGCATTGGTAGAGCTCCTGTGGGGACGATGCTGTGCCGGGAAATTCTAACCAAGCACGGCGTATAAAACTACACCTTGACGTGTAGAAATAAATGTGTACCTTTGAGTGCATAATTGGATCCGCCAGCCGTTTAGGATCGATGTTCAACCAACCTAGGCTTCCCAAGTCAGTCAATCATGCTTAGCCCCAATACCATTGCCATTGTCAAACAGATAACGCCGATCGTTGCCGCGAACGCCGAAGCGATTACCTGTCGGTTTTACCAATTGATGTTTGCAGGCAATCCCGAGGTCAAATCGTTTTTCAATCAAGCCCACCAGGAATCCGGTGGTCAACAGCGGGCACTGGCAGGTGCAATTTGTGCTTACTTTTCGCACATCGACAACCTCGATGTACTGGGCCCGGCAGTGGAAGTCATCGCCCAAAAGCACTGTTCCCTGAACATTCAGCCCGAACACTACCCGATTGTTGGCAAGCACTTGCTGGCCGCGATCAAGGATGTCCTGGGGGATGCCGCGACCGAGGAGATCATGGGGGCGGTTGCCGAAGCTTACGGCGTGCTGGCCGAAGTCTGCATTGGTCGTGAATATGATATCTATGCGGAGCAGCTCGCGGCAACGGGAGGCTGGAATGGGCTTCGCACATTCATCGTTGACAAAAAAGTCGAGGAGAGCGATGTCATCACGTCATTTTATCTGGTTCCCGAGGACGGCGGGCCGCTTCCAGACTTTGTGCCGGGCCAGTATATCACCGTGCACGTCGATCACCCCACATCTCCCACGTCTCCGCGAAACTATAGCCTTTCTGACCGGCCAGGGCTGGGATATTTCCGGATCAGTGTCAAACGTGAGTCTTGGCCGAGAACGGAACAGCCGGACGGCTTGATTTCGAATTGGCTGCACGACCAAGTTGGCGAAGGAGATCGGCTTGAACTGGGACCACCGTGCGGAAATTTTACGCTTGATTCGAATCTGGTTGGAGCTCAACCAGTTGTCTTTCTGGCCGGTGGAATCGGCGTGACTCCACTTTTGTCGATGGAAAAATCGTTGGTTGTTGAAGGTGCGTCTGGGCGCATATTATTTTTTCACGCAGTCAAAAACAGCGGCGTCCATCCGTTTCGCGATGAAGTCCAGAACATGGTTTCGGACAAAGACTTTGTCGAAACTTATTTCTTGTACGATGAGCCACTTGATTGCGATGTGGATCCTGACTCGTTCGACTTTGAGGGCAAGATCACAACCGAACTGCTGCGGGACAAAACGCCATTTGACGAGGCGTTGTACTACTTCTGCGGCCCCCAACCATTCATGGCAAGCGTGCACACGAGCCTGAAAGAGTTGGGGGTCGATGATTCGCGAATCAACTACGAATTTTTTGGGCCCCAGCAAGTGCTAAGCAGCACCGGCGCCGCAACGATAGAGTCGTAAAATCGCCGGGGTCAGCTGAGCACCTTGGGCGACGGCCGACCCTTAGCATTGACCGGCCCGGAACCAGATCGATTGGCGATTCCGACCATCTTGGGAGTGATCCCTGTCAAAACAAAGTAATCACGAATGGAGTAGCGATGAATTCCACAATTTATGCCGACTTGGCGGCTGAAGTTGAAATTAACGATGGGGCAACCATCAGCAAGACACTTTTCCAGGATGACTACCTCAAGGTGATCCTGTTCGGATTTGCCGCTGGGCAGGAACTGTCTGAGCATACCGCTTCGGTTCCGGCCATCATCCAGTTTCTCGATGGGGATGCTGTGGTGACCGTCGGTGAGCAAAGGCTGGAAGCCTCGACCCACACATTCATCCAGATGGATGCCAATCTCCCGCACAGCATTTCGGCGAAATCGCCCACCCGCATGCTGCTGTTTATGATAAAAGGGGCAAAATAGCCGAGGTCATCGATTTTCTTTCTGTCAATCATTGGTTCGGTCGTCGGCCACCGCCGGCAGGGCCACGGCGTCAGCAACAGGTTGCGTATGTCCGGGAATGTCCGGGGACGATCAGATTGAGAACTGGAGCAGGAATGTTAATCAACCATCTTCCGTGGCAGAGCCTGACCGGATTCGCCATCGTTGCCGTTTGTTGTATCTGGACATCGCAGGTGACTGAGCCCGGGTTTCACACATGGCCCCGACGGCAGGTTGTGACCAACCCCACGCCAACGCAAGAGTCGCTGCATCACCAGGTGCAATCGGACGCTACCGAGCCCCCCGGTGTTCAGGCGGCTCGGCAAACAGCGCGGCAATTGCACGAAGCCTTCGGCGGTGCATTACAGGTCATGCACCGCGATTACTTTCGCGAGAATGAACGAATGAAATTGCCATCGAAGTCGCTGGAAGATGTATTCGCCGAAATGGCCCGGACCCACCAGATTGAGCTCCGCTGGCTGGCCGTCAATGCCAACGCCATGAGCGTCAACCACGAGCCGAAAAGCAAGTTTGACAAGCATGTCGTTTCGGAACTATCCGGTGACAAGGATGAGTATGACGAGGTTGAAGATGGCGTATTAAAATTTGCCGGTGCAATACCTCTTTCCGACTCTTGTGTTCGTTGCCATGTTAGAAGTCGAACCAGCAATGACGAGAAAAAAGCGGCGCTGGTGATCACCGTCCCGATCGAAAACGGAACGAAATGAAGCAGCCGATCATTGGCTTTCACCAGGATGACGAGGACCACTGGGTTGCAAAACTGCATTGTGGTCACAATCAACACGTACGGCACGATCCGCCCTGGTCAGTTCGGGAGTGGGTTACCTCGGAAGGAGGTCGTAAAGGCATGATCGGCCATACATTGAGCTGTCTCAAATGTGACGAGCAGGCTCCGCGCGATTGGTCGTTTGCCAAACCGCCAATCGGATCCGGGAGCCTTGAATTCACACGAAACAATGTGATTCTCTATTGCCGCCGGTGGGCCGATACCGTGGACTTCTATCGTCATTGTCTGGGGCTAAAGCAGACATTTGGAAATGACTGGTTTATTGAGTTTCAAATGGCAACCGCTTCCTTTGTCAGCATTGCCAATTCGGCCAGGGCCACGGTTCAGGACGTTGGCGGGCAAGGCATGACCTTGAGCTTGCAAGTCAATAACCTTGACCAGGCGCGGCAGCGACTATCGTCACTTGACGTCGACGTGGGCAAAGTAACGAGTCGATGGGGTAGCCCTGTTTGCTATCTAAGGGATCCAGAGGGGCATCGCATTGAGCTTTGGCAGAACACCTCCGCGACGCTCCGGTTGCCGACGTTGCCATGTGATCTCGACAGCAGTGTCGTCGACTGGGTGATCGATTATCCCTTCGTGACCGGATTGTTTGAGTCACTTGGTATTAACTACTGTTGTGGCGGTAAATCATTGGGACATGCCTGCGCTGAGAAACACCTCGACCCTGATCATGTCGTCCAACGACTGAGGTCAGCGATTCGCAACCATGGCGCGAACTGAGGCGAGTCCTGTCTGAACAACGATAACAAAGCAACCATCGAATAAAGCAATCAACAAATGCCATTCAGGAAAGAAGTCGGATTAGAAGTGCGGCAAGCAGGATAGTCAGCAGGCCGAGGTTGGCAATCAGCGATCGCCGCAATTCCTCGATATCCAATGGATTCGGGTTGCGGGTTCCATCTGACACAAATCTGACACAACGTTGCACAATGAGCATCCAATCTCGGTTCAACGCCGATGCAACGCAAACCGTGGCTTTTGCCGGACAAAGTTCGAAAATGTCCAACTGAACCAACGCGTTTGCAACACAAAATCTTAGATTGACATCGTGGAGGTCGTTGGTTCAAGTCCAATACCGCCCACTCGATAAAGTCCTGA
>CAZJEK010000262.1:0-8473 GCA_964545005.1 uncultured Pirellulaceae bacterium
ATTCGATCAGCGATTGACGGCGCACAGCATCGCTCAGCCACTGGGCTTCTATCAGACGTATCGCAACGGGATTGGATTGAGCCAGCCCCTGTATCAGGGTGGTGAAGTGTACGGCACTTACCGAATTGGCGATGGCAATTTCGAGCCTTGGTATGGAGAACGGGAAACCAACGAGGGCGGAGAATTCAAAGCCGGTTTTTCGATCCCACTGCTCAAAGACCGCAACATCGACAAACGCCGCGCCGATCTGTTGGCCACCGGTTTACAACTGGACCAGCTTCAGGCCAATGTCGAAGCCAGACTACTCCAGTTCCAGCGGTCGGCTACCCAGAGCTATTGGGATTGGGTTGCCAATGGACGAGCCTTGTTGACCTATGAGCGTCTGCTCAAACTCGCCAGCGATCGTGTCTCACAAATCCAAAAGCGTGTCCAAAAAGGCGACTTGGCAGAGATTGCCGAAATCGACAACGACCGTTTGATCGCAAAACGAAAGAACACTTTGATCAAGGCTCGTCGGAGCCTGGAAAAAGCCGCGATCAAGTTGTCGCTGTTTTGGCGCGACGGGCAAGGCACACCAATCGTCGTTGATCCCAGCCGTTTGCCGGAACGATTCCCCAACGCCACGCCGATCAGCGAAACTCAACTTCAAGCCGACGTGCAACAGGCGTTGTCGGTCCGCAATGAACTTGTCGAACTCCGTGCCCAAAGACGCCAGACCTGCGTCGACCTCGAATATGCCCGCAACCTGACGCTGCCTAAGCTGGACCTGAAAGGTTTTGCCGGACAAGATGTCGGCGGAGCCGCTTCGAGCAAAGGTGACAAAACACCGTTTGAACTGCAAGTTGGGGTTAATGCGGAATTGCCAATCCAACGCCGCGAGGGTCTGGGCAAGATCCAGGCAGCCACTGGCAAGCTGACCCAAATCGATGCCAAATTAAAGTTCACTAACGACAAAATCCGGGTCGAAATCCAGGATGCGGCCTCTGCCATCAACGCGGCCTACGATCAGATTCGGCAATCACAGGAAAACCTGGAACTGACCCGACGGTCCTTGGAGCTTGGCCGACAATTGTTCGAAGCCGGAGACATCGATCTGCTGTTACTAAACATCTACGAGACGTCGGTCGCTGACGCTGAACTTCAATTGCTGGATGCGAAGGCCAAGTACTTCTTTTATCGGGCAGTCTACGAAACAGCGATTACCGGATCAGCGTTTTCGGCACCCAAACAAGCTCTGTAGCATGGCCTATTCGGCCGTGAACGCAACGGTATATTCGAAGTTGGGCGAAACCATGCCGACTCGGGCCAATGGCCCAAGCGACTCGACCTGCTGCCTCCGCAACCTGCCGGCATTTAACCGTCTTGATACTGATCAGCGACCTGCGAGACAATTTCGGCAATCATGCTCCGCGCGGATTTTGGTGCGACGATTTCAGCACTGGCTCCCATGCTCAGCACACGGGGAATGATCTCCATCGGCTGACTGGCGGGAACCGTGACCTCAATGCTGCCATCGGCCCGTTCCTTGATCTTCTGGTCGGCGTGCAACGGATCTTCAATAACCCAGGTGGCAGCTTTGGAGTCGACCCGAATGCGATAATTGGTCGCCCGCTGTTTGCTGCCAAAGAACATGCTCATCGAATTCCCGACATACTGATCGAGATCCAGGTCGTCGGGAACCTGAAACCAGTCATCCAGGATCGTGGCTTTGGAAAACCGATCCAGCTTCCATTTGCGAATTCGATTGTCTGGGTCTTCGACCTCGTGCGCGGCCGCAATGATGTAGATACTCGACTGAAACAGAACCACCGTGTACGGCTCAATCTTGCGGACCTTGGGGGCCTGTCCCGGCGTTTGATAGGTTACCTCGACAATCCGGTGTTCCAACACGGCTCGGTTGATCGTCTTGATAATCCCGTGTTGTTTCTTGTACGACTTGGCTGGAACCCCCAACACCCGCAACGCCTTGTCGAACTTCTTGTAGTGCGCCAACACGGACTCGGGAATCTGTTCGTTAATCTTGCTCCAGAAGGACTCGATACCACTCCAGAACGGTGTACCGGCCAGCGGGTGCATCAGCTGGCGGCCCATCGACAGCGCGATCAGCTCCGACGCCGAGAAACTGATCTTGGTGGTCGACTTGGACCGAGGCCCCAGTTTCCAGACCTTGCCGCGCTGCGTATCGTGCACATCGATGTCGAACCCGACAGCTTGCAATGCTTCCAGGTCACGACGAAGCGTACGCGTGTGAAAGGATTTCAAGCCCAGTTCGTCAGCAATATCGGCTTGTAGCTCTTTAAGCGTTTTTCCGAACCGCACCCGTTCGAGAATCTGCAGAATCTTGTGTTGTCGAATCAGTTGTTCGTTGCGAGCCATGTTAGCCAATCAGCTTGATAAACTATTTGTCCACCAAAGTTTTTTAAGCCTGACAACTGGAAATGCAAGAGGTTGCCGCCTGGCCACTGCCAGCAGCGGGGCTATTCGGGTTCCCGACCGACGTGGAACGCATTCCAAATCCATTCTGCGGTGGACAATTGAGCTGAAAGTTTGCGACTGGATAGTCGGATCCCCACAGTCGTGTTAAACTTCGGAGGTTTTCCAGACTCAATTGAATAGCCGCAATTATGGCCAAACCACGTCGCGCCGTCGTCTGCTTAAGCGGGGGCATGGACTCTACTTCATTGCTCCTCCGCCTGCTTGCCGAAGGTCGCAAAGTCTTCGGGATCAGCTTCGATTACGGACAAAAACACCGGCTCGAACTTGAGCGGTTGAAGCTGAACATTGAATACCTCCGCGAGCAAGATCTGGAGATCGATTGCCAGACACTGGAAGTCTCCAAGTTGGGGCAGCTGTTTCATTCCGCCCTGACCGATTCGAACTGGGTCGTTCCTACCGGTCACTACGAACAGGAAAACATGAAGCAAACCGTGGTGCCCAACCGCAATGCAATTTTCACCGCGATCGCTTACGGTTACGCGTTGTCGATTGCTGTCCGCGATGATGCCGAAGTAGACCTGTGCCTGGGTGTGCACAGCGGCGATCATGCGATCTATCCCGATTGCCGCCCCGAGTTTTACGAAGCGATCTTTAAAGCGTTCACTATTGGCAACTGGGAATCTGAACGAGTCCACTTGCACTTGCCCTATCTGCTGATGGACAAGACCGAGATTCTGCGCGATGCCGATCAAGCGATCCAATCGTTGGGATTGGACTTTGAAACAATATTTCGCAATACCTGCACCAGCTATCAACCAGACAAAGATGGCAAATCTCATGGATTGACCGGATCCGATGTCGAACGCATTATCGCATTTCATGAATTCGGACGCCCAGACCCGGTAGGCTACGTCGCGCCCTGGGACGATGTCGTCAAAGAAGCGTTGCGATTGGAGCGATTGTACCGACAGGATTCCAGCGTAGGGTTTGACGATTGAATCATCGCCCCGCAAACGACGTCCGTGGCTCCTGGCTGGTGACCTGGCTAAAGCATCCTGCCATCTGGTTGGTGGCCATCGCGTTGATTTTGCTCGGCACTGCCTTTGCCGGCTACCGCGCCCACAAACGATATGCGGTTCCCGACGGCCAATTCGATTTCTCTCGTTCGGGGATGAGTGACTTCCATAACGGTGCGTACTACCCATCTCTGGCCTTTCGCCAGGGCATCAATCCGTACTCCAAATCCGTTACCGAACATTTTCCAATGGCGCGTTCAGCGCCTCCGTACTCGCCGGTCGTGTTTCTGATTTACCAGCCATTCACCTGGCTGGATTTGCCGGCCGCAGACATTGCCTTTTTTGCTTTTCATGTGATCTTGCTGGCGGCGACCAGCTGGTTCATTGTGAGCATGATTCGCAACGGTTTGGACTCGGCGTCAAAGGAGCAGGGCGGTCCCAGTTTGCTGCAGCAAGTCAACCGCGACGGATTGATCGCAGCGCTGCTGACCGGAATCCTGCTGCTCTCTCGCCCCGGCCATATCACCTTGTTCACAGGTTATTTTACGATCCAACTGGTCCTGGGAACGTTGATCGCATTGCATTTCGACAAAACCCGACCGTGGCTGTCGGGCGTGGGCATGCTGCTGGCATCCGGCAAACCGACGTACATCATTCCGTTGGTGATCCTGATGGCGGCTCGAAAACGTTGGACCGCATTGATCATCGGATTGACCCTGTGCGCGGTGGTTGCTGCTGGCGGTTTGATGTGGTTAGCCAGTCACTCGGATTTCAGTTCGGTGGTTAATGGGATCGCGGAAGGCCAAGCTGAATTTGACAACGATCCGACCGAGGATCCAAAAAACACCTGGACGCGGTTGGATACCATGGGCGTGATTGCCAAAGTCGCCGGATTGAAACCGTCGGGGATGCAATACCTGCTTGGAATGTTCGTGATCCTGGCAATTCCCTGCTGGTTGATCGCAGGCAGGGTGGAAACCGAACCAGTTGCCGGCGGCGCTGGATTGACCGCATCGATAGCGATGTTGAGCCTGTTGATTTCGATCTACCACCATTCTTACGATGGACTGGTCGCGGCCAGTGTCTGGGCCGCGGTGGTACTCGGTGGTCAACAGTTGTTCCCGGGCCTGACCACTTGGAAGTTGCGATCGTTGGCGGTTTTGTTGACTGTCCCGATGATCAATTATTTTGCGACGTTACGATTTCGTGAATGGGCTGGATTTGAGAACCAGGATCTCGCCTGGCATTTGATCACGTCCGCCAACGGCGTTTGTTTATTGTTGGCGTTGTTGGTGATGATGAGTGCCCGCCGCCAGTAGGGCATGCATGGCCGACACGGCCGTAATCGCAACGGGATACTGGTATTTCGGCGATAACTCACCGACTCGGGCCAATAGCGCAAGCCGTTCCCCACCAACCTCAAGGACATGTCCGCCACTGCGAAAAGTGCCAATTAATTCACCACAGAGACACAGAGGACACGGAGTTTATGAGCAGATCTCTGTGGACTCTGTGTCTCTGTGGTTTTTGCTTGGTCGATTCTGCCCCGAGTGCTTCCATACTAACGTAGGGTCAATTCTCCCAATGGAAAATCGCTTTCTACTCTTCAATAACCAACGGCTGTTTGATGCTTCCCCAGGACAGCCGCGTTGCCTCATCCAATGGCTTGTCTAATTGAAACGAAAATCGAGTCCCTTGCTTTCGAAACGGAGAATCGTCGCTTAACGACTCAGCAGGAACGGAAACTTCAATCGTTCCAATTCCGTCGCACTTCAAGCTCAAAGCATCGTAAGCCGCAAAAGAACCATCTTCAAATTGATCCCATTCCGCACTTGAGGTATACGATGCCACAGTCGCCAAATAGCGATGGCCGTTAGTTGTTGTATCCGATGCGTTTTGACGGCAACCGGCGACCACTAACAAAACCAAGACAGCCAAAACCCGAAACATCACTTCCCCCGAATAACTTCAGCCAGCGCCGGCTCCAACTCAGGATAATCAAACGTAAAACCGGACTCAACCAAGCGTTTCGGAATCACATAACGGCCGTAGAGAGCCAATTCCGGATCCGTATTGAGCAACCACCGAGCCCCCCAACGCACCATCCATTCGGTGGCCGGCAACCCAATGGGCATTTTCATTGTGGCTCGCAATGTTCGCATGAATTCAACCTGCGAAACCGGATCAGGCGAACTGGCGATGTAGGCACCTGCCATCTCAGGATCGACAATCGCCTGTTCAAAAATCCGATTCATATCCCGTTCATGAATCCAGCTCATTCCTTGCTGACCCGAGGCGACGCGGCCACCCAATCCCAGCCGCACGACGGTTCTAAGCCGAGAAATCGCGCCGCCTCCGGCTCCCCGATCACGCCCCACCACGAAGCTCGTCCGCAGGATGACCCCGCGTTGTTGGGGAAGGATTGATTTCTCGAATTGTTCTTCCCAGGCTCGCCCCACATCAGGTGCCAATCCGTAACCGAAAGCGGACTCTTCGGTACAGACAACCGATGGTGGATCGCCGTAAATATGAGCCGTACTCATTTGCACCCAGACAGGCGGGGGACCGTCGAGCAATCGGATCGCCTCGCCGAGAACGCTGGTAGCTTCGACACGCGACCTCAGGATTTCATCTCGATGGTCAGGTGTTTTGATGCAATCAACCGAACGTCCCGCCAAGTTGACCACCGCATCAGCGCCATCAAGTACGGAAATCCAATCGCCGATTGAACGAGCGTCCCACGACACGAATCGCCATTGTCCATCCGGCCGAGGAGCATTCCGAGACAGAATCGCAACGCTGTAATTCTTTTCCAGCAGATAGTTGGCGAGCGAAACGCCCAGAAATCCACTTCCTCCTGCAATCACGATGGTCTTGGATTTGTTCATGGATGGCTGACTTTTCCAACAGTCGGTCAGTGCAGAGCAAACGGGGAAGATCGTCGCATTCACCAACCGCAGAAACACAGAAGATCTAACACCACCCCGCTAGCCGCCCACGATTACAATCCGTTTCGAGAAAGTGCGTTGAACGCGACAATAACCAGCGGTTTTGGCGCAAGCCACCGACTTGCCGACATTCACATTTCAGCCGGCTTGTCCGGAGCAAGCAAGCGGGCAATCGGCTGGACAAAAAACTGTCAGCCTCTCCGAAAAAGTAGCTCGGCTCTCCGAGTCAAAGACATGACCGAAAACGACTCAGAGAGTCGTACCACTTAAAGCCAGCCTCTCCTAATAAACCCACTCTGCGTCTCCGCGGCTCTGCGTGAGCCTTTCCGCCCGCCGGCACCGGTTTCAAGCCTCAAAACAATTGTTGTTCCCCTCGTAACCGACCAGTGACAAGCCTAAAGTAATTCAATATTGAAGGGCCATTTCCAGCCCCAAAATTAGCCGTCTGGGGGCTGATCTTCCGCAGCCTCCATCTGTTGGCGCTGCCGCTCTTTGGCCGCCTTCAGCTTGTTGCGACAGTCACGGCAGCGAACCGCGGTTTGATGCAACGAACCTTTCGCGACTTCGTAAAACCACTTCTGATCCCTGGCGGTCCAAGTCTCTACGCTGCCGCAATCACGGCATTTGAACTGGACATCGACATAAAACGTTTTCGGGCTGCCGTAAGTGTTGATCGGAACCTGTTGCGACGTGTCCGCAGCAACAGCACCCGGCGGTAACCCACCGTTGGCGATCTCGCGTTTTTGGCGTCGGTGAGTCATGGAACGTTGAGCTGCGAAAAATGATCCGACTATTTCTTGTGGACCCAATCTTACTCATTTCGCCAACGCGTTGTTCCAACGTTCAAATAATCACGGGCTGAAGGCCTAAGTATTTGCCTGGCCCAAGGTAGAAATTTTCTCGTTTGCGAGAAGAGAGCAGCCCTGCAGGCTGGGCAAGCGTAAAAACAATGTTGTGCGACCGGAGCATCAAAGCGACCGGTCAAACCATCCAATTTGGTCTGAAGCGGCGTGGAATACGCCAAGAATCGAGATGTGAGTGTTGTGGTTCTCAAAGATCATGACATACGGGAAACGGTCAAGAATCGCGACACGCATTTCGCCTTGGAGGCGTCCAAAAGATTCCTGGCGATTTGCAACATCGCGTAACCGTGCACGAACGGACGCGCGAAACCGGTTCCCAAGATCAGGCGAGATCTCATCATAGTAGCTGCAGCTGTTGACAAATCTTCAGCGACCAGCGGATGGTAACGGCGGACATTAGCCATCAACGCGCCGCCAGAGTTCGTCGTCGTCGATAGCTATTGACGGGTCTGCGTCAAGTTCAGCTGAGCGTCTGGAAGCTTCGCGAACAACTTCTGGCGGAACTGTGATCGGACCAGGTGAGGAAGCTATTTCCTTCCACAACTGAGTCACGATCCTGAGTTTCTCGGAGACGGGCAAGCCGCTAAGGTCTGGAGTATCCATGTGCCTATTGTACACGCGTAGGTCGCAAAACGGGAAATATGGCCGTCGCCGCCGTCAACGAAGCGGACGACGTTGAATAATCTATGATTCTACCAGCGGGACGCCCGTTGAACAAAGCACGAAGGCGATCGCGCAGCGACCTTGCGGCCATGTTTTGTTGTGGGACGCGGTGAAGCACCAGTTCGCTGTCCATCTGAAAAGACATATGCGTCCGCACAAGCGAATCATGTCCACAACAGTCTGACGGCTTTGATTACGCAAACAACGAAAACGGCAAACAACGCAAAGAGACCGTTGATCGCAACAATGCCATTCACAACGCCAGGCATTGGAGGAGGTCCGATGTAGACCCACGCCACCATAGCCAGAATTGCAACCAAGGCACCAACGGCCGGTTGAACCCAAGCGGAAACAGCAAGTGGAACTGCGATGCACGCCGTCAGCAGCAACACGATGAACACGATCGAGAAAACCAGTTGAAAAATTTCTCCTGTTGGATTCCGAGCACGGAGAGAATTGCGTTCATCAAACATCATTAAACTAGCGTCACACAACGGAAGGTTTTTACGACACCGACGCTACCAACGCAAAGATGTCCTGAACTGAA
>CAZJEK010000263.1:0-8432 GCA_964545005.1 uncultured Pirellulaceae bacterium
TTGCACGTGTCGTCTAGGCTCACCTGTTACAACCAGTTAAGACCAGAGAATCCTCTAACCGGAACATGCTATGGGCGCAGTGGTTTTGGAAACCGAACGTTTGATCATTGAAACGGTATCGATTGACGACGCGCCGTTTTATCACGAGCTGTATCAAACTCCCGAGTGGATTCGATTCGTGGGAAAACGAGATCTGCCGACGGTTTCTGATGTTGAACAACAGTTGCAGGCTGGTCTGTTGGCCGCTTTCGCGGAAACCGGCTTCGGGTACTACCTGGTTAGAAATCGTGGCGGCGAGGCCATGGGGACATGTGGTTTCATGAAGAAGCAGTTTCTGGAAAACTACGATTTCGGATTCGCTTTCTTGCCCAGGTACTTCCGGCAAGGGTTCGGCTTTGAAGCCGGCGCCGCGATCCTGGAATATGGGATCAAGCAATGTGGCCTAACCAGCGTCGACGCGGTTACGATGGAAGAAAATGTTGCTTCCCGCCGGTTGCTGGAAAAACTGGGTTTCGAGTATCAGCAAGTCATCGTCGAAGCGGGGACGGATACTCAACTAATGCTATTTCGATTCGATCCGCTGGAAACCGGTTGATTGCTAAGTGGCGTTGAGTCTGATGACTCTGTTGGTTTTGTTCGTCGCTGGAAGTGCGCTCAGCATGCTGCGAAGGAAAAACTACAGAGACACAGAGGCCACGGAGATCTGTTGACAAACTCTGTGCTCTCTGTGCCTCTGTGGTGAAACAGTACCAGCGTGAGGTTTACCAAGCCCTTAAGTATCAAATCATGTCCGTCTGCAATGCGTTTCTGGAAGACTTCGGCAAAATCCCGAAATTCTATCTTCATCGCATCGGTTACATCGGCGAGGTCATCCTGTGCCAGTAAGCCATCGTATTGCATTGCGTCAACACAAGCTAAACCAGGCCCGCGATCCGATTATAACTGACCGGCAACCGTTGCCCATTCAATCGCCTGCAAGTAGGCATCGCGGATATCCTGGTCGTCGATTGGAAGGGCAACATGATTCCAGTTTCCCTGTTCATATTGCATGACGCAGTCCAGCACCTGGCCGATGGGTCCGGAGCGGCTGGTTAATGCCGCTTCGACATCTGGACTTATCGAAATCAATGCAATGGCTTCATCCAACGGTAGCTGCAAAAGCGCGTCCAATGCCGAAAGCAGACCAGACAGGAAATACGATTCGGAATCATCGACCTGCATTTTAATCGCCAATAGTTCAGCCATTCTGGCGCGGACAAGGACGGTCCGCATGAATTCGGCCGGTTTGTCCTGAGTGGATTGGGACAGGATTGTTAGACTGGTAATGGACTTGATACGCTTCAGGCCAATCAGGGTAACCGCGTGTTGGATCGATTCCACTTTTTGCGATAGCCCACCGAAGGCTGAATTCACGAATCGAAATAGTTTGAGCGACAATGCTGGTTCGGTGCGAACGATTTCGGCGATCTCCTGGATGGTTACCTCCGGACGTTGAAGTTGAGTCAGCAATCGGACCATCGTCAATCGGTTTCCAGGCAATTGCTTCCCTTTGATCAGCGTTGGCCGAGCGAAAAAATAGCCTTGGAAGTAATCGAATCCCAGTTGTTTGCAGGTTTCAAATTCGGCTTCAGTCTCGACTTTCTCGGCCAGGATTCGAACGTTTTGTTGCTTCAGAATGTCGACATGGCGGGGCAACTCATCAGCATCGATTTCGGGCAAGTCGACTTTGACAATGTCGGCCAGCTCAACCAACGGCATAAGCTCAGGGGAGTACACGAAGTCATCGATGGCAATTTTATATCCGTTGGAGCGAAGCTGGCTCAGCGCCGACAATACTTCCGCTGTTGGCTGGACTGTTTCCAGAACCTCAAGTACAACGCGTTCCTGGGGAAGCGAGGATGCATGACCACCGAGCAGAAATTTTTCCGAGATGTTGATAAACGCTCGTCGGCTGCCCACAATCCGTTCCAACCCGATTTCGAGAAACGAATTAACCAACAGTTCGGCAGTCGCCGACTCTGCGTCATCGAAGACGGCCACGTTGTCTTCGCAGGATCGATACAGCAATTCGTATGCGTAAGTCGAACGCTTGCTGGTTAAAATTGGCTGCCTTCCGACAAACGCAGTCGCGTTGGATTGATTGGCAAAGGACATGATGGGTACTTTTCAGGCGGTCGATTGATGAGGATAACGGGACCTCAAGTCTTGGACGCGATCGTCAGCCCGAAGAAAAAAAAACATGTTCTGATCGAGGCTAACGATCAGGTGTGAGTCCAATGCTCATAACCGTTACAACCCTACAGCACCGGGGCTAGCCAACGCTTGGCGTCCTCGAGACTCATGCCTTTCAGTTGAGCGTAGTGCTCAAGCTGGTCCTGGGTAATCCGGTTGATCGCGAAATAGCGTGACTCCGGATGCGCGAAATACAATCCGCTGACAGAAGCACCCGGCCACATCGCAAATGATTCCGTCAACTGAATTCCAGTCTGGGCTTCGGCGTCAAGCAATTGCCAAAGCGTTTCCTTTTCGGTGTGGTCTGGGCACGATGGGTAACCGGCCGCAGGACGAATGCCGCGATACTTTTCCTTGATCAACCCTTCGTTGTCGAGGTTTTCATCCATCCCGAAGCCCCAGTCTCGACGGGCTTGCCAGTGCAGCATTTCCGCAAACGCTTCGGCCAGCCGATCGGCGAGCGCTGAAACCATGATCGCGTTGTAGTCATCATGCTGCTCGCGATAACGCTGAGCCAGCTCGTCGCAACCGTGGCCGGTGGTAACCGCGAACCCGCCCAGATAATCGGTCCGGCCGGATTCAACTGGCGCGATATAGTCGGCCAATGAACGATAATGTTTGGTGCCCTTGCGTTGCCATTGCTGACGCAGCATGTGGAATCTTACCAGTTCCTGCTGGCGGGCTTCGTCCGCGTAAACCAGAACCGAGTCACCTTGGCTGACCGCAGGCCAGAAGCCGTAGACGGCGCGCGCGGTGAACAGCTGCTGGTCAATAATCTGCTGCAGCAATTGCTGAGCGTCGGCGAACAGTTTTTTCGCTTCCTCGCCCACGACCTTGTCATCCAGGATTTTGGGATATTTGCCGTGCAACTGCCAGGATGAAAAGAACGGCGACCAGTCAATGAATTCGACCAACCGTTCCAGCGTGATGGTCTGATCACACTCCGGCAATTCAAGTCCGCCAGCGGGTTGGCCGGTGCCCACCGTTTTGATGCCAGTAAATGATGGCGTTGGGATGTCGATGCTGCTCCAGTCGGATTCAAAACGATTGGCGAATGCTTCTTCGTATGGCACCAGCGTCATCTGACGTTCTTGGTAACTGGAAACCAGCTTGGCTTGTTGTGCCGAATTGTCGGCCAGGTACTGTTTGCGCGTTTCCGGGTTAAGCAAACGGTCCACGACACCGACGCTGCGCGACGCGTCCAGCACGTGGATCACACCAGCGGGATACTCAGGTGCGATTCGAACGGCGGTATGTTTGTCACTGGTCGTGGCGCCGCCGATCAACAGTGGCATGGTCATTCCCAAGCGTTTCATTTCCTGAGCGACGTAAACCATTTCGTCCAGGCTGGGGGTGATCAACCCTGACAGTCCGATCAGATCAACACCATGTTGCGTTGCCGCTTCCAGGATTTTGTCGCAGGGGACCATCACTCCCAGGTCAATCACTTCGTAGTTGTTGCAGCCCAGAACAACACCAACGATGTTTTTGCCAATATCGTGGACGTCGCCTTTGACGGTGGCCAGCAGGATTTTGCCTCGAGCCCCCTGCCCTTCCAGACCGGCATCAATTTTTTCCTGTTCCATGAACGGCATCAGGTAGGCAACGGCTTTTTTCATCACCCGAGCCGACTTGACGACCTGCGGCAGGAACATTTTGCCACTGCCGAACAAGTCGCCGACGACGGCCATGCCGTCCATCATGGGACCTTCGATGATGCTCAAGCAGCGATCATATTTTTGCCGCGCCTCTTCGGTGTCCTCGTCGATGTACTTGGTGATTCCCTTGACCAGGGCATGCTTGAGTCGTTCCTCGACCGGGGCATCTCGCCAGGCCGTGTCTTCGCCGCTACCTTTCTTTTTCGTTGATTTGACGGTTTCGGAAAACTCAAGCAGTCGATCGGTCGCATCGGGACGACGATTCAATAGCACGTCTTCAACGTATTCCAGCAAATCCTTGGGGATCTCTTCGTAGATTTCCAATTGGCCGGCGTTAACGATCCCCATATCCAATCCGGCTTCAATCGCGTGATACAGAAACGCAGCATTGATCGCTTCCCGAACCGTATCATTACCACGGAAACTGAAGCTGACATTGGAGACACCACCGGAAACCTTGGCGCCGGGGCATTCCTGTTTGATTCGCCTGGTGGCCTCAAAAAAGTTGACCGCATAGTTGTCGTGCTCCTCCATTCCGGTGGCGATGGTCAGAATGTTGGGGTCGAAGATAATGTCTTCGGGAGGAAAACCCGCTTGTTCGGTCAACAAGTCATAGGCCCGTTTGCAGATTCGCACCTTGTCATCGGTCTCGACGGCCTGGCCCTGTTCATCGAATGCCATCACAACGGCCGCAGCCCCATACCGTCGGATCAAACGAGCTTTTTCGAGAAAGTCCTGTTCGCCTTCTTTCAAGCTGATCGAGTTAACGACGGCTTTTCCCTGGACGGCTTTCAAGCCAGCTTCGATCACCGACCACTTGGAGCTGTCGATCATGACAGGAACCGAACTGATATCGGTTTCGCCGGCGATCAATCGCAGGAAGGTGGTCATGGCCTCCTCACCGTCCAGCAGGGCGTCATCCATGTTGATGTCGATGATCGAGGCGCCGCCTTCAACCTGATTGCGTGCCACTTCGATCGCTTCGTCAAAATTACCTTCACGAATCAGCCGCGCAAATTTGCGTGACCCGGTGACGTTGGTTCGTTCGCCGACCATCAGGAAGTTGTCGTCGACACGCATCGTCAATGGACGCGACCCGGACAATCGCGTCAGGGGGGTAACCTCGTTGCGTCGATGCGGAGTCAAGCCACGCACGGCTTCGGAGATGGCTTTGATGTGAGCCGGCGTCGTGCCGCAGCAGCCACCGACAATGTTCAACCACCCGTTTTCAGCCCATTCTTTGATCGTCGCCGCCATCGTGTCCGGCTGAAGATCAAATTCACCCATTTCGTTGGGTGTACCGGCGTTGGGGTGACAACTGATGTAGGGCGTTGCGATCTTGGAAAGCTCTTCGATATGAGCGCGCATGGTGTCCGGGCCCAAAGCACAATTCATGCCGACGCTGATCATCGGGAAGTGCATCACGCTGTGCCAAAATGCTTCGACGATCTGTCCACTGACGAACGTTGCGCCGGATTGGTCGAAGGTTCCCGAGACCATGACGGGCACCCGGTTGCCGGTTTCATCGAAATAACGGCTGATCCCGAACAAGCAGGCTTTCAGGTTCAGCGTGTCGATGACCGTTTCAGGGAACAGGATGTCGACCCCGGCTTCGATTAAGGCCTTGGCCTGGATGTAATAGGATTGCTCCATTTCATCGAAGGTAATGCCTCGATAAGCAGGGTCTTCGACTTTGGTTGAGATTGCGGTTTGCTGCGAAGTCGGGCCCATTGAGCCGGCGACGAACCGCGGCTGATCCGGCGTCAAGGCAGTAAACTCATCGGCCGCTCGTCTGGCGTTGGCCACTGCGGCCTGGTTGATCTCGATAACCACATCGACAGGAAAGTCGAAGTCGGCCAAACCAACTGGGCTGGCGTTGAAAGTATTGGTTTCGATAATATCGGCGCCAGCTTCCAGGTATTGGCGATGCAAGCCGACGATTGCGTCGGGATTAGTCAACCCGACAACATCTGTGCAGTTTTTCAGGTCTTTGTGCCAGTCCTTAAAACGCTCGCCTCGAACATCGGCTTCGGTCAAACCCAGCCCGTAGATCATCGATCCCATGGCACCGTCGAGGACCAGGATTTCGGTTTCCAGGCGGCGTAAAAACAGATCGGACATTTTAGGTGTTTCAGCTACGGTCACGTTCAATCGGGGGTTAATGATTGAGTCGGAGGGGGCGAGTTGGCAAAGCAACAATGAATCTGGCAAGCCCAGGCAGCTTGGGGGAAACGGCCGACGGCCGATCGAAAGAATTTCGCCCGATAAAAGTCTCTAATCTACCTAGAGCTCAAGATTGTCACAATCCGAACCGACATTTAGAGACGTGTAACCATGTCGAATTTTTGCAGGTGCCCAGTATGACTCGTAGTAGCGATACCCCGGTTTCCCAGCGGTCGAAACCCGTGGTCGCGCGATCGACCGGGATTCCTGCCGGGCCTCTGGAGTCGGGCAGAGATTCAAAAAAGTATCGGGCTGCCGTCATTCGCCCTGTTCCTGAAGGCCAAGGCGAAGGAACCTTGCGACTTGACCCGCCTGGTCAACCCGAGCCCAAACTGCGTCACGCCAGGCGGTTTGAGGAATACATCAGCTGGTTAAACCGGGAATTGGATGAGACCCGGCAAGACGACGCAACGCCAGCGGCAACGTCAACCGGGCAGCCAGCCGCCGAATCGACGGGCGATTCGTCCGATTCGGTCTTGGACGATTCGCGGTTTTCTCCGCTAACGGCCGACCGTGATGCCATTGGTGCTTTTTTTTCAGCCGTTGCGGACAAACCGCCCGTTGAGCCCGTTTCAACAAAGCCAACCAGCGCTGATGTAGCTTTTGTTGAATCGTCGCCGACCAACAGCACAATGAAGCCCGTGCGAAAATTTGAACGCAGCGATGCTGCTCACTCGCTTCACAAGGATACGTCCGCGGCTCACCTCTCGTTTCCGTTTATCGAGCAGGAGCAACGCGATTTGGAAGAAGCATTAAGGGCGCGACAAACTGGCCATAAGCAGTCGCGACATCAGCTGGAAATCGAACTTCCGCTGCGCAAACCAGCTGATTCCCCAACACCTGTCGATGCTGATGCGGTTGCCAGAAAACACGACCAGGAACTGTTGCGGGATGCCAAAACGGCCGAATTGGTGTCGATGATTTCCAGCGTCATTGCTTCGGTGCTGAACGAATCATCCGAAGCTGAATTGAAACGTAAAGCCGAAAACTACCTCGATAGTAAGGTTCGGCAGCTGCCGCCCGAGACTGACGTGGAATCGACAGCGACGAGCCAGGAACCGCATCAATCGGGACATGGTCTCGGTGATCTGGACGACGATATGCTGAACGACATCATTCGCCAGCGACTGGAGACCGATCAGGATGCGCCCGAAGTTCGGCAGGAAAATGTTGTCAATATCGTCACCGAGCAACCACAAAGCTCGATCAAGCCTCATCACGCCGAGCGGAAAACGCCTCCGGTCGCCGTTGCCCAGCCATCACCGATGGTGCCCGGATCGGCGGTCAAAAATGTTCCGCTGGATCTGGCGGCTTGGGATGTGGAAGATTTTCGCTGGCCAGTGGTCACTAACCAGATGATCGTTGCCGGCGGCCAGGCCGTGGGCGGACTGCTATCAGCCGTGTTGCAGCAGATTCCCGGTCGACCTCGACGAATCGCTGTGTCCGCAGTGGGGCGTCACCTGGGCACGACTTCGATCGCGATCAGCGTCGCGCGGTGGGCGGTGGCGTCGGGCCTGCGAACGCTATTGATCGACGCCGATGTGGCCAGCCCAGCGTTGAGTGGACGAGTCGGCATGGCCGCAAATATGTCCTGGCTGAATGGAATCAACACCGATTTGCCCATTTCAGAATTGATCATTCGATCGAAAAAGTCGAATCTGTGCCTGATGCCCCTGGCGTCTTCGGTGTCCCGGGTCACCTGGCCACGATTCATTTTTGACAATTTGGGCGAATTGCTGGAACCGGTGCAACACCGTTTCGACTTGATTCTGGTTGATGCTGGACCGGCCAGCCAATTGCTGGATGAACTCAGTTCACCTCAACGTTTGATCGACGGCGTGATGCTGGTCAACGATATTCACGACCCCAAAAAGCTGGAAACCTTCAAGACGCGACTGGGAACCTTTGGCGTCGAACGTTTGATTGTGGCGGACAATCGCGTGCCCAATACGGCATCCAACGTGGCGTGACGGTGCGTGTTGAAGCCAGGTTTTGGCAACGTAGCATGGCCGTTTTTGCTGCGACCGAATCGATCAGATTGTGTTCGAAACCGCTTCGTTTCGGGTCAGTGGCATGGTCCTGACAACATGCTTTCCGCCAAATGTCAGCGAAGAAATGCACCCAGCTTGCCTGGGTGATTATTACGTTTGGGCTACACTTTTTTAGTGGCTTCCGATTTTTGCTTGGGAATGGAAACCCGACGCGTGAGCGAGGGCAACACCGATGCGTGTTTTTACCTCGCTTACGCGTCGGGTTTCCAAAAGAGTGCAACTTCTAAACGCGTGAGCGGGGGAAACACCGATGCCGCCCGAAGGGTGG
>CAZJEK010000264.1:0-8389 GCA_964545005.1 uncultured Pirellulaceae bacterium
ACTGCTGCTCAACTTGCTCGGTGTAAGGAACGTTGACTGTGTAAGTCTGAGTCACGTTCTCGGTGTAAGGAACGCAAACCGTATAGGCTTGTTCCTGCATTTCAGTCACAGGTACTTGAACTGTGTACTGCTGTTCAACTTGCTCAGTGTAAGGCACCATCACGGTGTAATTCTGAGTCTGTTGCTCGGTGTAAGGAACTGTCACCTGGAAAGACTCTTCGCGAGTTTTCTGGACAGGAACCTGCACCTGGTAAGTTTGGGTGACGTTCTCGGTGTAAGGAACCTGAACGGTGTAGTTTTCCGTACGGGTACGTTGTTCCGGGACCATGACCGTGTAGGTCTGCGTCTGGGTCGTGGGAACTTGAACCATTACGGTAACTTGGCGAGACCGTGTTTCGGTACGCATACGAGTACGAGTTACCGTACGCATTTGCGTTTGCATCTGGTTTTCGTAAACCGTTTGCGTCTGGTACTGAATGGTTGGACCGCAACCGCAGCCAGCCATTCCGCCATCAACCATTCCACCACTCATCACTCCGCCGCTGACGATACCGCCACCGACCATGCCCGAACCACACGGGCTGACTACGGAACTTCCGTAGCAATCACTGCATGGGCTGGCGACTTGGCCACACCCACATTGGGTTCCAGCGTTGGCGAATGGTGTCGCAACTGCGAACATAACCGCCACCAACATGCCCAACATACGTTGCGACATAAAAGGGTCCTCCTCAATCCGAGACTAAAAAATTTTTCAATCTGACGGGCGCACTTACGCCCGACGTCAAAGTTGAAATGCAAGGTTGAAATGTCAGACTTTTGAAACACATGGACTAAAAAACAACGCCGTTATTCAAAAGCGGTGAAGATTCTAACTGGGCAGCAAAGCCTGTCAATTAGACAAAATCGATCAAACCGCCGTTAATTTGCGTAGTTTTCGCAACCAGAAAAGTCGGGTTTCATGCCTCAGGCAACAGGTTAACAACCCTTGAGAATATTGCCAGCATTCAGCCCGCAAAATAGTGTCTTTTTTCCTAAACTACGCCCCGGACCCAAGCTGATTACTAAGTCTTTGAACACCAACCAAACGAGGTAATACGATTCGCGGCCAGGTGTGCGATCCTGACACAGTACGGAAGGATTCACAACAAGATGTGTGGCTCCAACCGGTCGTCAATACGGCTCAGATTGCCTCACCGAGACGCTGACATTTTTTAAGTGGAGGGTCGTACGTAGACACTCTCCCTCGGGAGAGTCGGCCGAGTCGGCCTATCAGGGCCGGAGAGGGGGTTGGTAAACCCTCCCCTCGCTGTGGCTCAAAGTTGACTCCTCGCTCAACCAAGCCTTGCAATGCCACGTCGCATACGAAAACTGAAATCACGTAACAAAAAAACACAGAGAACCCGGAGCTTAAGCCCCAATTCTCTGTGTCTCCGGAATTAAAACACTTGATCTGAGATGCAAATTACTCGATCGTGAGCACTTCGATTCTCAAATCATCGTCGACCCGCAGTTCAAGTCGATAGGTTCCCGCCGGCAACGTTGCTCCGAATCGTCGTCGTCCGCCACCGCCACCACCGTCGCGACGCAAATCCCACTCGACCAGATGAAGTCCTTTCCGATTGGACAACTCGTCGAATGAATGGACTTCGCCACCGCGAACATCGAACACCTTCAAGCTGACCTGCCGAGCATTGTCTCCCAGTGAGTAACCTAACGTGACACCGTCATCCGGGTTCTCACCAACAAACCGGCGAGTTCCGCTGTCGCCGCGTTCCGGACCACGATTGCTGTCAAGATAAACCGTTTTCGGTTCGTACAGATGCATCGATTCAGCTAACGTCGATTTGCTTACCTGTCGCAAGATACTGATGTCGGCAATCCACAAGCTGCGACCGTGCGTGGCAACCAGCAACTCTTGCCGCTCCTTGTGGAAATCAAATTCGTGCACGGCAACGGTCGGCAGACCCTTGATCCGCGTCCAAGTTTCGCCACGATCAATTGACCACCACGCTGAAAACTCGCAACCGAGCAGCAGCAGGTTTTCATTTTCAATATCTTCCCGCAACACGCGAACCGATCCGGCGGTGGCAGGCAGATTCCTGGTCAATGATTTCCAGGTTTGTCCGTAGTCTTCGGTGACAAACGCGTAGGGCGCGTCGTCGTTGCTGCGGTGGCCGTCGAAAGTGATATAGCATCTTCCCTCTTTAAATCGCGATGCTTCGATTGAGCTGACCCATCGTGGACCAGGCAGTAGCGATTTCAGACTTTGCTCACCTTCTGGAGCATCAAGAATCACAAATTCCGATTCTTTTTCGTCCGCCGAACCGCCCGTTTCGGCAGCGCCACGTTTTAGATCAAAGTCCATCGTAAACCGACCACCGCCAAAGTCCATCGTTCCCTTGTAACGATTCGCTTCGACTTTGCCACGAAACTCGACATTGAATCGATCGGTCTCGGCAACCAGATTCAACTGCTTGGTTTCCGGATCATATTTGGCACTGGTCAAGTCTTGCTCGCCCTGGCCAAACTCATAAGAACCGGAAATTTTCTGGTCGTCACTTTTCTTCAACACCAGACTCATTTCTCGTTCACCTCGGGGCGAAGTCAATGTGCCCTTCCAGGTTCCAACAATTGGATCGTCGGTTTTCTGGGGCGTCGATGGCGCCGTCTCCTCTGCTGGCTCCTGTCGTTCGCCACCACGTTGCCCTCGTTCGCCACCTCCTTCGCCACCTCGTCGACTGGGTTGGTCCGGGCGATTGCCACCACGCATTCCCCGGCGACCTTCAGGACGGCGACCAGCCGGACGAGCCTCAGGCTTCTGTTCAGGTTCCTGCGTTTGCTCCTTGGATTCGGCTTCCTTCTCGGCTGGTTCTTTCGCTGGCTTTTCAGGCTTGACTTCACCCGCTTCCGGTTTCTCTGCTTCCGGTTTCTCTGCTTCTGCCCGTTTGGTCCGCTTGACGCCGAACTCCATTTCAAAATTGGGTTCGACGACATAAATCGTGCCGCTCATGTTTTCGTCTTTAACGGTCCCGGCGACTTCCACTTCCAACCCTTCGTCGCTGTCAGCATTAAACAATGCCCGCTTCGTCTCCGGGTTATAGACGCCATCGAAAATCTTGAGCACGCCCTGGGCGGATTCGATCGTTCCCGTAATTCGGTTCTCCTGATCCAGTTTCAGCGCCATCGAAAACTCCAGTCGGCCGTCAGGCAGATTTTCATTTTCCAAGACGCCTTCCCAGGTACCCGAAATGGGATCGTCATTGACAAAAGCCACGCGACCGGCCAACAGTCCATCGATCGTCAGGGGAACCGATGACAAGTTCAACGAGGACAAACGCCCCCCGTCGCCATCCTTGCCGGATTCAGCATCCGTCTTTCCTTGTTCACCGCCACCAGGCGCAGCGGTGAACGGAATTTCCAGTCGCCCGCTACCGATTGCCATCGTGCCTTTCATCAGCCCGTTTTCGATTTTGCCCGTCAACTTGCGAGCAACTCGACCAGCTTCAATCAAGATCTCAAACTCACCAGTTTCAGCATTGAAGCTGCCGTTGGTGATATCTCGTTTGCCTCCCCGCCCATCGAAGAAACCGGAAATCTTGTTACCATCCAGCTTTAGGTTCATCGAAAACGAACCGCGTTCGGCTGGAATCTGATCGGAGATCAGTTTGGCATTCCAATCGCCACTGACCGGATCGGCCATTGCCTCAGGGTTATCGGCCGGTTCTTCAGTATCCGGTTTTTCGGTATCGGCTTCCGTTTCGCCAGCAGCGGATTCACCGGGTTCATCGGACTCGACCTTTTTACCTTCAGCTTGTTCTGATTCGGTCTCGCCGGAATCAGCCTGCTGTTCTTCGTCTTTTTCTTCGGTCTTCTTCTCTTCTGGTTGATAGAACAATGGCCGCCATTGTTTGCCACCGTCACGAGTCATCCAAACCGCTCCATCAGTGGTGCCGACATAAATCACACCCGCTTGGCGAGGCGATTCGGCGATCGCACTCCCGGCGCCCTGGTCCGTGTTAGTGATCTCAGGAGAGATGGGCTGGGTGTTGTCGCCCTTGCTGAACGAACGGAAGACAAAGTTTCCAGCGCTGAGGTGAATGTTGGTATTGTGGGGAGAAAGCACGTAGGGTGTTTTCCAGTTGAAGCGAATCCCACGACCGCGGGGTCGAATGAATCCACGTTCCCCGGTTTCCAGGTGAATCCGACCCATCCCGCCGTTTTGGCTTTCGAAATAAATCTGGTCTGGGTCATTGGGATCAGATCGAGTGACGAACCCGTCTCCGCCACCGACGCGAAACCAATCGCTGTTGATAATTCCTTCTTGGGAATTGCGGGAAGGTCCGCCCCAGCTACCGTTGTCCTGCAGGCCACCGTAAACGTTGTAGTTCAATCGCGAATCGACGCTGGCATGATAGAACTGACCGATCGCAACGTGGTTGTGGTGATCCCAATGCTCCATGCGATCCCAGGTCACGTAGATTCCGCCATCGTTGCCCAGGATCATGTGTCGCGAATCGCGTTTATCAATCCACAGCGCGTGATGATCAACGTGGATGCCATCGGTCCCACCGTCGCCGGTGAATGTTTCACCGCCGTCGCTTGATTTCCATAGGCTCGTGCCACACAGATAGATGTTGTTTCGATCGACAGGGTCGACCTGAATGTTGCTGTAATACATTGGGCGGGGGTTCAGCGAGTTGATTCGGGTCCAGGTCGAACCACCGTCTTCTGAACGGTAAACGCCACCGTATTGAAACCCGTCCTCACCCTGCTGGTTTTGGCGATTTTCGCCCTGTCCGCCGAGGGTTCCCGTGAAGTAGCTACCGCGTTGGCCTTCTCGTTTTTCGTCCAGCTTTAATTCCACGTCAACCATTTTGCCATCGCGAACCAGGGTCAGCTTGACACCGTCACCAGCGCGAAACCGATAGATTTCCTTGAGCATATCCTGGTAGTTGGCCACCACCTGGGTTCCAACCGAAATCACGATGTCGTCGGTTTTCAAGCCGGCTTCGGAAGCGGCGGTATTTTCTGTGACTCGCGTGATCCTGGCCCCGGCTTCAGCGTCCTCGCCGCGAACGCCGAGAAACGGAAAATTATCAGGCTCCGAACCAATTTTTTCAGATTCGACGACGGCATAGACGAAGTTTGGATCGCTTTCGAAATAGTCCAATCCAATCCGCCCCAACTTGACCGTTGGCAACCCTTCAGTCACTTGTTCGAAGGTTTCGCCGCCATCGGTCGACTTATAGATTCCGGCTCCTTCACCAAAACGGACTTCGGGATCGTTGCCGTCAAAACCATCCCGTTTTCGCTGATACGTTGCGACCAGCATTTCGTCAGGATTTTTCGGATTCAGCTGAACGTCAACGACACCGGTTTGGTCATCGACAAACAGCACTTTTTTCCAGTTTTTGCCGCCATCGGTTGTTTTGAACAGGCCGCGTTCCGGATTCGGCCCCCACAGTCGCCCCAACGCTCCGACGAAAACAACGTCGGGGTTGGTTGGGTGAATCGCGATCGCGCCGGTCTGAAAGATCTTCTTCAGCCCCATGTTGGTCCAGGTTTTTCCGCCATCTTCCGACTTGTAGACGCCGTCGCCCCAGGAAACGCTGTTCCGTGGATTGGATTCCCCAGTCCCGACCCAGACGATGTCGGGATTGCTTTGAGCAACTTGAACATCGCCAATCGAAACGGTGGCCTGATCGTCAAATTGATGTTCAAAATCGTTGCCGTTATTGGTCGTTTTCAGCAATCCTCCAGAAGCCGTCGCCGCCCACCAGGTACTGGGATCGGCCTCGTAAACCGCGATTGCCGTAATCCTGCCACCCATGTTGGCCGGGCCAATTGAGCGAAACTTGATTTGTTCGCTAACCGAATCCGGCAAGGCCGCGGTGGCCCGATTGTTGTCCCGCTGCTGGGCATTGCGTTGCTGGGAACCCCGTTGGCGTGCACCTCGCTGCTGAGCAAAACACGGCTCAACGGTGCTAAAAATCGTCAAGACACATGCAAAAACGCACGATGTCAACGAAATCGAACTGCGCAATGTCATTCAAGTCTCCCTTGGGTCGCAACCCGTCATTCAAACTGCAGGGCATGTTGTGGTCGATTGATTTGTCGATCGACGGACACTTTCCAAAGTGTCCGGCTGTTTTAGTTCGCCAAAGCAACTTTTGATAGTAGCTCAGCCAACGGCTTGATTCAAACCAATCCTCAATTCACGCGTGTTTTGCCGAGTTATATTTTGTCGCCGTCGTCAGTTTGGTATAGGTAGCCACCAAACGTACCACCGCCCCGACCATTGACTTTCCCACAGGGCCCACATGACCTCCCCCGAAATGACCCTCGTAACTGGTGGAACCGGCTTTGTCGGTAGCAAATTGCTTCCCAAATTGGATCACCCGTTGGTCTGCACCCGAAATCCCGAATCAGCTCGCAGGAGGTTGCGCGACCAGGTCCAACTTGTCAAATGGAATCCAACTCAGGAACGTTTTCCAGCGGCGCCTTCGGGCACCATTCGCAACGTCATCAATCTGATGGGAGAATCGATCGCTGAAGGTCGCTGGACTGACGAAAAAAAACGCCGTATCCGGGACAGCCGAGTGCTGGGAACGCGAAACCTGGTCGACGGCTTGATCGAACAAGACCAGATCCCCGAAGTCTTCGTTTCTGCGTCGGCGATTGGATTCTATGGCGACAGCGGTGAAACCATTGTTGACGAGTCACATCCACCTGCCGATGGAGGTTTCTTAACCGAAGTCTGCCAGGAATGGGAAGCCGAAGCCGAGCGACTGAGCGAACTTGGCTCCCGAGTCGTTTGTGTAAGGATTGGGATCGTGATTGGAGAGGGGGGCGGCGCGTTGGAAAAAATGGTTCCAATCTTTAAATGGGGCGTCGGCGGACGACTCGGCAATGGCCAGCAATGGATGTCGTGGATCCATGTTGACGATCTGGTCAACCTGTTATTGTTCTCGTTAAAGGAAGACGACTTGCGAGGCCCCGTCAACGCCACCGCACCCAATCCTGTTCGCAACGCGCAATTCACTCGGGCCTTGGCTGCGGCCGTTCATCGGCCAGCCTTCTTGCCGGCTCCCAAGTTTGGCGTCAAGATGATCCTTGGCGAATTTGCCAACAGCCTGTTTTTCTCACAGCGAATCGTCCCCAAAGTGGCAACCGAAAATGGTTTCCGGTTCCAATTCGAAGATATCGAAACGGCCCTCGATGACGCGGTTTGAAATGTGAAGACCTACCTGGGACTCGATATCGGTGGAGCCAACTTAAAGGCCGCCGCGGTTGACGATGAAGGCAACTTTATCGCGGGTCGGGAAGTTCCGTTTCCGTTTTGGACATCTGCCAGCCAGCTGAACGTGGCCCTGACGCAACTGGCAGCGTCACTGCAACTTGAATCCCCGCTGCGTGTCGGCGTGACGATGACTGCGGAACTGGCTGATTGTTTTGTCTCCAAGCAAGTCGGAGTCAACTTCATCGTCGACACCGTGGAGCAGACATTCGACGGTGCACATCCGCGCTATTACCAGACGACGGGACAGCTGGTCGTGGCCGAAGTGGCCAAACAAAAATGGCATCTCACTGCGGCCAGCAATTGGCACGCCTCAGCCAGCTACTTGTTTCGCCAATCGGAAAGTCGTTCCGGTTTCTTGATCGACCTGGGCTCCACAACCTGCGATGTGATCCCGGTTGGCGATGGATCCCCATTATTGGCAGAGCAAACCGATCTGGACCGGTTGCAAAATCGACAGCTGTTGTATGTCGGTTGCGGTCGGACTCCCGTTTGCAGCATCGCCGAGAAACTTAAGGTCGATGACATCCCCACGCCAATCGCCAGAGAGCTATTTGCCACCGTTGCCGATGCACGCATCTGGTTGGGCGAGCTTGACGAATCCCATTCAACCGACACCGCCGATGGTCAACCAGCCAACCGAATTGGTGCCGGGAGAAGATTGGCTCGTATGGTCTGTGCCGACTTCGAAGATCTCGGTCAGCAAAACATCGACAGCATTGCCAGGCAGATTCGTTCGAATGTGATTCATCGCGTTCGTCGACAAGTCGACCTGGTCCTTAGCCAGTATCCACAGTTACCCGCTACGTTTATCTTCGCTGGTTCGGGACAACTCTGGGCACGACTGGCGGTGGAAGGCGTCTTCAAACACCGCGACGGCCAGCCGACGTTGGAAACGGATTTAGTCACCGGCGAGCAAGCACAATTGGTTCCAGCCCTGGCCTGCGCCGTTTTCCGGAATGCCCGATCATAGTGAGGTCAATTCGGGGCTGTTTACTCCTGAAAATTCCGGCTTGGCCCCCAAGCCACAGGCAGGGTAAGATCAAGTTTTCATTTTCGGTTCCATCATTTTATTCCTTGAAATTCATC
>CAZJEK010000265.1:0-2111 GCA_964545005.1 uncultured Pirellulaceae bacterium
CAGGATTCGAAAAACTCACGCAGAGCCGCGGAGCCGCAGAGATTGATGCGGCGGAGAAAATATCCATGGTAGTGGCGGCCGTGAGGTTTTTAGCCACGGTAGTGGCGGCAGCGATTAGCCCACGGCGTTAGCCGTGGGTGAAGTTATCGGCCCCGCAACAAAAGCCCCGGTAGGGGCGGCAGCGGTTTAGAAAACAAAAATGCAATCCGCCTTGACTCATCCAACATTCAACCTACCACGCTCCACCCTTAACCGGTGCAGGCAATGTGTTTCTGGTTGGCCATACCTGACACTCCAAGAACCAAGCTGATCTTTAATCCGATGCGCCACCGAAGATACCACCTTCCGTTTTGAAATGCCCAAGAGCTTCATGTTGACCGAAAATGGACTGATAAGTCACATCCGTTTTTCCATCGCAGAATTTGATCAAAGCATCAATGTTAAATTGACTTTGCCTTGGACCAAAAAGCCGCCTAAACCGATTCGATTCGGAAACTTCGACCAAAGTATCTTGTACTTGCTGCAATGCCTCTGTTGATGCCAACGGAGCGAGAGCATAGATCATTCTCATTAAATTCTCGATCGCATATTTCTCCGCCCGCAACCCGGAAAGATCGATTTCATCTCTCTCCCAATCTCGATCCTGCAAAATGTCTTCTACAAACTTCAAGCGGCGGTCATCCGACCAGGCGATCGCGTCGCCGCGAGTGTTGATGTAGCCGCTTCGATATCTGGGCTTAAGAAACACGTAAGTTTGTAACCAACGTTCTCGGGTATAGCCTCTCACTGATTCGTCCAGTATCCGATTTTCAACGGCAGTTAGTATTGAATCATCTTTGATATCCAAGGCTGCGAATAACGGAAGCAATGCGAACTGGTGACTGCCTGACAATGTATCTATTTCTTCCAAGCATTTCGCCATGACTCGAACAACCTGTGGAAAATCCTTACTTGGATGTTCCGCATTGCGGACGCCCCTGATCAATAAATCAATCACCGAATCTCTTATTTGCCATCGAAACATCATCGCGTCAGCGTCTTCCGTGTTTGCAGGGTCGTCTGTCGTTCTGATCGACCAGCTCAATAGAAATTCAGCATTGTCGGAAAAAGCCTGGGCCAAGTCTTGCATGCCTGCTTCGCTGGCAGGCCAGTACTTTGAGTCAAAGCCGGCGACGAAACGGATCCCGTTTGTTCGCCCCGATTCCAGCTGTCTAACCACGAACTCAGCCACTTTGCGGCCAGGAACCGTAGCCAAAGCTCCCAAAGCTGACTTAACCACCTCGATTTTCTCTTTCTCCTCTGGCTTGTATTTGTCTTGCTGGTACCTCCTCGCCGCAAGCTCAATAATCTCCAGCAGCTGTTCCTGCTCCGCCTCGGTCTCTGCCAATTCAGCGCACGCTGATAAGGCTTCGGTAAACGCTTTTGGTTGGCGGTCAGTTTTGGCGATCGTCAACCATTGAGCAAAGTTTTTACCACCGAAAACGGGCTCGACTGTCCGTTTGGAAGACGGGCCGTCGGTCGGCTCATCAACGCCATCGGAGGCAGGTTTCCCGCCAGATTTAACGAAGCCCTGTTCACTGCGATTCTTCGCGCGGCCTCCGAATCCGCCACCGAATTCGCCCCCCAACCCAAGTCTCGCGGACCCGCCGCCTTGGTACCCCGGTACGGATTGGAAAGACGCTCCATCCGCACCATCGCACATCTTAATGAGTACTGAAAGATTCAACTTCAATCGGTTCGGTAAATCACTATCACTTACGCCGCCAACATAGATATACTCCTCCGACTCATTCGCCGCTTGCAGCGAGTTCTTCACCTTTTGTTTGGAGTCTTCCGAGACATTTGGCAACAATTGATAGATCATTTGAAGCAGAGTCTCCTTCAATGAAATTTGCTGACCAAAAGTAGAAACAAGGTACTTAAGTTCGACTTCCGGCTTGGCCTCGTATTCCAATAGCGATGCCAAATACTCGACTCGCCGGTCGTTTTTCCAAGAAATAGGTTCATCGCCAAAAAAACTGCCCTGATCTGCCCGTAACGTGCCGCGGTGTGGATCCGTCAGCAACTCGTAGGCCGCAAGCCACTGTTGACGCAATTGGCCGTTTGTCTTT
>CAZJEK010000265.1:2121-8365 GCA_964545005.1 uncultured Pirellulaceae bacterium
GATACTTTCTTCAGCGATTGACAAGATGTTTTCGCTATCCAATTGCACCGCGGCGAACAAGGGAAGCAAGGAAATCTGTTGGCTCTCATCCAGCGTTTCTAATTGTTCGTCAAGCTTCGCAGCAAGCTTGACAACGCTGGGGTATTCTTCGGCTGGATTTTCCGCGTCACTAGCCGCGTGAGTCAACGCATGAATCGTGCCTCCAAAAATCCTGCCCCCGATGTTGTAAGGCCCAGATTGATGGTCTGATTCCAGCGCCCAGTCAACCAGGAACTCAGCATGTTCGACGTACCCCTTTCTCAAGCCTTGTACATATTGAGTCGACAGAGTGGGAGCATTGCCGCCGGGCGCCATGGTGGTTGCGTCGGCATCGATCCAGATACAAAAACGCCACGCTCGCTCGTTCTTATTGCTCAGTTGATCAACCATGAAATCAATCACCTGATCTGGAGGTAGGGTCCTTAACGCCAACAGCGCTGAACTGAGCACCACATCCTCGGCACTGTAAGATATCGATCCATAGCGCTGGGCTGCGGTTTCAATGATTTCCAGCAATTGCTTTCGTTCCGCATCCGTTTCCGCCAATTCAGCACAGGCTGATAACGCTTCGGCGAAGGTTTGCGGATGGCGATCGGTTTGGGCGATTCGCAGCCATTGGGAAAACTCTCTGCCGTTGTAGGTCGGGTGAGACGAATCGCCATTCTCCTGGTCCAGCCGCCGTCTCAATTCCCGCCTGCGTAGCTCCATCTGCTGAATTTTTTCAACGTTGAATTTCAAGGCTGGATGATCTTTCCCATATTGTTTTTCCTGTTGAGCCATCTCACTGTCGAGCGTCATCATCTCCAGCTCCAGCGAATGAATCTGACGATTTAGCCAATCACGTTCGGTCATATTCGGCGAGACTGGATACTCGAAGGCCGAGTCTGGCGTTATCGATTGGCCAGCTGATCCTGAGCCTACTATGCCACGACCTGCCACCGAACCTCTCGCCGCTCCACCGCCAGATTGACCGCCGGCACCAGCACCAAGTCCACCACCAGGCCTCCCTCCGCCAACCGCACCGGCAGGCAGGTTGCGTCCGCTGCCGCCCGGTTCGCCAACACCAAGTCCACCACTCGACATCCCGCCACCAGGTCTACCTCCGGAACCGAGTGCCGCACCACCACGGCCGCCACCGGGCGCACCGGCACCCAAACCGCCACCAGGTCCACTTCCTCCGGCGAAACCTCCCGGTGCACCGCCAAGTCCACCAACTCGACCGCCGCTATCAACCGCACCAGCACCGAGCCCACTGCGGCCACCGCCGGCCAGTCCACTTCGGCCACCACCGCCGCCGGAACCGAGTCCACCCGGTAAACCGCCGCCTCCCATACCTTTCGCCGATCCACCACCAGGTTGGCCAACCGCACCTGCACCAAGTCGACTGCGTCCACCGCCGGCACGGAGACCTCCAGGCGCCCCGCCAATCATACCGGGGGCGCCACCGATCGCTCCTCCCGGTTGGCCGCCAGCACCGAGCCCACTGCGGCCTATCCCCGGTGCCTCGAAGGGGACATGGTTAACGCCAGATGCATTCCGCATGCTCTCCGTCTGCACTAACGTGACAATGATCGTTGCCCGGGGTTTTAAGATCGGCTCAGGTCCACCTCGGTAGGCTTGTTTCACTCTTGCCTCAGCTTCGGCGACCGTCATCCCCTTAACATCTATCGGGTCAACCAAGGGCAGCGACAAAGTGCCATCACTGCGGATCGGAACGGCGTAACCCGTCGAGGGCAACGTGTTGCCTCCTGGTAAAGGAATGTTAGCAATTGGCACCTCGCCGACCTCTCCCAAAACGCCCTCAATAAACACTCCCAAAATATCGTTGGGCCCTAACCGATAAGTCGCCTGGTCGACATTATTCGCGCGACTTTCCGGAGTTGACGCTGGCTCCACTCGTTCGATCTGCACCACCTGCTTGCCGCCTCGCGTCATCGTCAAGATCGATGGTTCGACGGTGAATTCAACTTGCTCGTCGGAGTCACTGGTTCCGGAAGCGCGCAATTGATACTTGCCAGATTCAATGTCGACGCCTTGCCCAGTGACCTCGTCGAGGATCATGACCTGCTGACCATTTTTCAAAATCTCGACTTTGACATTCGGGTCGTCGGTACGAACGATCAACTCGCCCTTGTCCGTCATGATCCGGATGATCTGCTGCCGAAAGATGAAGCCGCCTGCCGCCAATGCCAACAACATCGCCAGCGTCAGCCACCGCAACCACGTCCTCGAACCATTCCCCGACGCCAGCTTCGATTGGGGCTGCTTCGCGGCCGCTGGTTTGCGTTCCAAAGTCTCTGTGGGTTCCGCAAACTGATATCGGCCGACCGGTTGCGCCCAGGCCTCGCGCGGCTGGTGCAACATTTCCTTCACCAACGCCGCGTTGGGGATTCGATCGGACGGCTGTTTCTCCAACAACGCCATTGTCAGATCCGATAGATCGTCGTCGACCTCAGGCCGCAACGCTTGAACGGGAATTGGTTGATGATGTTGTACCGCCTGCAATGTACCCAGCACCGTCGGGGCTCCAAACGGTAGCCGACCGGTCAACATCCGATACATCAAGCCACCCAGTGAAAACAGATCGCTGCGTCCGTCCAATTCCATGCCGCGAGCTTGTTCCGGTGACATGTAATTCGGTGTCCCGGCCAACATGCCTGTGGCCGTTAACCCCGGATCGTCGTCGGTCACCCGAGCCAACCCGAAATCCAGAATTCGCAACGCTCGTTCGTGTTCGCACAGCCAGATGTTGGCCGGCTTGATGTCGCGATGAATCATCTGCTGTCGATGTGCGGCGCCCAATCCCGAGGCGATTTCGGTGGCGATCCAGCGGACCTCGTCCGGCTCCAGCACGGACTGACGTTCCAACCGGCGTTCCAGCGTTTCACCTGGTGACCATTGCATCGCCAGGAACGCCAGGCGATCCTGTTCGCCAACCTGGAAAATGGAAACCACGTTGGTATGGTCAATCGAAGCCGCAGCCTGAGCTTCCACCAGGAACCGCTCCCGAGCCACCGGACCCAGCGATGGCCTGAGTACTTTTAGTGCCACATCCCGATTCAGTTTTTCATCGACCGCCTGAAAGACGACCCCCGAGCTTCCCGCTCCGACCAGGCGAACCAGGCGATAGTCACCCAACCTTCCCAATGAGTCCTGTTCCGGTTGCAGGCAACGCAAAACTTCAGCGGCTCGGTCGGCCAGCATCTCCAAGTCCAGCGATCCGGCTTCAGCATCAACGACCGGCTCCTGCCCCACCCGCAGAGATGTCGATACCGAGAGCTCGGACAGTTGCTCGACCAACCGATCGACAGTCGCCGAATCCAGTGACCCTCGATCTGACTCATCAGCCAACGCCGATTGAATGTGTGCGCCCAGCGTGTCGTCGGAATCGTTCAATCCCCGCAGCGTTTCATGGCAATTGGGGCAGTCGGCGACATGGTTTTCGCAGTGGTCCAATGTTGGCGGTTCCAGCCGGCCCAGCAAAAAATCGTGCAAGGTCTGAGCGGTCGGGCATTCGGTCGCGGTCATGATTGGCCTCGGTTTTTATCGATTCAAAAGGGACTCAATCAGGGATATGCGCTTGACGACGGGTTTTTGTGGCGAAACGGGAAAGTTTCTTGAAATTCCGGGAATAAGCGATCTGTCTGGGCGTAGAACGCTGCTGCAGGCTGAGTTTAAAACTCGAACTTGAACTTAAACTGTCTGCTATTTTGCCTGGTCCAATGAACGATTCGAGGACGAGTACCACTGCGCTGAGCACAAGCACTAAAGCAACTCGCAGGGGTCGCCCTATTCTTCTTACAGCAAGCCGTCCAACTCCTCCCTCAACCGTTTCATCAACCGCGACTTGGCTGAGTAGATTGTCCAGGGACTGACGCCAGTTTTCTCAGCCGCCTGATCAACGCTCATCTGTTTGCTCATCACGCATTTGAGTGCCTGCCAGGTTGCGTCGGCGAAATCCTCCCGCATCAATTCCATCGCTTGCGTCACCAGCAGGCGGGCGTAATCCAGATCCCAGGTCGATTCCGCGTTGACCAAATTGACTTGTAACTGTTCCAGAATCGAATGCGACGCCGGCGACTGTTGAGTCGACTTGCGACGAATCGTTTCGCGATAGCGATTGATGGTGACCGTTTTCAGCCAGGCTCGAAAGCTTTTCCGCTGATCGTATTGAAAGCCTGGCAATTTTTGGAATGCTCGAGTCAACACATCCTGTACCAGGTCGCTGGCATCGTTTTCCTGCAGCCCCATCTTACGAGCCCAGGTGAGGATCAGCGGTGTGTACAAGCTGACAAATCGCCGCCAGGCAGTTTGATCAGGCGGACCATCGGTGCTTAACCGAATCAACAGGCTTTCGGATGTCGTAACCATGGTCCCATGATAACCAAGGCTCTTGCCGATAGGAGCTGCAGTCAAACCGATTTTGCTGGGGACTGGAAACCCGACGCGTGAGCGAGGGCTAACCCGATACGTGTAATTCCCTCGCTTACGCGTCGGGTTTCCAACCAGGAACATGGCTTCATCCTGCCACGTTTCGCGGTATTGATGTGGAGCCTGAATCGACTGTTCATCCGCATCAAGTGGACCACTTAATAAATCTCAAGCCGTCCGATAAGATCAATCTGCCTGTTATCGGCTGGCAACCTTTCAACTCCATCCTGGCGACGACTGAAAAACACCATGAAAGTTCAATTCTGGGGAGCTGCCCAAACCGTAACGGGGTCGATGCACCTGGTTCATCACAACGGGCGCCAGATTCTGCTGGACTGCGGTCTGTATCAGGGTAAACGTTCCTTCGCGTTTGATCGCAACCGCGATATTCCATTCGACGCTCGCAAGGTCGATGCAGTGATTCTGTCGCACGCGCACATCGATCATTCGGGAAACTTACCGTCACTGATCAAAGCCGGGTTTGACGGACCAATTTTTGCCACCTCGGCAACTCGTGACCTGGCCGCAATCATGTTGCTCGACAGTGCCAAGATCCAGGTCAATGACGTCAAGTACGTTAACAAAAAGAGGCAACGAAACAATCAGAAACCGTTCAAACCCTTGTATGAAGTCAATCATGCGGTTCAGACATTAAAGCTGTTTCGCACCATCGAGTTTGATCATCAGTTCGACGTACTGCCAGGTGTGACTGCGAAGTTCCATATTGCCGGACACATGTTGGGGGCCGCTACGGTCGAGCTGAATCTGGGGACCGACGAGCCTGGTCAACGACCGACTCGACTGGTATTTAGTGGCGATGTCGGCCGGCCCCATATGCCGATTCTGAAAGATCCGGAAACGGTGCCGGGTGCCGACTACCTGATCATGGAAGCAACCTACGGAGATCGCCTGCATCCGGAAGGCGGTGATGCACGGAAGACACTCAAGGAAGCCGCTTACCATGTTTATGAAAACAAAGGCAAACTGATCATTCCGGCGTTCTCAGTGGGTCGTACCCAGGAGATCGTCTTTCGTTTGAACCAGTTGGCTGAAAACGGTGAATTGCCGCCGATGAAAGTCCACGTCGACAGTCCGCTGGCTGTCAACGCCACCGACATCTTCCGGGATCACGTGGAGTGCTTTGATGAAGAGATGATCGAAGCCATTCTTTCGGAAGAAGATGAAGATCCGCTGCTGTTCGACAAATTGCATTACGTTCGTTCGGTCGAACAATCCAAGGCACTCAATCACTCCAAAGAACCGTGCATCATTATCAGTGCCTCGGGGATGTGTGAAGGTGGGCGGATTCTGCACCACTTGAAAAACAACATTGAAAAACCCAGTACGATGGTGTTGTTTGCCGGCTACCAGGCCCCCAATACACTGGGCCGGCTATTGCTTGATGGAAACCGGGAGACGGTCAAAATCTATGGCCAGCCTCACCAGGTACGAGCCCAGATTTGCAAGCTGCATGGCAGCAGCGGTCACGCCGATCAACACGAGTTGTTGGATTGGGCGCAACGCACTGCCGACAAGGGGAACTTGAAGCAGATCGCGCTGGTCCACTGCGAACTGGAGCCGGCCAAGGAGTTTCGAAAAATGCTGGAGCAGAAAAACCTGGGTCCCGTCATCATCCCTGATCGCGGCGAAGAAATGGAAATGGGGTAGCAGCGTAGAAAAAAACGCAGAGTGCAGTGGCGGTAGCTATTCTCCCTTGGGCCCTTGGGAGAGTCGGCCTGTCAGGGCCGGAGAGGGGTTTCGTAAACCCTCCCCT
>CAZJEK010000266.1:0-8343 GCA_964545005.1 uncultured Pirellulaceae bacterium
GCGGTCACGGCCGAATCGGCCATGCTACATAACTTTCGCGGAGCGAAAGACGACACTTGCTTCCGGCAGACCCAACCGCGACAGCGTTACGCCTCGGCTTCGACAAGTTGCTGTTCGTATTCGGCAACAACCTGTTCCGGTGGGACACCGGCATCCAGGGCTTGCTTGGCCGCGGTAAGCCGTCTTTCTTCAGCATCCACTTTTTCATTGTGGACCATCGTGGTGTAGAACCGCCAGGCCAGGAAGCCAGCGATCAGCAAACAGGCCACGCCAACGAAAAACTGGAAGTCGCCAATTCCGTTGGAACCCAACAACAGGTAGTACAGTGCCATTGCAAAGCTTGCGATTCCGATCGCGATTTGAGCCGTACCCAATGCTTTGCGGCGACTCAACTCGCTATGCTTGATGGCCGTGCGGGTCGTCGAATTGGCCAACTCACGCATCGCGCCAAACGACTTTAAAGGTTCGGCACGTTTCTGTGGCACAAATTCTTCGGGCTTGAGTGGATTTTCTGGTGGCACAAAGGCGTCGGGATCAACCTGGGGTTTCGCTGGCGCCTCGGGTTTGACTGCGGGTTTGGGTTTAGCCGCTTGAGCTGGCTTGGGTACCGAACCATCGCCACGCATCCGGTTAAGCAGTTGTGCCATGTAGTCTTCGACGGAAGTTTCTTCGTTGTCAGGAACCGACTCGGCGGCAAATTCCGGTTCCGGTGGAGCGGCCACAGGTTCGGTTACCGGCTCTACATTTGCATCGTCGCCTTCAGGAATTCCGCTCCACTGGCCCTCTGATTTCATCCGCTCAAGCAACTCGGAAACGCTTTCGGCGGGTTGCGGGACGGCAACGTTTTCTGGTTCCGGCTCAACTTCGGCAGGTGAGTCAACAGCTGGCGTTTGCTCATGCGCCGCTAACGATTCGAGATCGGCTTGAGACTCGGCAACCGTTTGTTGAATGAATGCTTCGTAGTTGCTTGGTTGATCACCGGTCGGTCGATCAACGGTCGCTTCCAGTTCCGGCTCCGAGTTGGCGACTCGCGCCATGATTTGCGCGATGCTTTCGTCGACACCGCTTTCAGCACTTGGGATCGCTTCCGGTGTAGCGGTTTCGGGTGTTGGCTGCGGCAGCACAGGCTGATCAAGTTCCTGCTGAGGAGATTCGGCCGCCAGTTCGGCCTTGATTTGTTCACTGATCGAATGCAGCTGGTCCAGCCCATTCAACTGCGGTGGATCAGTGCCTTCAGCCGCTTGATTGAGATGCGAAGAGCCGTCGGCAAGCTGGCTGTGGGTCAAGCTGTCGAACTGCTTGCCGACGGACTCGGTCGCATAATCTGGAGTATCGGGCTGGAGTGATTGGGGCAACAGGCTCGCTGAATTTTCGTCGTTTTCGGGCTGGTTGGCGGGGATTGGGTCGGCGGCAAAAGGCTGAATCGGTGCATCCGCATTCTGCTCGACAACGCTTGCCTCCGAAGTATCGGAAGCGGGAACGGGATCGGCGGCAGCCTGAGGTGACTCCTGGATGGAGTGACCCGTTTCAGGTTGATTGATTGCGGCGTGCCCCAGGTCGATCGATTGATTCCAGTTCAAGTCGGCCGAGCCTGCGTCGCTTGGGGCTGCCAGTGGTGCCTCAAAGACGGGAGCTGGCGTCGTTTCAATTTCTTCCTGGATTGGTGTTTCTACGTCGGCTACAGGAGAAAAACTTTGGATCGCATTCTGCAGCCGAGCTTCCTGTTCGGCAGCCCGAATCTGCTGCTCAATCCGTGCGTCGGTTTCCGTCAAACTTCCAAGTTCCTCGACGATTGCCGAAATCGTTTCGTCGAAGTCGATGCGGTCGCCTGTCGTCAGCCAGTGGATGGTTGCCGGTGAACCGTTGATCAGGACATCGTTACCAAAACTGTAGACCGCCGCTCCGGACTGGCCGCGAAAAATCGCCGCTTGTACATCCATCGACTGGTTTTGCTCTTCAAATCCAAAGCAGCATTTGGGCGTTGATACCGAGATGCGTTCGCCATCGCGGTGGCCGCCGTTGATTCGCAGGACAAGGTCGGATGTGGGGAGTGGTAGGTTGGACATAAGATTCGTGTTACCAGAGTGTTGGTACTAGGATTTCGTACCACCATTTAGCTCTCACTATTGGAGGGGTCAAACGCGAAGCCTGAAATTACAGGGGTTGGGTGTGCGGATGAGTCAGCAGCCAGGAAATCGGCCGTGCAACTCGTCAGATTCGTTACAGTCGGAGCAGCTATTGAGTGGATCTCGTTTGACCGTTCCTCGTGTTCAGTCCCCACGCGGCGGTTTCCGGGGAGAGGCTGACACTTTTTGTCCAGCCGACTGGGCGCTAGCCGCCGACAAGAGCTGGTTGCCACGTGACTATCGGAAAGTCGGTGGCTAGCGCCAAAAACCGCTGGGCGTTGTCGGCTTTGGCAAGGCAACTTTCGCAGAGAGGCCGACAATTTTTAAGTGGTCGGCCTGGAGTAGCTTGGGCCATTGGCCCGAGTCGCAAAGCTTTCAACCAGCTTTAGGTAAACTCACTGCGATCACGGCCGAATCGGCCATGCTACAACAGCTAAGACTGGCAATGCTCATGCGTTCACCATGTGTCTGGTTCGTCGTCTGTTGCAAAAACGCAAACCGAGGGGCTGGATGTTGCCATTTATCCACGTTTTCGAATTCGATGTGGTGTTTTGCGCCAATTTGCATTTCGTCGCCTTTAAAAGTTGACGGCGTACTATATTTCGATGCCTTTAGGCAGCCACCGGATCGACCCACATCCTTATCGCTGGATATTGACACCATGAGCCGCAAAACTGAAATCAAAAAAATTCACGAGCTGTTGTTGTTACGGAGAGAGGCACTGCGGCAGGCCGTCGCCGGCGATGACAGCCTGTTGAAAAAGTTCACGCAGCAGTCGGGCGGCGATGTCGTCGATTTTGCCTGCGATAGTGCGACCGGAGAAATCGGTTCTCAATTGGCCGAACTTGGTTCGCGTGAATTACAACAGGTGGAACTGGCTGTGAAGAAATTGCAACAGGGCACCTATGGGAGTTGCGATGGATGCAGCAAAAACATTCCACTCACCCGGCTCCGAGCGCTACCTTACGCGGCTTGTTGTATCGATTGTCAGCGCGCGGTCGAGGAAGCCGGGATCAAACCTGGCGAAACGATCGACTGGTCACAGATCCTTGGCAATGACGCTTCGTCGGCTGATATGGGGTTCGAGTTTACCTGATTCCTATAACCCGAATTCGGAAAAAACATTAATCGTCTGATTCGACCAGTCTTGCTCCATCGCGAATCATTATTCGATTAATCTCGTGTTCCCAGCAGTTCTTGAAAACCAATGACTCGTAGCCCATTCCACACTGTCGACTTCACTACTCGTCGCGATGATCGTACTGGCGTCGCACCGTTGAGCCGTTGGTTGATGCTGGTCCTGTGTCTGTCATTTGCCGCACCCGTCGCAGCTCAAACCAATATCCTGGCGTCGACGTCCAGCACGCGAGACCAGATGTACCGGGACTTGGCCAGCGAAGCTTCGGCACTGCAGCGCCAACATTCCCTGTTGAAGAAGCTGGTCAAAACGGTTGCCCCGGGAGTGGCCCATATAGAAGCCAAGAAACGATCTCCCCAGGTTAACGATCAGGCTTCCTCCCGGACCCGTCGTCCAGTGGTGATTGAAGAAGCAGGCTCGGGCGTCCTGATTCAGCGCAATGGCAAGTTCTACGTCATCACCAACTACCATGTGATTGAAAGCTCTGATGCCAGCGATATCACGGTCGAGATTGACGGGAGATACTTTTCACCCAATCGACTGATTCACGATCGGGAGACCGATTTGTCGGTGATCGGATTGTCGGAAACAGGATTGACCGCCTCCAGGATTGGCGACAGCAGTGAAATGGAAATTGGAGATTTTGTGGTTGCCGTCGGGTCCCCATTTGGACTCAGCCATTCGGTCAGTTACGGGATCATCAGCGCTTCCAATCGCCACGATCTGGACCTGGGCCCGCAGGGCGTGCGGTACCAGGATTTCTTTCAAACCGATGCGGCCATTAATCCTGGTAACAGTGGTGGGCCGTTGATCAATTTGAAAGGCGAAATCATCGGTATCAACACTGCGATTGCCAGTAACAGCGGTGGCAATGATGGGATCGGGTTTTCGATCCCGATGAATATGGCCATGCGGATCGTGAACGACCTGATCGATCACGGAACGGTTCGCCGGGGATTCCTGGGCGTCTCGTTGGACGCACGATACAACTATGCCAAGGCCCGGGCATTGGGATTGGACGTTGCCTATGGCGCGTTGATCACTTCGGTAACACCCGGTTCTCCCGCTGCGACTGCCGGGCTGGAAGTCGGTGACGTGATCTTGAAACTCAATGGCCGCAAAGTGAATAACGACTCGCAGCTGGTGACTCGGGTCAGCCTGACGCCGATCAACGCTCAAGTGCCACTGGTGATCTATCGAGACGGAAAGATGTTGTCGATTCCAGTCGTCATTCAAGACCGAAATCGATTCGAGTAATCCGAACTGGACCGGCCGATCAGTCCCGCGAACTGTTTCCGGCAACCGTCAATTGATCGATCACATATTGCTGAGCCCGCTCAGGATCAAGATCCACCGCAACTAACGCATTGGGACGCCACTCGGCTGGGTCGCGTCGATCGGTTACCAGCATGCCCCGCGTTAATTCCCCTTCGACTTCGACGTCGCAAGCCAGTGATTCGCATTGAAAAAGTTCCGGTTCGATGACAGCCAGAGCGCCGATGGCATCGTTTAATGTTATCGTCTCATGCCCCAGTTGCTGGCGGTAAGCACGGAACGCGTGGGGCAGAATCTGCCGCAGAAAAAAGCCTGCTCGCGTGGCGTAGGCAGGAAGTAATTCCAACAGGTCGATCCCGAAGCTGACCGGGCGTGTGACCTCCAGCGGAACCAGCGTTGTTGCCAGCCGCGATTTGAGCACTTGACGGGCGGCCAGCGGATCGAAGTAAAAATTGAATTCAGCACAGGGCGTGATATTACCTTGTCCCAGCAGGCTGCCTCCGGTTAACACGACCTGATCGATCAAACCTTCGATCGTCGGGTCGCGTCGCAGCGCCCGGGCGAGATTGGTACATGGTCCCAGGCACACCACGGTCAAGTCATCGGGATGCGTCCGCACCAGGTCGATGATCAGCTTGTCAGCGGACATCGCATGTTGGCGGGATGAGGCTTCGTAGTTGGTATTCCCCAACCCGTCATCGCCATACAGATACCGCGTATCGACCGCAGGTGCATCGTCAGCAGTCGAGGCCATGCCCAGTCGAGGGTACCGGGCAGGATCAAGTTCGTTCACGATCGCCTGCAGGTTGTTGTTGGCCTGGGCCGCCGTCACACATCCTTCCACTGCCGTGACACCGACGACTTCCAGTCGCTGATCGAACAACAGCATCGACAAGGCAACGGCATCGTCGATTCCCATGTCGCAATCAATGATGACTTTACGAGGCATCTTTTTTCCAGGTTCAGATGGTCAGTGGTAGGCGGATTGGAATCGTGTTAGGCACGACTCCCGACGACTGTTGTCGATTCCCAATTCTAGGGGGCTGCCGATTTCAAGGAAACCCGAAACGAGTCGCCTAAGTCGCCAGCGGATGATTCACGCAGTGACGGTAAATTTTTGGGACATGATGTCGAGCCCCGTTTCCAACCGGATATCCTCGAACGGCTGAACGATCAGCCGGGCCTGAACCTGGACGCTGATCAGACGATTATGCTGCGAGGCCAGCATTTCAACCGCGACATTGGCCAATCGTGGCTCAAACCGCTCAATCGCACACTTCACCGATTCGCAAAATCTTTTTTCCATTTGCGGATCACCCATGTTCAGGCTTTGAAAATCCGCTACGCCATAGTTCACCAGTGAACCATCGAGCATTTCCTGATATTTCGGATCCGTCGGACGCAGCAGGTAGTCGCCGGGAATCGAAACTCGCGTGTTAAGCAGTAGCTCGACGTTCATCCGGACGTCGTCGATTACTTCGTTGGCGTTGCAAAACCGGGACAGGTTTCGCATGCGATACAGGATTGGAGCCAGGAACTCGGCCATCAACCGGCTCCCTGCTGATTGTCAGTGGAAAACGAAGCACTATCAAAATCGAATAGCGTGAATTCTTCTTCGCCGGCGGTAAAGATGCGTCGACCCTGGCCAATGGGTGCTCCCCCGGCATCTTCCACCCAGCGAGTTTCACGCCCCAGTCGCAAGGCCGGGGCCAATTCTGAATCAAACGAGTGATAGTACAGGCCGGGCAGGTAGAGGATCAAATCCGTGCCATCATGCAACCGCATCCGGCACGAGGTCCACAGATAATCGACAGGGCGAGTCGGTTTGGAGGTGCTCATGCTGGCGACTGCCGAATGGGGAATCCACAGATAGTTGCCCTGTAACGTGTGAGCCTCGAACACGACGCAGGTCTGGTCATCGAGGTCACGAAAGCCCTCATAAGCTTGATCATTGATTTGCAACGAAACCTCGGGGCTGTTTTCCAGCACAAAATCCAGAGCTTCGAAATAGCCATCGTGATCGCCTTTGCGGAGACAGCTCCAGCTCCACAAAAGTTTTTGCGTGACATTGTCGACCGGTTGAACGAACTCGGGGACCATGCCTTCGGTCCAAACAGCCTTGCGCTGAATCTCACCGATGGAAAGCTGGTTGATGAAATTGACCAGCGCCAGGTGTTCCTGTTGAGAGTCCAAGGCTTCAATCTGCTTGACGATTCTTTCGACCCGTTCCCAGTTGCCAGTGAAGCAGAGCAATTGAACCAGTACCAGTCGCAACGGCAAATTGGTAGGTTGATCCCGAACGCCATCGTTGGCCATCTGGATCGCTTCATCCAGTTGCCCCAGGTTAAATTTTTCTACGATCTCGTTGATCATCAGGATCCCTCGTCAGAGTTGATTTGCATGCGAAGTGAAACCGGCTCGAATACCAGTCGCACGTTTCCGTTATCGTATTTGTGGTGCGGGCAGAGCCGAATTGTACAGTCGTATCTTCCCGGATCGGTCACGTCTTCAAAGACGAAGAAACCCGTCTGTTCGTCCAGGAACGGCTTGATCATTTTCTGTTCCAAGCCACGGTTGCGACCGCTGGAGTGCTCCATCAGCCAGCGTTGCATGTGGTCTTGAATCGCTTCGGCATTGTCAGCACGTCCAATTTGCGATCGACATTCTACTTTCAGTCGATGGGACATCCGGCAGATGCACAGCATGTAGTTGAACATCGATGAAAGCCGCAAATTGTTGCTGGCCTGAGCAGTGGAAAAGTCACGCGGTTGCTGAACCGATTGGCTGGACAGGGTCGCAATGTAGGGAGATTGATTGATCGAAAACACGGGAATAAAACCCAGCGAACTGTAGACTCCCTCATCCGCTTCGGACAGCACCATCTCGGCCGGCGAATAGTTGGCCACATAATCCGCGTCGGTGCCGAAGAACAGATTCGGGGCCTCATCAATCAGCCCGCCGTCATAGCCAGCCACAAAGTCGTCTTCCGAAGTGGGCAGGTGTTTGAAGTCGCGGTCAATCCCCGACACGTCCGAAAACCAGTCGTATTGTTTGAACGACCGAATGATGGGTTGGACGACCGCGAAACTGGACCGCCCCCATAACATCTGGTCGGCGTTGCCGAAACCATCGAATTCATTGAACACAATGCCGGTTCCCGGGATCAGCTGACCGTCAGCCCCGATCGTCGGCCCCATCACATGATTGCGATACGGTTTTCGCACCAGCACCCGTGGCATCGTGATACCGATCATCCGCGAGTCTTCCTGTTGCCGGAAATCTCGCCACGCCTGGTAACGCTGATCGCGGAGGATCGCTTTCACGTCAATGACGTTTTCCAGTTGGCTGAACTGCTTGATTGAGTCTCCAAAAAACTGGGGAGATAGCGAAAGCAGGAACATGCAAAAGCATTCTTCGCCGACTTTGGCCAGTTTGCGCAGGGCTGGTAAATCAAGCTGCGATGGCTTCTGGCCGCGCGGCAAACCCCTGTTCGGATCACCCAGGGAGAAATCAAAATCAACGACCATCAGGCTGAACGGATAGACAGAAGAATACCCTTCAATCTCCAGGTCCTTTTCACCGATCAACAGGTCAAATCGTTTTCGATAAAGCTTGTCGTAGATCCAGGTCTGCTGATATGAATTGGCGTTCAAGTCCAGTTGAAGTTCGCTGGCCGAGATGTCCAGAACGAACACATTGACGCGGCGCATCGGCGGCATGTTCCGGACATCGCCAGCGTCGGCACTGGAGGACTTGATCAGTTCATAGATGTTCCGGAACGAGGATTCGAGCTGCTGAAACTTG
>CAZJEK010000267.1:0-8336 GCA_964545005.1 uncultured Pirellulaceae bacterium
GGTCCTGTCGGCGGATGTCAAACCTTTCCGGCCTGGTAAAGCCTGAGGGCTTGTTAAATTCTATGGCCTGGAGGACGTTTCCCGGTCGGGGTTGGTTTCCGCCTGGCGTTAAATCTGTGCGTTGCGTCGTGCCTTCAGGTCGTGCGGGTCGTTTGCATTGTATCAGTCGTCATGGTGGATCCGGTTTTGCTTTTTACTGGTTCGGATTGTTCCGATTGTTCCAATCATGATGGCTTGGTTTGTCATCTTCTTGACCGTGGACCGGACACATGCCGCACATCCGACTTTTCATCGCCGTTTTGCTGCTCGCCTTGTTTTCCTGTAGCGCCTGGGGGCAACTGCGGCAGAACCAACACTTCCCGTACCCGATTCAACCCTGGTCGGTCACGCCCCCATCAATTCCCGATCCGGTTCCTGGGGGAGAGATCAATGATTATCAATCGATGTCACCTGACAGCTGGTCGGCACCGACAACACTGAATTCTCTTCCAGCGACGCCCCAGGCGAGTGGCTCGAATGACTTCCAAACTACCGATTCGCCGTCGACTGACAGCAGCAACGATTTCCGAATCCCCAATCTGGCCGGTGACTCAACCGACTTGGCTGAAATCCCGCCTGCCTCATCGTCCGCCCCGAAAGCCAACCAAGTGGGACCGTTGGCGGGAACTCCTTCGATCCCCAATCTGAAGTCGCAGTTGAAGCCTTCGACATTGTCAAATCGCTCCACGCAGCCTGTCGCCGATACACCCTCCATTCAGGATTCGATCGAGGCTAGTCCGGGCTTCGCACCTTCCAAAAGCGGTTTTCCAAACTTGCAATGTCCGACCGGTGACACGGTACAGGGCACAATCGTTCAACCGCCGCATTCGATCATTACTCAGCCGGCACCGGTTAATTCATCAGTAACCACCGAGCTTTACCCGCCAGCATTCCAACAACCGCTGCCGGCACCGCCACAGTTTCCAGGCTCGAGCTTTGGCTACCAGGCAAACGGTGCGACGCCCGTTTATCGACCGGACCTGGGCCACCGGAGTCCAATGCCAACGGTACGAAATGGGCATTTGCTGGATTCGACTGAGAAGTTTGACTTCGAAGACAAGAAAAAACAGTATCCGCCGATGAGCGAAATTTTGGCGACAGGACGATACTTCGGATCGATCACCACCTTGTATCTCCAACCATCCTTTCAAACCAACACAGCCTTGACGACGGTCAGCCCAGGCCTGGGAACCAGCTTCCCATTTGATTTTGACTACGAAGTCGCCCCCCAACTGGAGTTTGGGTTTGAATCAAAATATGGGCCCGGGATTCGGATGAACTATTGGCAATATGATGAATCATCCAATCCGTCGCGATTTCAATCCGATGGAATCACCACGGGCGAATCAAGCACCTGGATGATGGGTCCCTACCGTTGGTCCAGACTGATTGCGGATGATCCTGGAGAGCGACTGGAAGCCGTCCACTCGCTGGATGTGGAAACTTTTCAGGTGATGTTTTTCAAAGAGATCCAGTTTCCAATTTCGCGTCTTAATGGTGGTTTTGGATTGCAATATGCATCGATCGCCCAAACGTTGGAATCCAGCTTGCTGCAAGGAAGCACCACTTTGGGAAGCCTGTCGTCCAGCTCCGACATGCGAGCCTATGGTCCTCGACTGATGTTCGAGTATTTCCGCCCGATTGGACACACCAAGTTTGAGTTTCTTACCTCCTTCGGTGGATCCGTCTTATTCGGAGAGCGTGATCAATTTGTCAGCAACACCGTAACGGGCGATTTTAGCCGGGTCGGGGCGGATGAATTTCTGCTGACCTCCGCGTTTTCAGCTGGCGTGCAGTACAACAAACGATTTGCCGAGAAACGAAGCGTCTACGGTCGGTTTGGCTTCATCAGTCAAGCTTGGTTAGGGGGCGGTACTGCCGTTAACGCTCAGGATGATTTTGGCCTGCGTGGATTTTCTTTTTCGGTGGGTTACAATCGCTGATCTTCCCGGCCCTGTTTTAAACTTCCCTGCACGATGTCCGTTGCTGTCTTTATTACCAGCGAATCGGAAGCTCACAGCCTGATTCCCTGGGGCATTCAAGTCGCAAAGGCAGAAAACACCAATCTGCTACTTTTCTGCCCTCGCAAATCCAAAGGGAAAATCGGGATTGAAGAGTTTGCTGAACTCGGCGATGCAGCATCTTCTCTGCAGCAAGCGATTTTTAAAATTCTCAAACAGCAGGATCCCGATCAGATTGTTTGGGAACCCGAATCTCCGGCCGGCGACGAAGAAAGCCAGGGAAGTTCGACCCGAGTTCGCACTCTCGAAGTCATCTCGCCCTACCCTGAATCGACCTTTGTCGATCAAGCTAACGACTACGGTATCAGTTTGCTGGTCGTTTCCGTATTTCAACCATTGCGTGGTGGCGCACCGACAGAAAAGGAATGGGAAGAGGTTCTGTTCGAAACAGCCCATTGGGGCATGATTTGCATTCGCGGTCCGCTTCCCAATCCAGACCATCCCGCCAATTTATTGTTTGCCAGTGAGGGAGATGAAGACCAGGACGACGTATTCGCACTCGAAACCACCGCCTCATTGGGACGCTCGTTTGGTGGAAAAGTCACGTTGTTGTATGTGCGCCCTTCGGACGATCTTGTCGCGCATGAAGTTGCGCAGCGACATCTCGATCGACTGGAACGAAGAATTCAATCGGACAACTTGAAAATTGTCAAACACGCAGAACTGCGTGAAAACCTGATCGATGGAATCAACCAGCTGGATTTGAAGAACTACGATCTGGTTGTCATTGGAACGCGCAACAAGAAAGAAATGCGCCGGTTGCTGGGACAATTGAAAACGCTTGATAACGATCGACAATTGCCACTGGCGATCATGCGGCAAGCGGTGCCCTTGCTGGACAAGCTATGGGATCGGACACGGCACTGGGTTCGCAGCATCGTGCCCCAGATCGGCAGAGACCATCGCGTGGCCTTGGTCGACCGGTTGAATTCGAGTTCCCATTTCAATTTCGATTTCCTGGCCCTGATGTCGTTATCGACGATGATCGCGGCATTGGGACTGGCGCTCAATTCGACGGCCGTTGTCATCGGAGCGATGCTGGTGGCCCCGTTGATGACGCCGCTGGTGGCGATTGGTTTGGCGCTGGTTCAAGGCAACTTGCAATTAATCCGATCTGCGATCCGTTCGGTGCTGCTGGGCTTTTCAGTGGCGTTAGTGATCGGCATCATCATCGGTTTGTTTCTGCGGCTGACCGAACCCGGTCTGCACATCAATCGCGAAATGCTTTCACGCGGGTCGCCCAATTTATTGGATCTGATGGTTGCACTTGCCAGCGGCGTGGCAGCGGCCTATGCCATGGGGCGCCCTCATTTGATTTCGGCCTTGCCAGGCGTGGCAATCGCGGCAGCCCTGGTTCCCCCCATTGCTACGGCGGGGCTGGCATTCTCGCTGGGACAATGGTCGTTGGGGGGCGGGGCCACCCTGCTGTTTCTGACCAATATTGTCTCGATCGCACTGGGCACCGCGATCACGTTCTGGTCTGTGGGGATTAGCACTCATGAGGGCGGCCCAGCCGATGCGTCTCGCCGCATGCGAAGCTGGCCCCGCTATGTCTTCCTCGGTTTCGTAGCCGTTTCATTTTTTCTGGCCTGGGAATTGAACCACCTCGGCGGCACCCCCGTTCCCCAACGCCCCCAGCAAAACGAATCAGCCGACTCCACGCCGAACATGGTTAGCCCCAGTGGCTTGACAAATCAGCAGTGACGGCGATAGCAGGCCGGATGACAACCAATCGCGGAAGCCCTGGGGGACAATTTCACACACATTTTACCGGCGCATGCGTCAACTTGTTCACAGAATTGTTCGACAATTTGATTCCGCGACGGTAGAATCAGGACTCATGAAGAGAGATTTTGGAGGCAACTGATTCTGTTCGAAATCAGGTCTCCAAACACCAGTGTTGCTTGTACCACAACGCTAACGTCGTGCAGGTTTGAATCTATCCAGGAGAATGTGATGTCGATTTTGAGATATTCGTTTTATGTGGTCTGTGGCTTGGCAGTCGCCTTGTCACTTTCGACCAGTCACGCTCAACGCGGCCGAATGCTGACCCCGCCAGGAGAAGCCCCCGGTGCAACCGGTCAACGTTCGGACGATGACGATGATGAAGAAGAAGAAGTCGTGAAAACGGACCTGCTGGAAAACAACGACCTGAGCATGTTCCGTGGTTACAAGCAGGAAGAGATCGGTGACGGCTGGTCCGTGGAAGACTCGGTTCTGCATTTCGATGGTAGTGGCGGCGGTGATATCATCACCAAAGAAACCTACGATGACTTTGACCTTGAGTTCGACTGGAAAGTCTCCGAAGGCGGGAACAGCGGTGTCATCTACCGAGTCGGACTTGGCGATGGAGCTCCCTACATGACCGGGATCGAGTACCAGGTTTTGGACGATGAGGGCCATCGTGATGGCGGCAGCACGTTGACGTCGGCGAGCTCGCTGTACGCCCTGTACCCGCCCAGCGATAAGCGGAAAGTCAAACCGGCTGGTAGCTGGAACTCGGGTCGCATCAAAGTTGAAGGCAATGAAGTAACCCATTACCTCAATGGCCGTCCGGTTTTGAAAGCTAAGATTGGTTCATCCGACTGGAAAGAAAAGATCGCCAACAGCAAGTTTAAAGACTGGGACAAGTTCGCCACGTTGCCATCGGGCCACATTGCGTTCCAAGACCACGGTGACGAAGTCTGGTTCCGCAGCATCCGGATCACCAAACTCGATCCCGATGCCAAAGTAGCCAGCAAGGACAAAGATCGCGGCCGCCGCTCAAACATGCGTGCACCGGGCAACGGCAATACTCGAGTCCTGGGTGCTGCCAGTATCGATTATGACACCGGTGGTGGCGACAAGGACAAGAAAAAAGAAGGCGCCGATGACGACGACCGAGATGATCGTCGTGGTGGCGCCCCGACAGGCCGTCCAACCGGTCGACCTGGTCGTGGCGGATAATTCAATCCGACAAATCCTGTTTCCTCGTGGTCGTCGAGAACGCCGATCAGTTGCGGTGTGGTAAACTATACCGGGCCTGATCTCAGCCATCGATCAACGAAGACGGAAATGGAAATTCAGTGCCCGAATCTGGTGACAGATTCGGGCTTTTTTATTGGCATGTCAGATAGTGAATCCAAATTCGCGAACTTGTTTCCACTACCACTGACCAGCATCGAGACCTTTCATTGGTTCGATCAAAGTCCTGCATTTCCCAATTACATTTTCTCCAGGCTCGACTTCGATGTTGAAATCGACGCCGATCTGGCTCGGTCGGCTTGGGAGACCATCATTGTTCGGCATCCGCTCGGCCAGGTTGTTCCCGAACGTACTCGCAGTGGACGGTTGGTCTGGACACAACGGGATGAGTCAGGATTATTGGAACGCTGTTTTACGGTTGCCGCGTCAGGTCGACCCGGCTCCGGCGAGGTCCAGTTTCCCGCCCCAGATCATTTAACCGCCCCCCAACTATGTCTCCAAACCTGGATGGAGTCCAGTCAACCCAGGAGTCGACTGACGTTTTGCATTCACCACGCGATCTGCGATGGGTTGGGTGGGATCTATGCCGTGAACGAGTGGCTGATCGCCTACAACAATCTGCTCGCCGGGCGTGAGCCCGATGCAGGTCTGAGACAGATCGAACCACAACGGATCCACCGGCGAAATGAGCTGGGCATGAAAAAGTGGGCCTACTGGAAGCACCTTCCCAAACAGCCAGTCGCACTGTTTGGTGCTTCCAAGTTTGTGTTTCGAAAAACCGCGTCACTGGTCGATCACCAGGATGATCCACCTGCGGATTCCTCATCTCCGTCGCACCGTTCCAAGCTGATCGGCGTCTGGATGTCGGAGCCGGAAACCGAGCAGATTTACCAGCAAGCCAATCGCTGGGGAATTACCTCCAATCATCTTCTATTGGGCAATCTGTTTCGGACGCTGGGAAATTTTCGTCATCGACATCAAACAGGCAAGCAACGTATCAAAACGGATCGGGAGTGGATGCGAGTGATATTGCCGATCAGCATTCGCAACCACGCCGACCGTCGGTTTCCCGTATCCAACCGAACGTCACTGGTTCAAATTGATCGTCGCTGGCCCGGTGAAAAACTCGAACAGCATTTCCTGAAGATGCTCCAACGGGAAGTGAACATCATCAATCGGTGGCAACTGGACCGCACCTTTCTGATTGCCATCAACGCCATCGCTATCTCTCACCGACTATTGCAGCGAGTTGCCAGCAACCCCAAGCCACGTGGCTTGGCCGTATTCACCGACCTGGGACAGCCCTGGCGACTGGCGACGAAAGCTGAACGACGATCCAGCGACAACCACGATCAGTCTCCAACGCCAGTACTGCCATATGAATTCGATCTGGCCGGCCCCATCCGGCAAGGAACACCACTGAACTTCAGCTTTGCCCGGCACCAGGATCGGCTGCGAATCTCATTGCACTACGACCAGCAAGTGATCGCCGATGAAGATGCGCACTGGCTGTTGGGCGACTTTCGCGACGGTCTGCTGCAGTTCGGTTCCGGCTGAATTCCGATCGGAAAACAATTCACATTGGGTTGAATATTCCGTTCAAGGTGACCCTGCCGCTAATCTGCAATTTCTCATTCCCTGGTGTCGATGAACTTGGCATTATCTCCTGATTCGTGACTGGGCTGGTCCGCATCGCGGACCAGCCCAACCTCCCGTGGCTCGAACCAATTGAATCAGGAGCATTCATTTAATTCATGATTGCCCACCGACTTTCTTTTCAGTTGAGGCAGATTCGCGAGGAAACACCAGTGAGAAAAATCTTGTTAATGCTGTCTGTGGCTCTGTTCTGGGCCGGGCAAGCAAACGCGGACCTATGGTCTGGAGGCGGCTTTGAAGGCTCCCTCGGCTGGACCGGAACGGACTCGTTCATGGGGCAATCAGCCACGCTCGGGGCGGCTCCCAACGGCGCTCGATTCTACGACTTCATCGACAGCAATATGATCACCGAAGCCGGAACCTGGATCGAAGACTCCAGCCGCACGTTCGAAGGAAATCGTATGTTTTGGCTGCAGAACTACAACGACCCCGATACGATTTGCGCCGGTTTCCGATTCAACAACGTGCTCACCAGTGGCGCTACTTACAAAATGGAGTGGTCGTTTGCAGCATTTAATCCCAACAACCCCACTGGATCAAGCACCTTGACCAGTAAACCGATCGTGGAGGTCATGTCCTGGGATTCCACGTTGGGCGATTGGGTTTTGACCGAACCCGTTATGCAAATGAGTGATGGTCAAACCTCCGATCCATTAGGAGGCAACACGGTCGAATACACCCTGCAAGACTGGGACAACTTGAATTGGGTAACGGCGACCAGCCTGATTGTCGCGCCCGAAAGCAATGGGCAAGCAATTTATATCTGGGCCTCGATGACCAACGATTCCAATGGATTGTTGATTGATGGAATCCGGTTTACCGCGATTCCGGAACCGGCCAGCTGGACTTTAACCGGCTTGGCATTGTCAGTGCTGATGACTCGTCGCCGCCGCGGGTAACCTGTCGAGCCTATTTCAAACGATGCAACCCCAGTGATTCGCGTTCCTGATTGACTGCTTGCCAGGCGGCCGGGACCTTTTTCACCAACTTGACCAATTGCGATGTTGAAACACCAAGCGATTGTGCCGCCGAGGCAACGTCATAGTCGTGGATGTGAATTTGATCGAGCGTTTCGGCCAGCAGGGCAGGAAAATCTGGATGCTCCGGATTGACTTCGATCCGTTTCCCCGAACGCCTTGCCAACCACAGCGGACTGATTTCGGTTCGCTGAACTCGCACGGCCAACGCCAAATTGAGTTTTAAGCGTTGCCAGGCCGCCTGCCGATTTCGCTCCTGGCTTCTGGACTCGCTGGCTTGCCCCACCACACCGGTGGGACGATGAGTGATGACAATCGCGGTTTCAACTTTGTTGCGGTGTTGCCCTCCGGGTCCGCTGGCCCGGGTCCGCTTGATGTCCGACTCATCCTGCAGTCGCTGGATCGGAAAAGCGGCCGGGTGCTCAATGGGATGATCAGAATCCAGGTTTGGACGCATCGTTTTCCTTGATTCAATCAGACAAACAAAAGATAATGGTTCAGACTTGAGAAATCAGCTGATCAGTTCACGACGCTGGTCTTCATCAACGCTACCATACAATCAGTCGGTACCGAATGCGAATCGTCGTCAGTGACTAGTGCCGCGTCAAGTATTGATTTTGGGGGTGGCACTTCAATTTAGCGATTGGTTTTTCGAGCAAGATTGACTCGCCAACCCCAA
>CAZJEK010000268.1:0-8312 GCA_964545005.1 uncultured Pirellulaceae bacterium
GTAAACCCTCCCCTCGCTTTGGCTCGACCCTCCCGCGAGCGGGAGGGTGTCGACGAAAGAGCCCGCTTTTTGCCAAGCCACCTTTGGCAAAACCACCGGGCAAAACCGTTTTGCCAAGCCACCTTTGGCAAAACCACCGGGCAATAAAAGCCCGAGCTGGGCAAAAAAATCTTTAAAATCGGAATGAACGTCACCACCGCAGCCAAAAACCACCCGACTGGACTGATCACTTTTGCAGCAGTGTTCAATTTTGCTGTATCAAAATAAAACAGGCTGGTGGGTTGAATAAAAGGACCCACCAGCCTGAGAAATAAGATATCGAAAATTGCGGCCTAAACTGCCAACCGAAGCCGACAGTTTAGGCACTGCCTCGTCTCTATTCCGCTTGAAACCACCCGAAGGCAATCCCAAGCGAACCACTTCCAATTCTTTGAGATGCACGGGGTGTGCCAAAGATGTCAAAAGTGACACCCAATCCGCCCTAACGCCCCTTGGTTTGGCTGGACGATTCTCGTTTGGCGCTTCTCTGGAAGTAGCTGGCAAATTTACTGGCAACCTTTTCTTCGACCACCGTACAACTGTCTTCTCCGCAGACCTGGCCTTTGATCGTGACGATCGCTTTCAACTCAGCGGCGCCAAACCCTGGCTCCAGCTTAATGGGAGCAAAAAACTGGACGGAGCCCAGGTGTTTTTCAATTGCATGCCCGAAAACTGGGTCTTTCGGGATGACTTTGGGCGGTTTATCGGGAGAGAACTTGCCGGCAAGCCTAAAGCCTTTCACTTTTTCGAGTTTTAATTTGGTGGGAGGCACCCTGCCTGGCTGCGTTAACGAGTAGAGATACTTGTCTTTGGGTAGTTTGACCTTCACAACCAGATACCCTTCATCGCCACCAGCGAGCAGATGAATCCTTGACTCAAATTGATAGGGCTTGGCCTGTTCGTCAGAACGCAGCTTGGCAATTCGGTCGGCGGGGGTGTCAGTGATTTGCCCAGAAACGGACATCGGTCCCAGCGTTACTACCAGAAACACGATCGCTGCGGCCAGCTTTCCCTGACTCGCTTGAGGGTTTAAAGTCATGTCTTGCCTTCCTTGGCGATTCAAATCGTTACACCGTGGGGCGACTCTAGCGACGGCATTTGGCACCGACAATGGCAATTCGGCCGCTTTTCAATCGCTCCCAATAGGCTTATTGTTAAACGGTTTACTGGGGCCGACCAACGCTTGACCGGGTTGACTATGATTTTGCTGTTTTCTTCCGACTTGATGATGGCTGCGACAGCCCGTTCGTTCGCTCAACAGAATTCGGTTCCGCTGCAACAAACCAACTCGTTGGAACAGGCCCTGGAAATCATCTCCGAGCATCGCCCGCAATTGTTGATGGTGGACCTGCAAACCCCCGGGCTGGACATCGCTGAACTCGGCAGGCGTGTCGGTGAATTGTCAGATTCAGTTGCTCCACTGACCCTGGCCTATGCGCAACATGTGAACGTGGACAAGCTCGAGGCTGGCAAACAGGCCGGGTTCGACCAAGTGTTGACTCGAGGACAAATCAATTCCCAGATGGGAAAAATCATCGCCGGGATTCGGTAGTTAATCTCGTCCCGGTTATCCGGAACAAGTTGGACGTGACCAACAAGTTCAAGGACCGTCGCTTGCGATCCGAATTGAGCAATGACGTCTCACCGGATGCCAACTGCGAAACAGAGGACCGCTCAGTCGTTCATGACGGGGAAAAAGTCGGGGAAACGTGAATTTTTAGCCAAACTGTGATAGAAATAATGACCGCATTTGGATAACTTTACACAGTTATCAAGGCGCATTCGGATTCAACGACCAAACTGTGGTCCCGAATCGTCTTCGGCACCCGACATCCCCATCGACTGGGTCGGATTTGGAGTCCTGAAAACTTCCTTTTGCAATGAGCAGCCTCGGAAAAATTGTACCCTCCCAATGCTGCTTCGTCTTCCAACGCACAGCTCTGCTGTGACCATGATCGGCACTTGAATCATGAACGTATTTAGTCGAGCTTACATCGACAGCCTTTACGAAGACTACCGTCAAGATCCTGATTCGCTTCCACCTCAATGGCAGGAGTATTTCGCGAATTTCAACCCGGACACGGAGGACATCGATTTCGACTCGTTGCCGACGTCCAGTGGGAATCTGGGAACGGAAGAACACAACACGCATCGAACTCGCAGCATTGCGATTCTTCAGGATCGCGTCGATCAGTTGATCCGCGGCTACCGTGTTCGCGGACACCTGGAAGCCATGCTCGATCCGCTCGGTCGGCCCCGCAGTTCCAACAGTGAACTGAATCTGGAATCGTATGGCCTGTCGGTCGAAGATTACCCCAAGCTGTTTTCAGCTCGTACTGTCGACGGACAAAACTTCCGTTCGCTGGAAGAAATCGTGGACTTGATGCGGCAAACCTACTGCCGCTCGATCGGTGTGCAGTACATGCACATCGATGACCATCGCGTTCGCCATTGGCTGCAGACGCGCATGGAAGGTTCGGCGAATATGGTCCAGCTGCATCGCAATACTCAGTTGCGAATCCTGACTCGGTTGACCGACGCCGTGATTTTTGAAGAGTTCATGCGGACCAAGTTCATGGGAGCCAAGACGTTTTCGCTCGAAGGTGCCGAAACGTTGATTCCCCTGCTGGACCTGGCGGTGGAAAAAGCCGGTGACCACGGAATCAAAGAGGTCGTGTTGGGGATGGCTCACCGCGGTCGCCTGAACGTGCTGGCCAACATCATGGGCAAACGCGCTCAGAATATCTTTTGGGGGTTCGACGACCCCGATCCAGAAGAAAACCGCGGCGGTGGTGATGTGCTGTACCATCTCGGTTACAGCAGCGACTGGAAAACCAGCAAGGACCAACAAGTTCACATCTCGTTGTGCTTTAATCCCAGCCACCTGGAATTCGTCAACCCGGTGGCGATGGGTCGCTGCCGCAGCAAACAGGATCGCGCCGGCGACCAGGACCACTCACAGTTCATGACTGTCCTGATTCACGGCGACGCAGCGTTTGCTGGTGAAGGCGTGGTCCAGGAATCGTTGAATCTCAGTCAACTGCAAGGTTACAAGGTTGGCGGAACGTTGCACGTGATTGTCAACAACCAGGTCGGATTCACGACTGACAGCTACGACAGCCGCTCCACGACCTATGCCAGCGACGTGGCCAAGATGCTGCAAATTCCGATTTTCCATGTTAACGGGGAAGATCCGGAAGCGGTCGCGCAGGTCGTCAACCTGGCGATGGAGTTTCGTCGTGAGTTCAACCGCGACGTCGTTATCGATATGTATTGCTATCGTCGCCTGGGCCACAACGAAAGTGACGAACCGCGATTCACGCAACCGCTGATGTACAAGACGATTGATAATCGTCAGACGATTCGTGACAGTTACCTGAAGCACTTGTTGAAACTGCAGGAAGTCACCCAGGACGAAGCTGACGCAATCGCAGTTACCCGCCGAGCCGAGTTACAAAGTGAATTTGAGTCAATCAATGACTCCAATTACCAACCCGACTTTCAAACCCTTCAAGGATTGTGGAAAGACTTCTACGGCGGCCCCGAACAACAGGATGATGATGTTGACACCGGTGTTGACGCCAACTTGCTGACCGAAGTGATCGAAAAAGGAGCCACCGTTCCAGACAGCTTTACATTGCATCGCAAACTCAAACGCGTGCTGGACCTGAGACTGGAATCCGCCCGCGGCAATCGCCCCATCGATTGGCCGACGGCAGAACTGGCAGCCTTTGGAACTCTGGCGGTCGAAGGCCATCGAATCCGGCTGTCCGGTCAGGATTGTGAACGGGGCACGTTCAGCCAACGCCATGCGGTGTTACACGATTACGAAACGGCTGAACTTTACAATCCATCAGAAAACCTGCGTCCCGACCAGGCGCCCGTAGAAATCTATAACAGCCCTCTCAGCGAAGCGGGAGTGTTGGGTTTCGATTACGGATACAGTCTTGACGCGCCCGACAGCCTGGTGGTCTGGGAAGCTCAATTCGGCGATTTCTTCAACGCGGCCCAGGTCATCGTCGACCAGTTTATTTCCAGTGCCGAAGACAAGTGGCGGCGGTTAAGCGGTTTGACGATGCTGTTGCCTCACGGCTTTGAAGGCGCAGGTCCGGAACACTGCAGCGCCCGCATTGAACGATTCCTGACGTCTTCGGCTGAAGACAACATGCAAATCGCGATTCCGACTTCAGCCGCCCAGTACTTCCATCTGCTGCGGCGGCAGGTGCATCGCAAGTGGCGAAAACCTTTGGTCGTATTCACGCCCAAGAGCTTGCTGCGAGAACCATTTGTGATGTCTCCGATGGAAGAATTCACTTCGGGCAGGTTTCAACGAGTCCTGCCGGATACCGGTTGCACCCCCGAATCCAATCCAGCCCGAATCCTGTTGACCGCTGGTAAAATTGGAGTCGACCTGCTGAAAGCTCGCAAACGCGACAAACGAAATGATTTCGCCGTGATTCGAGTGGAACAGTTGTACCCGATGCCGCACAAGGAAATCGAAGCCTGTTTATCGCAGTACGCTTCCGGCACCCCCATTTACTGGGTCCAGGAAGAGCCGCGAAATATGGGTGCCTGGTACTTCATGAAAGTCAAATGGGACGAAACCGGTCTGTCCGACAAATGGCCATTGAAAGTTGTCTGCCGGCCCGAATCGGCCAGCCCGTCAACTGGCTCCAAGAAGTCTCACAAGCTCGAACAGCAAGAGCTGATGGATGAGGCCATGGGAGTCGCAGAACAGGCACCTGCCAAAGCCCACGCGTGATGTAGCTCGACACCCTGCCTTGCTTGCGCGAGCGTCGAGCCAAATCGCGGGGAGGGTGATCGTAGCATGGCCGATTCGGCCGTGATCGCTGTGGAATACCGAACGTTTGGAAAAAACTCGCTGACTCGGGCCAATGGCCCAAGCTACTTCACTTTCGGCCCTCGATATGATCCAATTAATCGGACTGATCGATGATCGGTCGCTGTGCCTGATTCGGCGTCGCCAAGCTGTCGATTCCGTTAAATCAGTCCTTCCACTCAGCTCTGTTGATGGTCCCTACGATCCAAAATGTTTGAAATCAAAGTTCCCGAGTTTGGTGAATCAATCCAGGAAGTCCAAGTCGCCAGCTGGCTGAAACAGCCCGGCGATTGGATCGATAAAGACGAAGAAATTGTCGAACTGGAATCCGAAAAAGCTTCCCAAAACCTGACTTCGGATCACGAAGGCATCCTGTCCGAGGTGTTGGTTGCCAATGGTGAATTCGCCAAGGTCGGGCAGCTTCTGTGCACCATCAAGCCAGGCGAGAAATCGGCTGCCAGTGGATCGTCATCGGCAACGGTTGCCGAAGGTGGTTCCTCGACCGCGGTCGCTGACGCTCCTCCTGCGGAAGGCGAAACGGCCAGCTGGATCATGCCAGCGGCGGACGTCCTGTTGTCGGAATATCAGATTTCCGCCGACGCGATCAAGCCGACTGGTCCGGGAGGTCGGTTGTTGAAAGAGGACGTGTTGAATTACATCCAGCAAAAGGGCCTCAAACCGGGTGATGCTCCCAGCCAGGCGCCCTCAAGCAGCGCGTCTGCACCGCGTTCAACGGCAACTCAAGCAGCCCCTCAACCTCAGCCGACGGGTCCCAAGCCGACGGCCCCTGCGAGACCCTCGGTCAATCCCACCGTGGGATCGATTTCGGTCGGTGAGGCCGGTAGCAACCGCGAAGAAAAAGCGGTCCCGATGAGCATGATTCGGCGAACCATTGCCAAACGGCTGGTCGAGGCTCAGCAAACCGCAGCACTGTTGACGACGTTCAACGAAATCGACATGCAACCGGTCAAAGCGTTACGCAGCAAATACAAGGAACCGTTTCTCAAAAAGCATGGCGTCAAACTGGGCTTCATGTCCTTCTTCGCCAAAGCCGCGGTAGAAGGCTTGAAACGCTATCCAGCCATCAATGCGGAGATTCGCGGCGATCAAATCGTAACGAAAAACTACCACGATATTGGGATTGCCATTGGCGGCGGGAAAGGCCTGGTCGTGCCAGTGCTACGCAGCGTCGAGCGAATGAGCTTCGCCGATGTCGAACGAAAAATTGGTGAGTACGCAGCGTTGGCTCAGGATAACAAAATTGTTCCGGATGACCTGGTTGGCGGCACCTTCACGATCAGCAACGGCGGTGTTTACGGTTCGCTGCTTTCCACGCCCATCGTGAATCCGCCGCAAAGCGGCATCCTCGGGCTGCATACGATTCAGGAACGCCCGGTAGCACTCAACGGTGAAGTCGTGATTCGTCCGATGATGTACGTCGCATTGACTTACGACCACCGGATCGTCGACGGTCGCGAAGCGGTCGGTTTCCTCAAAACGATCAAGGAAGTGCTGGAAGAACCAGCCCGCTTGTTCCTGGAAGTTTGACCTTCGCCTCGCGATGGCAAGTTTCCTGCAGCCATTGAACCTTGGCAATCAGCAGCCGCTCGCATTGCCAACCCACTCCATCACCCCACCCAAGTTTCTTAGCAGTTATGGCCGAACAACAATTTGATCTTGTCGTCCTGGGCGGCGGTCCCGGCGGATACGTCGCAGCGATTCGCGGTGCTCAGCTAGGTCTCAGCACCGCCGTCATCGACGAAAATCCGCAGTTTGGCGGAACCTGTTTACGCGTCGGCTGCATTCCCAGCAAGGCTTTGCTTGAGTCCAGCCACCTGCTGGTCGAAGCTCGCGACCACATGGTTGATCACGGCATCAGCGCCACCAAGCTGACGGTGGATCTGGCGACGATGATGAAACGGAAATCGAGCATTGTTGATACGCTGACCGGTGGAATCAACATGCTGCTCAAGCGAAACAAGGTCACCACTTACGTGGGCCGCGGCAAGTTGCTGGGAGGCGGCAAGCTTTCGGTGTCGACCGGAGATACGCTTTCGGCCAGCAATATCATTGTCGCCACCGGCAGTGTCCCGATGCAATTGCCGGGCGTGGCCATGGACGGTGAATTCGTCGGAGATAGCTCGACAGCGCTCAGTTACGCCAACGTGCCACGACGACTGGTTGTGATTGGCGGAGGTTACATCGGGTTGGAACTCGGATCCGTCTGGAGCCGACTGGGATCCGAAGTAACGATTCTCGAAGGCACCTCCCAGGTCCTGCCGGGGCTGGATGGAGAAATTGCCCGTCTGGCCAAACGCACGTTCGAAAAACAGGGACTGACGTTTCAAACCGACATGTGGGTTGAAAGCGCTCAAAAGGAAGGCAACCATTGCATCGTCAAATGTAAAGGTGCCGAAGCGATCGAATGCGATCGAGTCCTGGCTGCCGCGGGACGCTCTCCCAACACCGGCAACATTGGGCTCGACGCGGCTGGGGTCAAGGTCGACAAACGCGGCTTTGTCGATGTCAATGACCACCTGCAAACTTCTGCCGATGGTGTCTGGGCAATTGGCGACTGCATCGGCGGCGCGATGCTGGCTCACAAAGCATCCGAAGAAGGTGTCGCCGTTGTCGAACGCATCGTCAATGGTACCGGACACGTGAATTACGATGCCATCCCGGCCATCGTTTACACTCATCCGGAAATTGCGATGGTCGGGCGGACCGAAGAGCAATTAAAAGAAGCGGACATCAAGTACCGCAAAGGCTCATGTCCCTTTGGTGCCAATGGACGGGCCCGAGCGATGGGCGAAGTTGATGGCAAAATCAAAGTCCTGGCCGATGCCGAAACCGATCGCATCCTGGGCGTGCACGCCATCGGCGCGCGGGCTGGTGATTTGATTGCCGAAGCAGCGATCGCGATGAACTTTGGGGCTTCCAGTGAAGACCTGGCACGCTGCTGTCACGCTCATCCAACCCTGTCCGAGATCATGCAGGAAGCCGCCCTGGCCGTCGATGGCCGCGCGATTCATACTTAAAAATTACTGTAACGGAATGTGTGTATTTCGACATCAGAGGTGACGTTGCAGTGGATTAACGCAAAGTCGCCGAGACGCAAAGTCGCAAAGTGTGTTTCGGTTGCTTAACTAAGCCCTGTAATTCGCCAGGCTTCGTATTTCACAGCCACATGTCGCTCGCACTTTTGGAAACCTTTGCGTCTTTGCAACTCCGTGTTTTTGCTTTTCCTTGCAGTCCACAGATCAGGCCAGTTCGCAGGCTCCAACATACAAACGTGCCTTGCACGGACGACTTGTTTGTTTTCAGGGATATAAGACTCTGCCGGCCCTCCGGGCCTGATTTTCTGGTAGGGGCAACCGGGGGTTATCACCCCCGGCAACAATTGTATCGGCCCTCCGGGCCTGGAAACCCACGC
>CAZJEK010000269.1:0-8301 GCA_964545005.1 uncultured Pirellulaceae bacterium
AACCCCTGCGGACTCGGGCCAATGGCCCAAGCTACTTTTGGCGACCACAAAAAATTTCAACCTCTCCGCGAAAGTTTTGTCGACACCCTCCCGCTCGCGGGAGGGTCGAGCCAAAGCGAGGGGAGGGTTTACCAAACCCCTCTCCGGCCCTGACAGGCCGACTCGGCCGACTCTCCCGAGGGAGTGTCTATCTCTGCCAGTCAATTGTGGCCAATAGCGGTCTCAGTTTTCCAACACCCCAACCAGCAACTCTCGGATTTCACCTTCGATCGGCACCGATTTCCCGTTCTCACGACCGACCAGGATGAAGTGAAACATGCCGCGAACGGCATCCGAACGATCACCCGTTCGCCGGATCGTCTGTTTGACTTCACCACTGGCCGTTCCCAACGTCATCAGACTGGTCTCAATTTCAGCCTGATCGCCTTCCCGAATGGGCTGGCGAAACTTGAGTCCCAACTCGACAATAATGAACCCCAGCCCTTGAGGACGTAGCAACTTGGTCAATCCGATATCATCAGCATAACGCCAGCGAGCTTCTTCCAGAATTTCCAGGTAACGGCTGTTGTTGACGTGCCCAAAGGCATCGGTATGAAACGTTCGGATGTCGACTTGGGTACGATGAATCATCAGGCCAGAATGGTTAATATCAAAAGACAACGATCAACTGTTCGCCATTTTGTGCCGAAGCTGTTATCGGTATCCAATTTAGGCGGGTCGCTCTCCAATGGCCGTCAACTTAGAGAATTCCACCACCCGGGACAAGCGTTTCCATGACTGATCCACAGCATTCAACAGAACCCACCAGCCTGGTGCGATTGATCCGCAACCGAATCATCGCTGGTGTTTTCGTATTGCTGCCGATCTACATCACCTACGCCGTGCTGCATTGGCTGTACGACACGCTGTACACGATCGCGTTGAAGCCGATTTCGGCTTGGCTCCGGTACGCCTGGAATTTTGACGAAAATGACACCTCCTGGGCCCTGACCATTTCTCTGTCGGCAGCGGCGCTATTTCTCGTTTGTGCGGTGCTATATGTCGCCGGCATGTTTTTCCGTTCCCGGTTACATCAACTGGTCAACTGGATTTTGCTGAACGTACCCGGTGTCAGTACGATTTATTCCGCGGTGATCAAAGTTTTTGATGCCCTTTCCAATTCCGCTCCGGACAAGCGGCGATTCAAACGCGTGGTCCTGGTGCAGTTTCCGCATGCCGGTATGAAAGCTCCCGCGTTTGTGACCAACGAGTGCATCGAGGAAACAACCGGCAAGACTATTTTATGTGTCTACGTGCCAACGACCCCGGTGCCGACGTCTGGATATATGCTGATGGTGCCCGAGGAGGAAGTCGTTGACTTGAACTGGGATCTGGAAGAAACCTTGCAGGCGATTGTTTCTGGCGGCATCGCCGTCCCCGACCGAGTCACCTATTTTGCCGAACCGATGCGATTAATGGGCGAATCGGAAGTTTCTGGAACCAGCGACAAGCCCAACGCTTGACGTGGTTGCGCTTGATAAAGTCTTAAAGATCGACAAAGAGCCGGCAATGCTACTGTTCTGGTGGCTGCCAACCATTCAAGATCCGATCATCGATGGCAACCAGGCTCGGCGGCACGAGAGCTTGCAAGAAACGATCATCCGTGGCTACCAGTGCAGGCAGAATTGCCAATTTGGCCCGCCACCGCCACTGGATTCCACGTTCAACTTGTTCCGGAAGCTCGTTGATGGCGGCTTCGACTTCGTCAGGTTCAAACAACAACATGGCCCGCACGAACTGGTCCGACGCATGCACGGGCACGCTTTCGCCGTATTGCCGGTAGAGTTTTTCTGCTCGAGCTCGGTCAAATTGGGCCATCAACACAATGGCCTGAAATTGATGCTCAAGCGCAGTACTGACAAATGATCCAGTCATCTGCTGGATGCGATCTTCGAGGACGTCAATGCACCCCGGCAGTTCTTCAGGGGCCACACGATTGACGATCGCCAACCCTTTGGCTGCCACCAGCGCCGGACTGACGTTGTAATGTTGCTGATCAAAATCGATTCCAGCCAACTGGCGGTACGCTGACTTGATCGACGCCTTCGCGGCTTCCGGTTGGCTTACGGCAAGCGTTGGGGCAATCAATAAATCGCACCAGGCTTTGTGAACCGGATTAGGAATATTGGCAGCAAATTCCCGGGCACGATCCAGATTGTATTTGGCCAGGATACTTAACAACCAGACATCGTTGACCAGCTCGTGTGGACGGGTGCTAAATTGATATCGAGTGATCTGATTCAATTCACGCTCAACTTCCTTTTTCGACGTTGTATGGACCTGCAAAAGGTAGGGCAAGTCGGTCGCCAACTGAGTCCCCTTCGCAGCGCCAGCGAATTCTGACTTCATTTTTTCCGGGGCGAAGAAGTGTAGTTGCAGTTTGATATAGGTATAATCCGCGGCGGTATCGCGTTTCGGATCCGTGATTTGCTTCCAGTACTTTTCCGCCTTGCCGCTGGTGTAGAATTGCTCGATATCCTGCCGACATTGTGCTTCGAAAGCGTCATCTTCGATCGACTCGGCAAACCGATACCGGGATACCAGTAACGAAAAATTACTGGAAGGCTCAACCTCTTTCGCCAATTGGATCAGGCGACGCTTGAGTTTGGGGCGGTCCAGTTGCTGAGATTCGATGGTCTCCAAGGCCACCCTGACATAGTTGAATCGAAGGAAGTTGAAAACCTCGGATGTGGTGGCAAGTTTCAACACCGTTTCATCGTCGAGTTCCTCGACCTTGGTCAACAAGGTACGAATGACCCTGTTGTCCCAAGCAAGATTGGCGTCGCCATCGACCGGGTTTTCCAAAATGAACTTGGCTGTCCAGGCTGGATCCATCATGGCCAAATGCGGTGGCAAGTTCTTTCTGGCATTCGAACTCAAATCACTCGCCGCATCCTGTTTTGCTTCGGGGCTTAATCGACCAGCCAGTTCGATTCGCTGGGCTCGTGTCCAACCGCGCAGCCCCTCGCTGGGGGTCCGCTGGGCGTGGCTGGTTGCAGCAAACTGAAAACCGATCAAGGCAATCGTGAATGCGATAGCATTTAATCGGAATGGGTTTAATGCTTGTTGATTCATCATCTTGAATCTCGGTCCGCAGGCCAGTGGTAGATAATTGACTTCGTAACACTGTCCCAACAGCGCTGGTCAGGCAATCGAAACAAGCCTCCCAGCGGTTGAGCAAATCGCAGGTCAGAGCGTTGGTTGGCGACGTCATAGTCTTCGACCACCCGCAGGGCCGATTTCGGATCGGCGAACATCGCATACCAAGGCCACCCCATGTCAGCGGCTTGATCCTGTTCCGTTGTGTCGGGCAACATGGCTGCCGCAATTTCGGCATCAAAACGAGCCACCCCCGCGGCCGCGGTAAACACGGCGTGAAGCTTTTCGGGCTTCGAACCCCAGCGGCTTTTGGGCATTGCGAAATAGATCGACCGCCAGAGATATTCTCCGGTTCGCCTTGGAGCCACCTGTTCGGAAATGGCCAACAACCCCGCCATCGTTGCCGACATTCGCGACCGGGTCATGCCGGCCGATTCGTTTGTTGTTTCCAGCACCCCGAAAGCTTCTTCCAGCAATGCCTGGGCTTGATCCGTGTCACGCGCGGCCAACTGCAGAGCAACTAACCCCAACGACCAGGCACGCAGCTCTTCACTTTCAATCGCCCGGGCCATCTTCGTCGCGGCCTCGCGATCGGTTGCGGCAATCTGGTGACAAATCAACGCCCGCATTTGATTGGCATGTTCGGAATCATCTTCGGCGACCAACTGTCCCGCCAGCGAAACATCGTACGGCGCAGCGGCAAGCGCTAGTTCGTGATAGGTCCGACTGCGATCACGTTGGTCAACACCGGCAATAAGTGCCAACGCCTGATCCGGTTGCTCCCCGATAATCAATTCAGCAAATTTGCCGCGAACATAACCTGCCATGCCGCCGGCCGGTAACTGCTCGACTTCTGGAAGATAGCGTTGAATCAATTTGCTCGCCGCTTCAGTGTCACCTCGATCAAGCCAAGACTTTGCCAACACGCCTAGGGCAGCCAAACGAATTACTGGAATGTTGACTTGCCGGGACTTGCGTAACAGGGCCGTTTCCAGGGACTTCAAACCCTTAACATCTGGTGGAACTTCCGTTAAAAAAACCATGCCCAATCGAACCTGGGAAACCAGATTGTCAGTGGATTCAATGATCTCGGTCGCCTCCTGTAATTTACCCTGCCGCCCATACGCAGTGACCAGGTGGCTCTGCATCATTTCAGCGAGCATGGGAGAATCCGCTGAAGCCTCCTGCTGTTTCTGTTTAACAAACGCTGGATCGAGATAGGCCAGGCTTTCGCTACAGCCTTTAACCACCGAGATGTCGTTTGGATTGGCGTTCCATTGGTTGCGAAATCGCTCGGCGAGGGCCGACTCCAGAGACCTTGCGGTGGCCAATTTCAGCGGGAACTCTAGCGTTTTCAACTTCCTGCCCGGAGTCCCGACAGGCCTCAGCACCAATTCAATCTGGGATTTCCCAGACAAAACGGTTCCCGTTGTCGCCAAGCCAGATTTGCGGACGATCAATACCCCTGACATTCGATCGATCTGAACCTCGCCATCGCCCGCTGCCAGCTTTTTCCCTCGGAGCCCTGACAACTGCCAAACCTCGACGCCTTCCAATCGCTGGCCCTGCTGGTCAACCAAGGTGACGATTCCGGAATCGCCTTCGCGAGCCGCTGACGGCGCATCTTGCGATAACGCGAACATTGGTAGCGAGAACATGATGACCGTAGCAGCTAGACACCCACACAAATCGCGAATCGCAAATTGATTTCTGATCACTACCGTTACCGCCTAAGTTGACTTGAGTCGAGAATCACGCGATCTTTGATCACGCCCAATATTGGTCCGCTATCAAATTCCAATTCGAGTTCCAATGTGCCGGGCTCGAATTGACCGAGGCGCCCCACGGACACCGGACACAAATGGCCTCAGGAAAACCCACTTCGATGGGTGACCGGATCTGCCAGGCCGTCGTTTTGAGGAAGCTTCAGCTTGAATGGCTGAAACCGATCAAAGGAGTTGAACGAACCATTGGTAACTTTGTGTAAGTCTCTCACTACCAGCCCATGCCTGGTTTTGATAACCGGAGCCAGGACGGGCTGCCGGTCGGCGGATTGGGTCAACGACACGTCCAGTAGCAGTGAATCCAGCAAATCCACTTGCGTGTTTTGATCGGAACGAATGACGATGGGACTGGCAACTTGCTTGCGCTGGTCGAGTAGTACTTCGTCGGGCACACCCAGTGTCATTCGGTAGACTTGGCCCTGGGAATCTTTGGCATCGATCACCAGTGACTGGAGAAAGTAATTTCCCACCGGAAGGCTGACCGGTCCACCTTGCAGCGAGATCGGCACGAAATGACCTTCATCGCTGCGTAGCGTCCCTTCAAGTCGTAGCAACCGAGCCGGGGGAGATTGCAGCGTGAACGAAACTTCCAGCGTGCCGGTTTGGTCAACTGGCTTGAGCTTGAGATCGTGGCCCGCTCCGTCGGTCAGTAGCTGATAGTAGTGGTCATTGACTTTCAATGAGTTCCGCACCGAGTACTCTTCGGTCAGCGGATCCCAGGTTCCATCCTGGTTGAGATCCAACTGCAGCAGATCAGCCTGATCATTGGCAATGCCGGTCCCATCCATATCGTAGCGCCGGTAAGGAATCGATTGGTTTCCCAGTTGCAATGTCCCAGCGAAATGGCCGAGCGTCACCAATTTGAAGTTGCCCGTTGGTTGCGTCACGACCGCGACCTGGCGCTGGGCATGGGCCCGTTTTCCCTGCGAAGTGTACTCGGCTGGAATTTGCCCCACCCAAACGTGTGGCACCACAGCGTGCCGATGAAACGCTTCCTCCCGGGCGACAACTCCATTTCGATCCGAATCGCAGAACAACTGTGCAACTTCGCCATCAATCGATTCCGCCACCAAGGTCACCACTCGAGACGCCGAATCGCCGAAGTAAAATTCAGCAAAACGGCAATCCGGTTCCCCCATCATGACTTCAATGTCGAGCTGTTCAGGCCGCACAGATTTCATCTGCAGCCACTGCCCCGAAAAGCCGAGATCATCGGCTGAAACAGTTGACTCCGGAACGAAACTCCACTCATCCATCGCTGCAGCCACCAGGCGTTGCAGCTCTTGGCGATCAGGCGGTCGCACCTTCGGTGCCCAGGCCTGTCCCATTAGCAGGATGCAGATACCGGCAGCTACCAACATCGCCAAAGTCAGGGGACCAACAAGAGACAGCTGGCATGTACGGTCTTGATGATCCAACAGTTTCCGGACTCGTGCCGACAACCGTTGCTGGGTCAGACTCATCCCCAACCCGAACAGTGGCTCTACGTTTACGTTGGACCGGCCGACGCCAACACTTTGCACCAACGTCTGGGCGTACTCGACCGGATCACCACTTCCGATCGCCAACTGGTCGCAGCACTCTTCTCTAAGCTCCGAAACCTTGCCGCTGACATACCACATTGCCGGATGAAAAAACACAAAGCATTCGATCACCCGTTGAACCAGCTGAGCGATTGGGTCATAGCGGAAGACGTGCGCCAACTCATGGGCCAGCACCAACCGTAACTGCTCAGGGGTCAAGCCAGACAGCAAAGACAGATTCAGCAGGATCATCGGTCGAAAAACACCGACGACCATCGCGGTCCCCGAACCGCGAAACAGGTAAACGGGCACAGTCAGGCTGCGATCGAATTGATCCGCTGCCGCTCGGGCGACGGATTGGACCCAGTCGGGAAGGACGGTCAACGACTGGGTGGCTTGAACTGAAACGAGCGACATGGTTCGCCAAGCGAGTGCCAATCGGATCAGCATGACGATCACACCGATCAGGTATGAAATCAGCAGCGTTACGCTGACCACCTCAACCAGTGAAGCCGACGGCTGAGTCAACGCCGCTGGCGAGGTAGATTGAGTTGATGAAAGAGATTTGGCCGGCGCGACGGATTCTCCCAGACTGGAGATGGCAGGCGGGGAAGAACTCAACGCAAACAACGGTTCAGCCGGTAACTCGGCGTTGCTTACCGAATAAGTCGACGGCCCGATCAAATCCGCTACTCCCGCCGTCCCAAGCCACACCGCGTTGAGTACCGGCAAGACTCCGATCAGCAGCAACACGGTTAATGCCACGTTGTATCGCATCCGAGCCGAAGCCGAGCTCCAATAAAGGTACCAGCCCAGAAACGAAGCCAGCAGGATAGCTTGCCAGGACGCGTGCAACAGCGGTTGCAGGACCCAGGATTCCATCGACCACAGGATCGACTCGATGCCAACGCTCATTTTCGCTTCTCCCGAAGCCGGGAATTGATCAGCTTTCTCAATTCCAGCAGTTCACTTTCATCGACCTCGTCGTCGACCAACTGTGAAACCAGGTTCTTTGCCGAGCCGTCAAACACCCGAGTCACCAGGTCACCGAGAATCTGTTGGTGAACTTCTTCTTCGGAGACAGTCGGCCAATACTGGTAGCTTTTGCCTTGCCTGGATTTATCCAGATAGCCTTTGTCGACCATGATATTGGTGATGGTGATCACCGTGGTATGAGCAACGTTGCGGCCCAGCGTTTCCAGTCCATCCCGCAGCTCGCTAACCGGTTGCGGAGACGACCGCCACAGCAGCTTGAGGATTTCAAGCTCCATTTCGGTAGGGTGATCCGATGCGGGACGGGCCATGAGCAGCTCTGAAAGTTCCGGGCGATTCTTATTCAGTTTCGAATTTATTAGAAAGTGATCGCCAACGCAAGCTCTTTTTCTAATTTATTAGAATAAGGCTTGCGAAATCCTTGTTAAACTCCCTGCTTAGCACTGTTTAGCGACCGAAACGAACGCCCAACTAACTAGAGCCATCTCATGGAACCTGGAAGAGTGTCTGACAAATTCGCAGACGACCCTATTCGAAGGTGGCTCTTTACAGGATCATAAAACCGCAGAGCCGCAAAGGAAATGGAAAAACGCCAAACGAAAAACCTGGAGACCTCAGCGTCTCTGCGGCGAATGTATTCTTCTGTCAAGCGTTCGTGTCTACCGACATGGTCGTATATCCGCTAATTAACACCGCCGACTGCTGTTTCATAAAATGTCTGAATTGGAAACCCTGCAAGAATTCAATTTTGATGGCCTGATTGGGCCGACGCATAATTATTCGGGGTTGTCGTATGGCAACGTGGCATCCGATTCGCATCGCCATCAAACCGCATTCCCCCGGGCCGCTGCACTGCAAGGGTT
>CAZJEK010000270.1:0-7529 GCA_964545005.1 uncultured Pirellulaceae bacterium
TCCGTGGACTCTATGCCTCTGTGGTTTACTCTTGGCTATAACTTGAGAGCAGCGCTCAAATCCTGTGCACCATTAACGGGTAAAGCTACCTGTCCGGTTTGAGTATTCAAAAAGTCCCTATTGGAATACCCAACGGCCGACTTTGTTGTCATTCAAGTCAATGTAATACAAATTCCCATCGGGCCCTTGCTGGATGTGAACGACAATCTGGGCTCCGGTCGAGAATGTTTCCACGTTGGTCACATTGCCGTTGGCGTCGAAGCTGACGTTGCGAACAATCCCCTGCCCCAGGTCATTGAAGAACAAATCGCCCTGGTAGGTTTCGGGGTACGCCGAACCGGTGTAGATGTCGCCCAGGATGATTGCATTGATTCCGGTCTGACTGTGGTTCAACGCATAGATCGAAGCCGTCACTTCCTGGCCGCTGGCATAAAAAACTTGAGCTTCGGGTAAATTGGAGTACTGGTTGGTTTGCAGACTCACACCGCTGCCGCCCTCGTAATAAGGCCACCCAAAATTCGCTCCCGGATCCCCGGCGTTGATCTCTTCCCAGCGAGTCCAGCCCACATCGCCGATGTACAACTGGCCTGAGTTTTCGTCGACGGCAATGCGGAACGGATTGCGAAGTCCCAGTTGGTAGACTTTGGATCGATTGGCCCCCGGGTCGCCATTATAAAACGGGTTGTCAGGCAACCCTGCGCCAGTGATTGGATCGATGCGAAGAATCTTTCCGCTCAAATTGTCGATGTCTTGAACACGTACGGTACGTGGGTCCATCGCGTTGTACGAAGTTCCGTCCCCGATCGAAACAAACAGGTTGCCGTCAATGCCAAACTCAATCCCTCCGATCGTATGCGACTCGCTGTCGGAAGCTACAAAATCGCGCAGGTTAGTCCCATCGGGAAGAATCCCCGCCGGCGGCTCATTAAAGTTGTTGGTGCTGTTGGCGAACCCGTTGAAGTTATCCCAGGTACTGTTGGTACCCAGAATCACCACCTCGCTGCCGGGCACTGCGGTCAAGTAATCGTTGTTGACATCAGCGGTAACTCGAATCAGCCGACCAGCGCGGTTGCCATTTCCGTCAGGCCCCGCCAGCCCCGAGTAGTTCTGCACTTCCGGCGGATCGTAGGTAAACAGTAAGTAGACGTAAGGGTTGTTTTCAAAATCGGGGTGGACCGCAATGTCGAGTAATCCTCGGTCACGCGTCCCGTTAACAATGTCACTGATGTCGATAAACGGAGTTGACTGCAGCACGCCTTCCTGCACTGCCCGGACTTCACCTCGCTTCAACGAGATGTACATGGTCTCTCCATCGGGAGTCCAATCCAGTGCCGTAGGGCTGGGTAAACCGGTAATCAGGTCTTGAGCGACCAGGTTGTCGCCGGGGACTGGTGGTGGATCGTCAGCGGCATAAAGCTGACTTTGCGGGATAATTTCCAGCACCTGGCTGGCGCTGGACCACCGCAATTCGGCAACCGCATCGCCGCCGTTTTCGTAATAGTCCATCCGAATGTCGTACAGCACGCCGGCTTCCAGGTCGATAGTTCCGGTATGACGGGTTGCAGACTGATCGATGAATTGGTCGATGATCAGCTGACCATTGACCCACAGGCGGACGCCGTCGTTGGAGTTGGTTTCAAACGTATAAGTTTCGGAATACAAAGGCTCAATTCGCCCGGTCCAACGGACCGAAAACGTGTTGACCCCCATGCCAGTCGCGGGTGCACTGGTTCCCCAATTAAAATTGATCTGATTGTCAGTGCGAAACAGAAACCGATCCGTGAAATTGATGGTGTCGTAGTATTCTCCCAATAATCCATCGCCGGCAGACAGGACCGAATCATTGTCGTCGATCGTGATCGTGGCCGTGCGGGGAGCAAGCAGGGTGCCATTACCGACGACATTGTCAATCGTGAAGCTGAATTGCTCGTCGCCTTCGATGCTGGAGTCATCGATAATCGGAATCGAAATCGTTTTGATTCCCGCCTCGCCATCCACCCAGGTCAGCGTCCCCGACTGAGTTTGATAATCCAGTCCAGCGATGGCGGTCGAATCGATCGTGTCGTAGTCCACTGAGACGGTGCCGTCTGAACCGTTCTCGCGGATCACCTGAATATCAATCGAGCCTCCGGACTCACTGACCGAATAGACACTGCCAACCAGTCGCAAGTCACCTCCATCCAGCGGTGTGGTGGCATATTGAAAATATCCGTTGGTATGCAGTGTGTCGCTTTGCCGGAACCCGGGCACAATTCCATCGGCTGGCAACCAGGTTCCAGTTGAAAATACCGAGGCTGCTTCTGTTTCGAAACGCTCACCTTCGATTTCAATAAAGTCGACGACCAGATTGTTGTCGATGCCGTTGTCAGGATCATATTCGTCATTCAAAAACTCGATGCGAATATCGTTAGCGCTAACCGGACCGTTGGCGGTGTAAGTGAAATCCTGAAACGTAGTGCTGGTTGAGAAGGTAGCTGCTGTCGATCCGGCGATCACCAGTTTGAACTGCTCGACCCCCTCGTCCCCGCGAGCTCGAACCAGGATGGTGTCGCCTGAGTTACTGTTGTCGGCGAACTGAAAGTAGCCGTCGATGTGCAAAAATTCGTCTTGCCGATATCCTGGAACGATGCCATCGGCGGCTTGCCAGGTTCCGGTCGAAAATACGGACGGATCTTCGGTTTCAAATCGCTGGCCATCAATCACAATCGCATCGACGCGTAAGTTTTCGTCGATTCCATTGGCCGTATCATACTGGGCGTTACGAAACGCAATGCGGATCGCGTCAGCAGTGACCGTTTCCGGAGTTGTAAAATCATATTGCTGGAACGATCCTGAATAAGCTCCGCCGCTAACGGTCCAGCTTTGCACCGTCGTGCCATTGATTTGCAGGTCCATGGTTTCGCCGCCTTCGGCTCCCGCGGCCAGAATCGAGACCGTCGAAAGCATCATCCTCGGTTCGAGTGATTCGACTTCCAGTTGGGAGCCGTTTTGTTGGGGGGATGTTTTTGTTTTACGGACGGAACCGTTGATCAGGCGAGCGAGATTCACGGGGAGCACCATCAAGTTGAGTTGAGCATTATTCATTAGAAGACCAGCTTGAGACACGCCGGTCGCGTTGGACTCAGAGTCTAATCCGAAGTAATCCGCTGGCAAGGATTGCGGCGTGGGGTTTCTTTTCTTGGCGCCGATACTTTCGCTGTTCACCAAGAGGATGGTGTTTTCGCGGCGGGTTGCCGCCTGTGGATACTATCCCATCCCAGAGTCGGCCTGTCAGGGCGGGTGAGGGGGTTCGAAAACCCTCCCCTCGCTTTGGCTCGACCCTCCCACGAGCGGGAGGGTGTCGGTGCGATGCCTTCACTCTCCGCGAACGTTACGGCGATAGGTGGCGGCTTCCAGCGGTTTTGGCGCTAGCCACCGACCTTCCGGAGTTTACGCGTTTACTAGATTTCGTCCGGGGCTAGCTAGCGCCCAATCGGCTGGACAAAAAATGTCAGCCTCCCAGCAAAAAGGCACCTTCTGGCAATCAATTTCGCCGCAGCCGACGCCTGATCGCCTGGAGGGTTGGCAAGGCATCGGGTGAATCACCGTGGACGCAGATGGTGTCGACCACCAACCTTAACGGGGCACCATCGCGGCTGGTTACCCGTCGTTGTTCAACAAGTTCGACGACCTGATGCACGGCCAACTTGGTCGGCAAGCTTGCATCTGGTTCGCTACGGGAAACCAGTCGGCCATCGGAAAGATACCGGCGATCGGCGAAACCCTCGCGTCGATAAGCTACCCCCTGCCGTTGGCAAATGTCTTGCAACGGACAGTCCGGCAGTCCCACAATCGCATCCTTACCCGTTGCCACGGCCACTTGAGTGATTATTTCTGCGACTTCCGTTTCGAAACAGGCTGCGTGATATAGCGCACCGTGCGGTTTGATGAACGCCACCACTGCGTTCAAACGATCGGCAATTTTGTCAAGCAACGCAACCTGTTCTTCCACGAGACTTCGCAACTGAACGTTGCTCAATCGCATCGGTCGGCGACCAAAATGTTTGCGATCCGGGTAGCCGGGGTGAGCGCCGATCTCCACGTTGTGTTCCAACGCCAGACGCAGTGACCGTTCCATGGAAGCTGGATCACCGGCATGGGCACCGCAAGCGATGTTGGCGGAATCAATCAGCGCCATCAGCTGCGATTCACGACTTGCATCCAGGTGTGGAACCCCCTCCCCGAGATCACAGTTGAACATGATGGAGCGGGGATGGGAATTGGTCGGCTGAGCACTCATTGGCCAGTTTGCCCAATCAGCATTTGAAAAATGCCCGATCTCCAAACGCCTCGGACTCCGATATAAATCGTGAATAATACCACGAGTCCGCCCAGCAGATTCGAGACAACCCTATTCGCGTGGTTGGCCATGATTTTTCGATCATTCATGATCAGCAACAGAAAGACAGCGACGATTGGCAGCAGCAATCCATTGGCGACTTGCGCAAATACGATCAATTTGTCAGGTCTGAACCCCAAGCTGGCAAAAACAGTTCCCAGGATCAAAATCGAAGCCCAGACGATCCTGAAACGAGGCTGGTCCAGTTCATCTCGCCAGCCCAGGACTTCCGTCGTGGCAAACGCAGCCGCCAATGGTGCGGTGATGGTTGAGGATAATCCAGCCGCCAAAAATCCGATGCACAATAGATACGGTCCGAAATTCCCTCCTACGACACTGAACGAGGCCGCTAATTCATCGGCGGAGTCGACCGCACCGTCCTGTAGCCGTGAACTCACCCCGGCGGCGGCAATCAAAATCGCAGCCGTAATCAATCCGCCCAATCCGATTGACAGGACGGCATCCAGACGGGCATTGGTCAATGCTGATTGACCGGACGAAGTTGATGGGTCGGGATGAACGATCCATTTTTCTCGGACACTCGACGCGTGTAAAAACAGGTTGTACGGAACGACCGTTGTGCCGATCAGCCCGGCGATCATCGGCCAGGCATCATCCGGGGCGCGAAAACGAAACAGCCCGCCAATGACTTGTCCCCAGTCGGGTTTGCTGCCGATGGCGGCAACAACAAAGGTGATTCCCATCACAGCGACCAGGCCCACCAGAGTTTTTTCCAAATGCTTAAAACGTCCCGTCCATAGTAGCGCAAAGGCCAACATGCTGACCACGATCACGACAGGATTGAGCTGATAGGATGCCAGACTTGGCGCCACCGCCGACATGCCCATCGCGGCACCGGTGATGTTTCCAGCTTCGTAAGCCGCGTTGCCAACCAGGATCGCGCCCAGCACCAAAGCAATCCCGACTGCACGCGTTGCCGGGTGCTTGAGCTTTTGCCTCAACGCCTGACCAACACCCAGCTGGGCGACGGCTCCAAGCCGGGCCGCCATTTCCTGCAGGATCAAACAGGCAATTGTTGACAGGGCGACGGCCCACAGCAGCGAGTATCCAAACCCTCCACCTGCTTTGGTGGCTGTCACCACGGTGCCTGGTCCAATGAAGGCCGCCGCCACCATCGCTCCAGGTCCAATCGTTTTGAGTTGTTGGAGGAAGTTCATCAAATGTCCGGTAGCTCAAAACGCTTCGTTATGCGACGGGTTGCGACTAAATCATGACTCGTTTGTTGAAGATATACCATTCGATCACCAGCACAACTAAACCCGCCAATACCAGCCAGGTCCAGGCGTTTTGCCGGACCTGTTCACTGCCCTGAGTTCCTTGAACCTCCTCGAGGCCCAGGTCAAGTTGCTCGCGAACCGCCAGATCGCTTTCCAGCGGATCCAGCAGGTTGACGGTAAACAAGTGATCCAAGCCTTCCCTGCCCTGCCCTCGCACCTGATAGACACCGCACTGTTCGGTATCTGAAAAAACAAATCGTTTATCGTTGTTAGCCTCAATCGTCTCCGTGTTACCATCAGGCTTGGTCACTTCGATCGCAGGAAACGGCAGCCGAGGTTTTATCTGAATCAGCTCTCCGGGTTCGTAGTTTCGGGAAATCCCGAATTGGGAAGAACCACCCAAGCCCAGCACCATGTTCTGCACGAAAAATGGAAAGCTGAGATTTTTGGGCCAGTCGGAATTCACGTCCTGGCTGCCATTTTCATTGGCCGTATACAGTGGGAAGCCGATGACCAGGTCTTCGAAGCTGTCCCTGGGCCCGATCATCATGATTGGGCCATCGACGGATTCGACCAACGGCACGCTTCCCTGCGGCCCCGATAGAACAAACGAATTGAGAATATTAACGTTGCCCATATTCAATTCCAGCATGATCGGATGGGCGCTATTGGTGTCGACAATCGGAGCGATTTCGAGCTCTTTGACGGCGGTCCAATTCTCTGGCGGCAGCGCGCCCCAGAAAACGGTTCCGCAAGGGGGCATGATTTCGGGAACACACTGGTCGTAGACCACCAGATCGTATCGCCCAGCCACGGAGCGGTTTCGATACTCGTCGGATTTCAGGTAACTCCTGGGTTGGATTTCCGTCAACGCCAGCTTTTGTAATCGATCTGTTGAAAGGGCATATTCGAGGAAGCCAGGGTTGTCTGAAACGACCAGCAAATTGATCATGCGAGGAGGATTGAGTACCGTCCTGGCGCGGTTATCCAACACGTAAACATCGTCACGATCGATCTTTAATTCAACCGGTAAGGACTCTTCCAACGTCGCGGCGGCATTGGTCAAATCAAAATTGAGTGACACCGAATCCAGCCCCTTGACGGTAACTTGCCGCGCATCGATCAGCGTTCCGTCGACGGACAGGGATAGCTGTGTGGTGACTGGTTCCATGCCCGAATTCTGAAGCCTGGCGAAGACTTGAACCTGCCCGCTGTTTTCAAGTTGGTCATTGACCGAAAATCCAGTGATCCCCAGATTGTCCGGCACGTCAACAAGGTCTCCCACGGGACGGTATTCAGCGGTCAAGTTTCCCATTCGGAATTCTGGAATCTTGGCCACCGCCCCATCGGTAAAAATCATCATGTGGGCATCCAACGCGTCGGCGACTTGCACATCGATGGCACTTTCCTTGTCGCTGGTTCGACCTGGGTTGGCCAATCCAGAAGCCGCAATCAACGCGTCTTCCAAATTGCTTGGTCGTTCGGATTGCTTGATCGATTTGATCTTTTGCTTCAGTTCAGATTTGCTGGTCGTATAAGATTGCTCGACGTTGGCCGTGTCACTAAAACTGATGATCATGCCTTTGTCGTTGGGCTTCATCTGATCAATTGCGATCGACAACTGCCGTTTTGCTTCCTCCAGCCGACTAACGCCGCCAGGGGCATCGGTAGCGGACATGCTGGCTGAACGGTCAACAATGAAAATGAATCGCTCTCCGCTTAATTGCGTCCCCTCACAACCTGGATTAAGGCAGGACAATGCTAACAATAAAACGATCAGCAGTTGCAGCAGCAACAGAATGTTTTTCCGTAGCTTTTGCCAGATGGTATTAACATGCAGGTCCTCGACCGTCCGGCTCCAGAGATAAGTGCTGGGAACTTCCAATGGGGCTCGGCGAAGTTTGAGGAAGTAC
>CAZJEK010000270.1:7539-8295 GCA_964545005.1 uncultured Pirellulaceae bacterium
AGTAGAAAGATCAGTGGGGGAACGAGTGCAAAGATCAACCACTGATACCATGTCAGCATATTGATCCAGTTCATCGCACCAAGCCTCGTTGCCTCAGGTAACGGGAAACAAGTCGCTCAACGGATCGTTCGGTGCTGGTCATCGTATACACGATTCCGCGACGCGAACAAAATTCTCGAGCTTGCTCGATGAACGTCGCCAGTGTTTGCTTATAGCGATCAATCAGCCGACGGGAAACCGTGATTTCGGCGATGTCACCATCTTCGCAGTCAACCAGTTTCAGGTCTCCCTTGATGTCAGGATCAATTTCTTCCTGGCTCAACACATGGATCAGGTAGATATCCAGATCCCGAGCGACGACATATTTTAACGCTTCTTCGTAACCGCCTTTGTCCATCAGGTCGGTGACCAGCACCAAAATGCCCTTGCCGGTATTCCGCAAGCAAAAGGCCTTGATTGCATCGGCTAATGGGACATCGACCGTCGATTGCATGTTCTGAACGTATTCCAGCATTCGATGCAGACTTTTACGTCCGCGTAGTACCGGCGCCGTGTTTGTCTTGGCTCCGTCGAGCGGTTCAATTTTAACGCGATCTGCACGACACAAGCCAATGTACCCCAGAGCGGCGGCCAGCTGACGGGCATATAACGCTTTCGACGGCGTGCCAAAGTTCATCGACGGACTCACGTCGATCAAGGTGTAAAAATGCAAGTCCTCTTCTTCGAGAAACAGCTTGAGGAATAACTTGTCCAGCC
>CAZJEK010000271.1:0-8194 GCA_964545005.1 uncultured Pirellulaceae bacterium
ACCCCAATTTTTAAGTTAGACGCTGCACTAGTTCTGACTGGCCCCATCGATCAACTCCTGGGCTCGCTCCTGGAGCTCTCTCAGCCGAGGATCGTCGGCAGGCGTGAACCCGGTCAACAGCAGCGACGCTTCGCGGTGCAACAACGACGCCTCGATCCAGTCAAACCAGGGAATTGGCATTTCGCCAACCGGACTCGCGAGCATCGCTGCTGACCACGAATCGAGATTTTGTTCCGACTGATTGAACGCCTGGCGAGCCCGGTCAGCATCGCCATTGCGCTGGTGTGCCAGGGCTAACGCAGGGTACACGATCGAGCGTCCTCGCCACCGCCGGTCTTCAAGGGCTTCCTCCAAATGATCAACAGCATCCTGGAATCGTTCCGCTCTCAGCATCGCGATGCCAGCGGTAAAAAAACTCGCTCCGCGAGGTTGCCATCGATCCCGCGCCCCAGGCGGACGGTCACCCGGTCGAGGTGGACCTGGGTGCTGGGCGTCTGGTTGCCGCCCCGGTATTGGCAGACCGAACAAAGGTCGCCTTCCGTCCGGTGGTGGCGGTCGTTCAACCACCCTGCTGACTGCGTCCATTGCCTGGGCGGCCAGTTGCTGCGGACTACCAACCGGATCGGTCGCTATCACGCAGCTGCGAATCAATGCCAGGGAAGGTTGTTTGCCTTGCTGCTCAGCCTGCCGCAACATGGCTTGGCAATACTCACGATGACTGATTGCGTCTCCGGTGTACAAAAACAATTGCGGAATCCCCCAATTGGCAGGCGCATCTTCCGGCACTCCTAACTCGATCGCTTGGGCATAGTCCCGCGCCGCCAGGTCCCACAACCCAAGCTTGACTTCCAACGCAGCCCGTTCAATCCAGGCGTTGTAGTAGTTAGGCTGAGTCTCGATGGCGGCGTTAAAATCGGCATGCGCCGCCGCCCAGCGTTGCGCGTCGACGTGAGCCCGCCCGTTCGTCACCAGCAGATTGGCCGCCTTCAGACGGGAAGCAAACTCAGCGATTTCACTGCGTGCCTGGTCAGCCTGTTGCCGCAACCGGATCGCCTCTTGCAACGCGGCGTGCTTGTCGTTGCGTTCGGTGATTGCGACCGATGCCGCCCATACGCTGACCGCCGTGGCCACCAGCAATGCCGTGGCAACGGCGGATACCGCCAGCAACGCGCCGCGATGTCGCGCGGCGAACTTCTGCAGCAAATACCATTTCGATGGTGGCCGCGCGGTTACCGGCTCCGCGGCAAGGTAACGCTGGACATCCTTAGCCAACTCACTGGCCGATTCGTAACGCCGCTCCCGGTTTTTCTCCAATGCCTTCATCACGATCCAATCCAGATCTCCTTGCAGACAGATCGCATGCTGCGCGATCGAATGCCCGCTCCAGTCGGTCACCGTGGATTGCGCTTCGGCGTCGGTGTGAACGCGAACGCTGGGCTTGGGAGGATCTTCTTCCCGGATGATTCGACGCACTTCGTCCAGGCCCGCCGTTTCAAAACGCTGTCTTGCGAACGGTGTTTCTCCGGTCAACAGTTCGTACAACAGCACGCCCAACGAATAGATGTCCGTCCGCGTGTCGGCTGCCAAACCGCTCAACTCGGCTTGCTCCGGGCTCATGTACAACGGCGTCCCGATCATCGCCGCGAACCGCGTATAAATCGTTTTTTCCGTCAGCGATTGCCCCAGGGCTTTGGCGACACCAAAGTCAATCACCTTGGCGACGGGGCGATCATCATGCTTGGTGACCAGCACATTGGAGGGCTTCAAATCTCGGTGGATGACGCCCTTCTGATGGGCATGCTGCACAGCATTGCAAACGGAAACGAACAGGCTCAGCCGATCGTTCAGGTTGAGCTGCTGACGTTGACAGAACTCGGTAATCGGTATTCCTCGCACCAGTTCCATGACAAAATAGGGACGGCCCGATTGAGTCATCCCGGCGTCCAGCACGCTGGCGATGTTGGGATGTTCCATCATCGCCAACGCTTGCCGTTCCGCTTCGAAGCGGGCGATCACTTCTCTAGTATCCATCCCCGGCTTGATGACTTTCAGTGCCACCTGCCGTTTCACTGGCTGCTGTTGCTGGGCAGCGAAGACTAACCCAAATCCTCCTTCGCCAATTTGCTCCATCAGCCGATAAGGACCGATCATGGCTCCTGCCATTTCTACGGCATCTGAATTGGAGGTCAGCTGACTATCTCCTAATCCGGCAACCGCGACGGGGCGGTCGAGCGGATTGGACGGCAACTGGTGGGCATCCAGCAAAGCTTCGACCGAGGATCTCAATTCCGGATTTCCAGCGCATACCTGAGCCAGGTACTGGGACCGCGACTCGCCAGAGTCCAGTTCAAGGGCATTGAGAAAAATGGTTCGTTCGGAAATTGCGGGCATCTTCTTCTAAAGCCAGGCCGACGGAGAGGTAATCATATAACGTTCATCTGCTTGCAATGCGAAAACGAACTCCCCGGGGGGCCAGAAAATACAGGATTGGTTCCAGTTTTCAGGAGCTTGGAGACTTTGGACTAACCTTCCTGGTCGCCAAGGGCTTTGCGAAAGCCTGAAAGAATACCCTCTCGCTCGCTTGCGGGAGGGTCGAGCCACAGCGAGGACATATCCGGTGTACCCATTCGCTCTCCAGCCAGGACAGACGGACTCAGCCGAGTGAGAGTTGTTAGATTCCATTGCACCAGCTTTCCGCAGAGTCGCTGAGAACGCGTGGACGACTTTGCAGATTTCTACCATCTCTCCGTACTCTGCAGTTTCAAAATTCCATCGCACTCATGTTGCTCGTGCAAAAAATGCCAACCTCTTCGCGAAGGTCAGCGAAAGGCGAGCAAATCCAGCGGTTTTGGCGATAGCCACCGACATTCCGAAATTCGAGCGTCAGCTGGCTCTCGTCCGAGGTTAGCGCCCAATGGCTGGACAAATCTTGCCAACCTCTCCGGGACAGTTCAACATCAAAACGAGGCAACGAACAAAACTCAAACTTGTCTTTCCCAAGATCAATTCTCACCCATTTCGCGACGCAACCAGGCTCTGGCATAGGCCCAATTCCGCTTGGCAGTACGGGGAGAACAATCGAGGATTTTCGCGGTCTGATCAATCGTCAACCCGGTAAAAAACCGCAACTCAACCAACCGCACCAACTGGGAGTCGACTGCGGCCAACTTATCAAGTGCTTCGTCGAGGGCAATTAATTCGAGATCGTTAAACGAGTTCGTGACCGCATCACCTTCCTGGATCTCGCAGCGTGCCAACCCGCCACCTCGTTTGATGCTGCTCCGCCGGCGCGCATGATCGATCAGGATTCTGCGCATCGATTCAGCGGCGGCGGCAAAAAAATGGCCTCGACTATCCCATTGCAGCTGGTCGCCATTGTGGACCAACCGCAGGTACGCTTCATGTACCAGAGCCGTTGGCTGCAGAGTATTGTCTGGCGATTCCTGTTGCATCCTGGCCGCCGCCAGTCGCTTCAATTCATCGTAGACCAGCGGCAACAATTGGCTGGCCGCCTGTCGGTCACCGCGTTCAATGGCAACCAGGATTTGGGTAACATCATCGTGCATGGGTCCAGTATACGCTTAGTTCGACGGAACAGCGATATCGCGCAGGTCGTCTGAACGCAGATGGTGTTCGGCTGCTGGATTTTTACTGCCGCTTGTGCGTTCCCGTTCACTTAAACGTTCTTGCGTTGCAGCCAGTTCACCCCACCTACAAGCGTTACACCGGAGGTTTATCCGCAACACCGATGGCTGACCCATTCTCGAACCAACGACAATCCCAGCAAAACAACCATTCCACCATCCAGCTTCCTCACGACAGGTGTGCGCTTTTCACAATGCTCTCAAACATCACCGCAAGATCGAAAAGTCGATTCACCTTATCGCGGTGCATGGAATACCTACCGATTCAGGATCCTCACCGCCCAGCTTCACCCACCAGTCAACCCCACGAACGAAAGTCTCTCACCGCGTCACATTCCACCACGATCGGACCGGCTGCCCTCCCCATCATCTTCCCCCCGGCCTGACCCGCCGATCATCAATCCAGCACCGACCAGCACAACCGCCTTCAACGCCCAATCGGACAGTGCGTACACCCGATCAGGCCGCGGCCCTCTCGCTGTCCGACCTGATCAAATCCAGCGGGCTTAAAACTGGTCGCTGGGGATCATACAGCACATGAGTGTAGATCATCGTCGTCGAAACATCCGCATGCCCCAGCAGTTCCTGCAGCGTCCGAATGTCAACGCCCGCTTGCAACAGATGCGTCGCGAACGAATGCCGGAACGTATGAGCCGTCACGTACTTCAGAATCTCGGTCCGACCAACCGCATTGCGTAGCGCCGCCCCAAACGAATCCCGATGCCGATGATGGCGATGCAGCCGCCCCGTTTTCGGGTCTTTGGAAAACTTGTGCGACGCAAACAGGTACTGCCAACGAAAATCCTTGCTCGCGTTGGGAAACTTTCGCTCAATCGCATGTGGCAACCAGACCGAAGCCATTCCGGTTTGTAAATCCCGTTCGTGAAGCAACCGGCGATGTTCGATCAACGCTCGCAGTTCAGTCGTCAACGACTTCGGCATCGGCACCTGGCGAGTCTTCTTGCCCTTGCTGTTATGGATCATGATCAGTTCATTCTCAAAATCCAGATCCTTGATGCGTAGCCGCAATGCCTCGCTGATCCGCATCCCACAGCCGTACAACAAACTGGCGACCGTTTTCCAGACACCATCCAGTTGTCCCAGCACGTCTTGGACCTCCTGCTTGCCCAGTACCGTCGGCCGCAACTGTGGTTTCGTTGAACGCAGCGCATCGACCCAACCCATCTCACGATCGAGCACGTTTTCGAAAAAGAACTTGATCGCGTAAAAGGCCTGATCCTGAGTCGACGGGGCCACATTACCGTCGACGACCAGGTCCGTTAAGAAAGACTCGACATCGCGTTGGTCAATCGAATCGCATTGATCGAGCGTCTTGATATTGCGAAACTGCAAAAACCGGCGCACCCATTTGACATAAGCGGTCTCCGTATTGTCCGCTTTCCCCAGCACACGCAATCGAATCCGCATCGCCCGCAGCGTTTCGGGCTCCCGCTGATTCAGTTTCCCCACCGCGGCGCAAGGCTGAAAATCCTCAAAGCAAAACCTGGCCGGTCGATCGCTGGTCGGTTCGGCAACTGAGCTGTTCCCTTGCTCACCAGGTTCGCAACAACCGCTGGCTTTCATCTCGGACCGCGTTTCGACCTCCCTTCGCCTGGAGCGATTCGCACCGGCAGGTTGATTGGCCTCGTCCCTGGCCGTAGCCAGGATCTCCTCCCGCGATTGGATTTCGGCCAGTTTGTCGCGAATTGGTCGCAGTTTGGCCGGTTTGGCGGTGGGGTGGGTTCGCTGATGGTCGATCAACGCCTCCACAATCTTGCGTCGCTTCCAGGCAGGGCATCCGGCATCGCGTTTGGACTGCAGGAAGGCAATCACGTCGTCCGTTTGGAACGCCCAATCGACCGCCACCGGCTGGCGATGAAACTGACATAGTTTCTTAAACCAGACTTGAGCCCATTGCATGCCGGAGCCTTGGTTGAGGGACGCGACCTGACTGCGACCCGTGTGGATTTGCGACGCGTTGTTGTTGGAAAAACTGGCCCCGCTGGAGTTGCCGCGGCCAGCTGAGTCAAGTTGGGCATTGGCGACAGAAAACCCGATTGCATGCTGTCCCATCACATCCTCCGGTTGATCGACGAGTAAAAGTTGAATTTCAAAAGTCAAGCTAGTCGGACACAAATCGCAGCGACCATGCTTCCACCAGTGTCTTCGTGAACACAGGTATACAGATATGCATTCGCCGTGTCAAGCGACCGCTAGCAAACGTTTTCTGACCAAGGTCTTCGTCGGTCTCAATCGCAACAGTGCCCACTGCAGGCGGGAGGAATGGGAACCGTTTGAGTAAGAAGTCCTGAGTCCTTTGGGCGCGGTCAGATTATTTGAGCGGTCAGATGTTTTGACGTTGCACTCTTTCGGCGATTCATTCGTTTGATGTTGGTTTTTTGTTGTCGGAATCAATTTTCCTGCCGGGCTCGATGGTCGTTTTTCGCTCCGCGGGAGTTAACCGAAGACACCCCCCCGCTCGCGGGAGGGTCGAGCCAAAGCGAGGGGAGGGCGGGGAGGGCTATCCGCGCATGAGCCGTTTTGGCGATAGCCACGGTTAATTTACAGTACATTGATCGGAGCCAACGCTGAAACGCTCTGATGGGTTATTGAGAAAGTGTCAGCCGTCAGATTCTCCACGAAAGCTAACGCTGCGCAACTTTAATAGTCACATCTCAGGGCAGGAAATAATTTTGCCTCTCGGTCATTCGCAACTTGCCCTCGGATCAACATCGATTTCCGGAGAATCATCACGTTTGCCCAGTACAGCGAGCGACAACTACCGTGCGCTCCAGACCCCCAAGAGCGGTTTTTAGCGTGCTTAATTTTGATTGACAGGGCTATAAGAGCGTCCTAGAATCGAAACCAGTTTCGGCCATAAGTCTTGCCTCAACAGGGCCATAAGCCGAGTTTTTCGTCTTATCCCGACTCCCATTCGGGTATAATTACAAGTTATCCCGCTAAAACATTGCTTCCACAACAGTTTGATCTGCCATCATAAATCACGTTGCCCGAAACACCCCTTTGCACTATACTTGTGGTATGGGACGCCTTAAATCAATTCTCACGATTCTCCTGCTTGTTGCAGTGGCATCGCCGCTGCCTGCAATGCCGCAGTGCATCTGTCTCGGCGACGGAACTGCACGCATCTCTTGCGTGTCGCACGTTTCTTGTGACTGTCGTTGTCCGTGCTCCGGCATCGAATCGCGTACCGACCAAGCGTCGTGTTCATCATGTCCTTGCCCATGTGTTCTCGTTGACGGCGATGACGCCGTATTAGGCAAATCCGATGATGACACCTCTAAAATCCTGCCGCGTCCCCAATACGTTGGTTTTCTTGACCTACATTTTCGGATCACTTCATCGGCCTTAGTGGCCGCTGCAATAGTTCCGATTGGTCACAATCAGCGTCAGGCTATGCTGTCTGTATGGCTGAAATAATTCTTCAACGTCGTTCAATGTTTTGATTTACATTTAACTACTTGGAGAATTTCAAATGATTACCAAAATGATCTTGGGTTGTGCCGCTGTTGCGTTATGCGTTGCAACTTTCGCCTTTTCACACGCCGATGTGACTTCATCTGCAACATCTGCTGGCACTGAAAACTGCTGCGTATGCGTGTGCGATCAGGGCGTGTGCACTGATGATTGCGTGTGCGTCGATGGCTTCTGCGTTTGCGACAATTGCGTGTGCCCCTGTGCAGAATGCGATTGCAACTGTGGAACCGACGCCTGTAATTGCTGTGATGGAACTTGTGCCGATGCAAAAACGGAATGCGAATGTTCTGGAACTTGCGATAACAAAAGCTAGTTGCTGACAATTAGCTTTTACAAATGGTGCTACTGTGACGCCGCCCGATGCTCCGGTTTCGGGTGGCGTCTTTTTGAACATGGTTACTTCCTACTCGCTTCAACAATCGCGGGATAACAATGCGTTGCACCGGAGCCGCGAAGCCGCGCGGTTTGAAGTGGAGAATCGTTCGTCGCGGCCCGGTGAACGCGGACGTTACCCGACTGAAATGCCGCAGACGCAACTCGTGACTCCATGACTAACGCACAAGACGTAATGGCACTTCGGAAGCTTACGGGGTACGGCGTCCTCCAATGCAAGTTGCTTATCGACGACGCTGGATCACTTGAATCCGCTGTCGAACGTATTAAAACTAAGAGACCGCCCATCTTCGTTACGTCTTACAGCGGCATTTGCCCTGGTTGTGGCGCTGGGCATCGCAGCCCGACGCAGATGGATTGCCCCAACTGTGACTGGCTTCGCGTTAAACCGCATGATCGCTCCCAATGGGGCCATGCTGGGCGCTGTCCGTCGTGCGGATTTGGTTTTCGCTGGGATGGTACGGTCTGCTCGCATTGCGGGCACGGAGGGGATCAGTAAAAATAGACCGACCAACAAGACGGCGGGTAACAATCGCGTGCACCGGAGTACGCGAGTCGGGCGGTTTTGAAATGGAAAATCTTTCGCGCGTACCCGGTGACGCGTGACGTTATCCGGCCTCCATGCCTGGTAACGTTAGGATTGACCGCTTCGATCGTAC